>JAVTWO010000114.1:0-7776 GCA_032229765.1 Phycisphaerales bacterium | reverse complement strand
CCCCACGCGCACGCACCCATCCGTGGCCTCCTTCCACCCCACCTCCCCTTCCCCCCCTCATCACAAAACCAGGCAATCGGGAATCGGGACTAGGCAATCGCAAACAAAGAAACCACACAACCGGCAGCTCACACATTCAACGCCCACCACACCCGCGCACTTCTGCGATTGCCGATTCCCGATTCCCCATTCCCCCGCCTTCTTCGAGCCTTCACGCCTTCGCGCCAATCCGATTCTTCATGTGCCCTGTGGCCATGTGCCATGTGCCATGTGCCATGTGCCATGTGCCCTGTGGCCACGTGCCATGTGCCCTGTGGCCATGTGCCATGTGCTCACTTCCCCTGCGCCACCTGCCCGCCCGGCGCAACAACCTTGTTCTTGTACGCTGCACCAAACTTCGCCGCTCCCGTCATAGGCCAGATCGCCAGCCCGATCACCCCCACCACCGACAGCACACCCGCCAGCCAACGACCCGTCACAGGCACCTGCGTGATCGGATTGTTCGCCCGCGCCGCCATGTCCGGGCTCTCCAGCAACGGGTACGCCGCCAGCCGCAGGTAATAGAACGCCGCGATCGCGCTGTTCAACCCCAGAATCACCACCAGCCCCACGTGCCCACCGCTGATCCCCGCCGAAAACAACGGCAGCTTCCCAAAGAACCCAAGCAACGGCGGCAACCCCAGCAAGCTCGCCGAGCAAATCACCATCGTCCACCCCATCATCGGGTTCGTCGCGCACAACCCACGCAGATCCTCGATCCGATCCGCCTCGCTGTGCGTCCCGTCGCGGTTCTGCCGCTGCATCGCCGCCACCACCGCAAACGTCCCCACGTTCGTCACCCCGTACACCAGCAGATAGAACAACACCGCCGCAAGCCCCGAGCTGGCGAAGTCCTCACCCTTGCCGGGCCCGGCGATGACACCCACGAGCATGTACCCCGAGTGCGCAATCGACGAGTACGCCAGCGTCCGCTTCACCGAAGTCTGCAGCAGCGCCAGCACGTTGCCCACCGTCATCGTGAGCACCGCCATCACCCACAGCACCGCGTGCACGGGCATGGGCAGCACACCCGCCGGATACTCACCCGTCGGCATCCACCCCACCGTGCTCAGCAGCAAAATAATCGTCGCAAACCCGGCGCTCTTGGGCACGAAGGCCAAGAACGCCGACACGCTCGCCGACGCCCCCTGATACACATCGGGCGTATAGAAGTGCATCGGCACCGCCGCGATCTTGAACGACACACCCACCACCGCCAAAATCAGCCCCACCACCCCGATGGTGTTCAGCCCGCCCGAGGCCAACTGCGCCGCGAACGCCGAGTGGATCTGCACCAGGTTCGTCGCACCCGTCGCGCCATAGATCAGCGCAAAGCCGTACAAGAACGTCGCCGCACCCAGCGCACCCAAGAAGAAGTACTTCACCCCCGCTTCCATCGACGCGTTCTTCGACGTCGAGGTCGCCACCATGATGTACGTCGGCAGCGACACCAGCTCCAGCGCCAGGAACAACCACACCAGATCATCCGCCCCAAAGCACAGCATCAGCCCCGTCAGCGAGAACATGAAGAACGCGTAGAACTCCCCGCGCGTAGCGCGAATCGCGTCGAAGACCGTCTTGCCCCGTGCGATCTCCGCCTCATACCCACGGTCCGCCGTCCCCGCCACCAGCAGCAGCAACAACAACCCAACCACGCACGTGACGATCTTCCCGTACATCGCCAGGTTGGGCATCGCGTGCCCGCTCGCCGCCGTCGTCGAGTACGCAAGCAACCCCGCCGCGATCAACGCCGCGGCACAGATCGACCACGACAGCCGACGAACCGCCGCACTGCCGCTCTGCCCCGTAATCATCACCACGCACGCCGCCGTCAGCAGCGTGATCTCAGGCCAAAGACTCTGGAGCTTCTCGATCACTTGCCACTCTCCGTGAAGTCGCCAGTGCTCTTGGCGGGTTCCGCTTGCTTCTTCTCACCCTCATCCCCCGCACCCTTCCCACCAAACTCGTTCTTCAGGTACATCGCACCACCCTCAGGCGACAAACCCTTCAACTCCCGCAGCTCCGCCCGCGCAGCGCTCGCCAGCCGAACGTGATCGCTCACCGAAGGCTCCAGCACCTGCATCAGCGGCTTCGGATACACCCCAAGCCCCACACACAAAACCGCCAGCGGCAGCAACGTCACAATCTCGCGCCCCGTCAAATCCGCCGGCAACGCACCCTCATGATGCCCCCCATGCCCACCACCATGCCCGCCCGCGTGCCCACTCGCCCCATGCCCCTCATCATGCCCCGGCTCCTTCAACGGGCCCCACACCACCTTCCCCACCATGTACAAAATGTAAATCGCGCCGATGATCATCCCCACACCCGCCAGCAACGCATACTTCCAACCCAGGTTCCCACCCGTCAACCCCGAAAGCTCCTTCGTCGGCCCAGCCTGATACGCCCCCATCACGCACAAAAACTCCGACACAAACCCGTTCAACCCGGGCAGCCCCACCGACGCCATCGAGAAAAAGACCATGAACGTCGCCCAGATCGGCATCCGCTTCGCCAGCCCGCCGATCTCGTGCATGCTCCGCGTGTGATACCGCTCATACATGAACCCGATACACAAGAACAACGCACCCGTCGACAACCCGTGGTTGATCATGTACAGCAGCGAGCCCTGCAAACCCGCCGCGTTCATCGCGAACATCCCCAGCATGCAGAACCCAAGGTGCGCAACCGACGAATACGCAACCAGCTTCTTCACGTCCGTCTGCACCCAGCAGATCAACCCGCCCACCAAAATCCCCGCCACCGCAAGCCCCGCAACCACCGGCGCATACGCAACCGCCGCCAACGGCGTAAACCCAATCCCAAACGTGTAAATCGCAAACGTCCCCAGCTTCAGCAACACCCCCGCCAACACCACCGACCCCGCCGTCGGCGCTTCCGTGTGCGCTAAGGGCAGCCACGTGTGCAGCGGGAACAAAGGCACCTTCACCGCAAACCCCAGCATCATCGCCAGGAAAACCCACGACTGCGCACCCAGCGGCATCTCCTGCGCCGTCTTCATCAACGTCGGAATATCAAACGTCCACGCGCTGGCCTTCGCCAGCCCGCCCGCCGCCTCCGCCGCCCCCGTCGCCGCATTCACCACGTTCGCAACCGCCGGCGCCGCGCTCATCTGCGTCGCATGGAACCACGCCACATACACCAACCCCGCCAGCGCAATGATCGACCCCGTAAACGTGTACAGGAAGAACTTGATCGCCGCCGCCTTCCGGTTCGTGCTCCCAAACAAACTGATCAACACAAACATCGGCACCAGCGTGAACTCAAAGCAGATATAGAAAATCACCAGGTCCTGGCTCATGAACACGCCGTACATCGCCGCCTGCAACACCAGCAGCCAGCCGTAATACGTCCGCACACGCTGCGTAATCGCCGTCCACGATCCCAGCACACACAAAGGCCCCAAGAGCGCCGTGAGCAACACCAGCGCCAAACTCACCCCGTCCACCCGCAGGTTCAACGCAATCCCCAAATCAGGCAGCCACGAGCCCCACCGCTCCTCCAACTTCTGCGATCCCGCCGCCGTCCAGTTGATGCTGCTCAGCACCAACCCCGCAGGCACCCACGTCGCCAGCGTCCCCAACAACGCAACCCACGGCACCTGCCTCTTCGAAACCATCGGCACCAAGGCGGCCGCCACCAGCGGGATGATCATCAGCGATAACAGCATGGTCCCTCGTTCGTTCGTTCAACCCGTCCAAACCAATCCAACCCAATCCACTCACCCGTGCCACCGATCGTCCACCGGACGATCGGTGCTCCCCCTCTCTACCCAATCAAATCATCACCAGCACCGCCAACAACAAAACCAACCCCACACCCACCGCCATCCCCGCCGCGTACCGGTGCATCACCCCCGACTGACTGCTCCGCAAGCTGTGACCCGTAAACACAGGCACCGCGCCCGCCAGATTCACCAGCCCGTCCACAAACAACTTGTCAATGATGTGGAAGATGTGCCCCAGCACCAGCAAAGGCACGCGGATCAGGAAGTTGTACACCTCATCGACATACCACTTCCGCTGCGCGTGCGGCGCCAGCGTCCCGAAGATCGGCGCCTTGAGCATCTTCTCCGCCAGCGGGCTCGTCGCCGCCTCCGTCCGCCCCTGCTTGTGCAGCAGGAACGCCACCCCGATCCCGATCAGCCCCAGCACACCCGAGACGTAGTACATCACCTTGTGCGGATCCTGCCCAAGGAACGTCCCCAGCTCTTCAACCTTCGCGCTCGTCCCCTCCGCCGAAGCGTGCGCCGCATCCACCACCTTCTCACCCGCCGGCGCCGCGTGCCCCGCCGCCGCATGATCGCCGTGGTGCTCGCCGGGCGCAACAAACTTCGCCGACGACCGCGCCATCATGTGCCCCGCCCACCCGTGCTCATCCTTATTCACAAAGTACAACCCCGCCGCCGCGATCGACGCCACCGCCAACACCGCCAAGACAAAGTTGATCGCCCACCCCGGCGCGTGCGGATGAAACTCGCCGCCGTGCCCATGACCATGCCCGTGCGCATCATGCCCATGACCCTTGTCATGACCCTTGTCATGCCCCGCACCGTGCCCATGCCCATCATGCCCGTGCGCGTCGTGCCCGTGTCCATGATCATCCGCACCGTGGTGCTCATCCCCCGGCTCATACTTCACCGGCCCAACAAACACCCGGAAGAAGACCCGGAACGTGTAGTACGCCGTCAGCAGCGCCGTCAGCAGCAGCAGCCACCCCACCAGCGACGAGCCGACGATCTTCGTATCAGGCGTGACGAACGCCTGCGCCAAAATCATGTCCTTGCTGAAGAACCCGGCCGTAAAGGCGAACCCCGCCAGGTTCAAGCACCCGATGAGCATCGCCACGCCCACCAGCCCCCACCCCTTCATCCACATCACCCCGCTGAGCTTCCGCAGATCAAGCTGCCCCGCGAACCCGTGCATCACCGCGCCGCAGCACAGGAACAGCGTCGCCTTGAAGAACGCGTGCGTCAGCACGTGGAACGTCGCCCCCGTCGTCGTCAGCACGCCCAACCCCGCGAACATGAACCCAAGCTGCGAGATCGTCGAGTACCCCATGATCCGCTTGATATCGAACTGCGCCATCGCGATCGTCGCCGCCCAGAAGGCCGTGATCGCACCCGCCCACGCCACCCCCGACAGCACCAGCAGGTTCGCATCCAGCGTGTACACCGGGAACATCCGCGCAATCAGGTACACACCCGCCGTCACCATCGTCGCCGCGTGGATCAGCGCGCTGACGGGCGTCGGGCCTTCCATCGCGTCGGGCAACCACACATAGAAGAAGAGCTGCGCCGACTTGCCGAACGCACCGGCCGTCAGCAGCGCCGGAATCACCAGCCCCGACCAGTGCCCCTGCAACGCGATCCCCGAGCTCGTGTACCCCGTGCTGACGGCCTTGAAAATCTCTTTGTACTCGATGCTCCCAAAGACCGCGAACGTCGTCAGCAGACCCATCAACAGCCCAAGGTCACCAATCCGGTTCACCACGAACGCCTTCTTCGCCGCATCCACCGCCGCCGGCTTCTGATAGAAGTACCCAATCAACAGGTACGAACACAACCCCACACCCTCCCACCCCAGGAACAGCATCAGCAGGTTGTCCCCCATCACCAGGCACGCCATGCTGAACACGAACAAACTGAACGCCATGAAAAACCGGTTGTACCCCGGCCCCACATCATGGCTCATGTACTCGCTGGCATACAACGCAATCAACGCCCCCAGCCCCGTCACAAACAACATCCAATAGCACGTGAGCTGATCGATATACAGCGAGAAGTTCCCCGCAAAGCTCTGCCCAACCGCCTTCCCCCACTCAAAGCTGATCCACTCGTACCCGAAGCTCACATACGCCCCGGGGCTCGCGCTGACCTGCTGCCACACGCTCACCGTCACCCCGAACGCCGCCGCCAGGCTCGCAACCGTGATCCATGCCGGCAGCTTGCTCTTCACCTTGAACACCGCGCACAGCGTGATCAGCACCACGCTCACCAGCGGCAAAACCGGAATCAACAACGCCAGCGGGCCCATCTTCATCGGCTCCGCCCCAAGCTGGTGCGCAGCCCCCTCCGCCGCGCCAATGACGCCCGTCGTCGTCGTCCCCAACAGGCTCATCACCGTCTCAACAAGCTGCATCAGCTGCTCCGCCGCAAGTACTTCAATCCCGATTCAACCTTCAACACACCAACTCACCCGTGCCACCGATAGTCCTTCGGACAATCGGTGCACCCCTCCCCGTGCCACCGATCGTCCAAAGGACGATCGGTGCCGTCTCTCACCCCTTCAGTTCCTTCCAAGCCGTCCCGTCCAGCGTCTCCTTCCGACGGAACAGCAGCACCACCAGCGCCAAGGCCAGCGCCGCCTCCGCCGCCGCCACCGTCAGCACAAAGATCACAAAGCTCTCACCCGAGTGGTTCACGTGGAACCGCCCGAAGGCAATCAACGCGATCCCCGCCGCCTGGAACATCAGCTCCGTGCACAGGAACATGACAATCAGGTTCCGACGCGTCAGAAACCCGATCAGCCCGATGACAAACATCGCCGCCGACACCACCAAGTAGTGCATCAGCGTCACGCCCGCAAACGCCGCCATCCCCCCCACCGCACCCGATCCCTCCGCCGTCGCATTCGTCACAAGGTCCATCGGGTTCATCGCGTCCCTCCTGCGGCCTGCTGCTCCGCCGCACCCACAGGCTCCCCACCCACGCTCGGCGGCACAAACTCCGCCTCCTCACCCAGATGCACCCCAAGATCCGCGTGCTGCTTCAACCGCGCCGCCGCCTCCGCCTTGGCGCTCTCATCCATCTCCACCTTCTTCCGCGCCAAAACCACCGCACCCAACATCGCCATGAGCAGAATCACACCCGCGATCTCAATCGCCCCAGGGTGCCCATCAATCAAGTTGAACGCCACTCCCTCCGTCCCCGTCAGCTCCAAGCCCTTCGGCCACGCCGACTCCGCAATCACCCGCAGATCACCCTTCCCGTTCTTCACCACCACCCACCCCTCGCCCGTCCCCGCCGCCGACGTCCTCACCGCATACGCCGGCTCACCCTTCGCCGTCCGCGGCATCATCTCCACCCACTGCTCCGCACGAATCCGATTCTCCGACACCAGCTTGTCCCGAACCTGATCGCTCGCAATCGCCAGCGACTCGTCCTTCCCAAGCAACGCCTTCCCCTCAGCGTCCTTCGCCTCGCGAAGCACCTTCTCAATCTTCTTCGGCATCAACGCCAGCGGCTTATCCGCCGTCATCAACCCCGCATTCGCCGTCAACTTCGCCTCACCCTTCGCCCCGCCCGTCACCCCCGTCGCCAACGCCGTCGTCAACGCTCCCAAAATCACAAACCCCGCGATCGTCGCCAACACCGGCTCCCGGCTCACCCGGTCATACTCGTTCATCGCCTCAACCGCGTCCGCCGTCGGACCCTCCGTCGCCAACATGATCACAAACAAATACGTGATCAAAATCGCCCCGGCATACACGATCACCAACGCAAACGCCAAAAACTCCGCCGACAACAGCAAATACAACCCGCACGACGCCAAAATCGTCAGCACAAAGTACAACGCCGCATACACCGGCCGCGGATGCGATATCACCCGCAACGCCGCCCCCAACGCGATCACCGAGAAAATATAAAAGTGGTAGTTCGGCACCGCCCCAGGGTTCTTCAGCCCCAGCCCAAGCAGAAGACGGCATACGAGATTA
>JAVTWO010000113.1:0-50312 GCA_032229765.1 Phycisphaerales bacterium | reverse complement strand
CACCCCCCTCACCCCCCCCACAGCAGCCTTTTCACTTCCACGGAGCTACCCATGCACAGCGATTACGACCGTCGTGACTCTCGCGAATACTCCTCCAACCGCGGCGGCGGGCGCGACCGCGATCGCGGCGGTGATCGCGGCGGGCGTCGCGGCGTCCCCCTGGCCGAGCTTGATCCCGCCCTCACCGGCACCAGCCACAAGGTCATCGGCTGCGCCCGCGACGTGCACATGGCCCTCGGGCCGGGCTTCGACCGAACCGTGTATCTGCACGCCATCATCGACGAGATGCGCACGCAGGGGATCGACTTCAAGCCCGATCACGCCTTCGACGTGCGTTTCAAGGACAAGGTCGTGGGCAAGTGCGTCGCCGACCTGTTCATCGCCGACCGCTTCATCGTCCAGATCATGTCGCGCCCGGGTGAGATCGGCTCGTACGAACGTGCCGCCCTGCGGGCGCAGCTCCGTGCCGCGGACCTTGAACTGGGGCTCATCATCAACTTCGCGGGTCGTCTGCTCAAGGACGGGCTCGTCCGCGTGCTGAACCCCGACAAGCTCGCCGCCCTGCGAGGCGAGAACGCCGACACCGGGCACGATCTCGACGACGGCGGCAGCTACGACCCCGACGCGAACAACTGAGCGAGCTCAGAACTCAAAGCTCAAAGACTCAAATGACTTTTCAGAGCCGTCGGCTTCAGCCGACGGTTTTTTCTTGACCAACCAAGTTCGCCGCACTGCTCTTCTCCACTTCGCCACTTTGCCACTTTGCCGCTTTGCTGCTTTGCTGCTTTGCTGCTTTGCTGCTTTGCTGCTTTCACTTTCCACCCCTACGCTGTCCATCATGGCTTCCGAACCGCGCGTCGTCATCACCGGCATGGGCTGGGTCACTCCCCTGGGTCACAGCGTGCAAAGCGTCTGGGAGGCCCTGATGGCCGGTCGGTCGGGCGTGGGGAAGATCTCGCGCTTCGACGCCGCCACGTTCAAAACCAACTTCGCCTCCGAGGTGAAAAACTACCGCCTTGAGGACCACCTGCCCAGCGCCGAGCAGCACGCCGACGCGGGCCTGAACGCGAAGTTCGCACTCGGAGCCGCGGCTCAGGCCTTCCGTCAGGCTGGGCTCGATCAACCCTCCGTCAAACTCAACCCGCGCCGCTTCGGGCTCTACCTCGGCTCGGGCGAGGGGACGCTGGACTTTGACAACTACGCGGCGGCTCATCTCGCCGGGTGGGACGAGAGCGCCCGGCGTGTGAGCGGGCAGAAGTGGGCCGCCTCCGCCTATCAGCGCATGAACCCCGCGCGCGAGATCGAGCAGGAGGCGAACATGACCATCAGCCATGTCGCCTGGGCCTTCAACTGCCGCGGACCCGCAAGCAACTGCCTCACCGCCTGCGCCGCCAGCATCCAGGCCATCGGCGAGGCCTTCGAGATCATCCGCCGGGGCGACGCGGACATCATGTTCGCCGGCGGCGCGCACAGCATGATCCACCCGCTGGGGATCACCGGGTTCATCCGCCTGACGGCCCTTTCCTCTCGCAGCGACGAGTACGCCACCGTCCCGCGCCCCTTCGACCAGACCCGCGACGGGTTCGTCATGGGCGAGGGCGCGGGGATGCTCGTGCTCGAAACCCTCGAACACGCCAAGGCCCGCGGGGCGAAGATCCTCGCCGAGATCGCCGGCTACGGCTCATCCGCCGACGCCTTCCGCATCACCGACATGCACCCGCAAGGCGACGGCCCGAAGGCCGCCATGCTCGAAGCACTCACGCAAGCCGGGATCAACCCGATGCAGTTCGACGCGTCAGGCCGCCCGCCCATCCACTACATCTCCGCCCACGGCACGGGGACAAAGGAAAACGACAAGATCGAAACCGCCGCGATCAAGGCGGTCTTCGGCCCGCACGCGCCGAAGATTCCGATCTCGTCGATCAAGTCGATGCTGGGGCACCTTATCGCCGCCGCGGGTGTGAGCAACGTCATCTCGTCGGTGATGGCGATCAACTCGGGCTGGGTCCCCCCCACCATCAACTACAAGACCCCCGACGCGGGGCTCGATCTGGACTATGTCCCCAACACGCCACGCAACCTCACCGACCAAGGTGGCGTCCGCGCCTGCCTCTGCAACGCCTACGGCTTCGGCGGCCAAAACGACTGCGTCGTCGTCCGATCAGTGTGAGTGCGTAGGCACTGGGCACTGGGCACTGGGCACTGACTTTCATTTGAGCTTTGAGCTTTGAGCTCTGCTGCTTTCCGATTTCATCGGCACAGCTTCACCGTCCGAAAACACCCGTTCGCACCCTTTTTGCACCGTGGGTATTCGATACTCACGCTATGGACACCACCTCGTTCTTCACCGGCTTGTCCGCCTTCTCTCCCTCTTCACCCCTGCTAACCACCGACCCCTCGCGCGTGGTGGAACAGGCGGCGGAGTCCTTCGCAGATCCAACCGACGACCGGGCGTTGCGAGCGGTGCTGGACAGCGTGCTGATCTCCAGTCAGGCCCGGGCCATCGCCAGCGCGTTCTCGTCGATCTACTCCAGCACGGGGCTGGTCAGCTCGCCGTTGGGCAACGCGTTGTCGTCGTTCTGGGGCTCGTCGTGGTACACCTCCACGCCGCCGCCGTTCGCGGTTTCGGACACGCTGGCGTTCCTGAGGCCGACCAACCTCTTCACACCCACCGACGTGAATGAGGACGGGCGTTTAACGCTGGGCGATCTGTTCGACATCGCGGCGTGAACGTTCTGGTGCCCGTGCTTTCGAACCCGTGCCACCGATCGCGGCTTTCCGCGATCGGTGTGCCTTGGGCTCGGGCTTCTTTCAACGAACACCGATCGTCGTCGCGACGACGATCGGTGGCACGGCTCACCGAGTTTCAGCGACGGGCATCTTCCATCGGCACCAGTAGTGCACCGCCGCCGCGTGCCAGGTGATGTGCCGGGTCATGATCCCCACCATCTCCGAGAGGTCCATCACGCGACCTCCGTAGTGCACGCGCACGACGGCGCTCTGCGGCGGCCTGCTCGCCCACCACGCAATGAACTGATCGATATCCGCCAAGAGCGCGTCCGCAACCGCGTACGGGCTGGCATCAAACGGCACCGCGGGCCAGGGCTCAAGCTCGGGCGAGACCGTCGCGGCGTGATGGCGGAACGTCTCCAGCATGTGCCGAAGGTGCCAGGCGCCCGTGCCGGGTTGCGTCGGGTCGCCCAGGTCGGCACGGGGATTCTGTTTCAGCGCGCCGACGACCGACTCCCACGGGTGGTCGACGGCGGCCCTCAACAAGTGCATCGCGATTTCCATACCCCGCCCAGCATACCGCCCCGCTCGGTTGGTCCCAAACGCCCGCGCAAGCCGATATCCTGCCCATCAGCCCCGTGGTGACCACCGAACCGATCAAACCCGTCCAAGTCCCCCTCAACCCCGAGCCCGCCCAGGGCCCGGCGGCGGAAATCGATCAGCCCCAGCAACTCCCGCTCTTTGAAGCCGCACCGAATGGGGAAAGTGGTTCAAAGACCGAACCAACCGGGAAAAAGCCCACAGAACCGGCGGATTTCGTCGATGACGAACCGGCGGGCGTGGTGCCCGAGGGTTTGTCCTCATCTGGAACAGGGGCGGCGGCGGTAATGAGCCCGCCGGTGCGGGCCCGGCGTGGGCCTTTGCTGGATCCGGGGTGGCTCTTCCTGATCGCGGGGGTGGCGTTGATCGCCTTCACCGTGATCATTCCCGCGGTGAATGACCTGCACGACGCGGAGTACTACCGCGAGCGGATGCGGTCGGTTGAGCAGCATCGATTGGACCGGTTGACGCGGTACCAGGGCTATCACGAGGCTTTGCGGGATGGTGAGCCGGGGCTGGTGAGGTCGCTGGCGGCGACGCAGCTCAACCAAGCACCGGACAACACGAAACTGCTTCAGAACCCGGATCCGAACGCGCCGCCTCGGTCGGCGTCGATCTTTGGGGCTCTTGAGCCCCCGCCGCTGGTGATGCCGAGTAAGCCCGTGCGGGAGGTCAGCACGCTGGAGAAGTGGGCGACGGACGACCGGTCGCGGTTGTGGCTGCTGGCCAGCGGGGCGCTGTTGATCCTGATCGGGCTGCTGCCGCCGTCGCGTGGGCGGGTTTGAGCGCGCACCGGCGGGTCTTCTAGGATTTGTCGAAGTCGGGGCACGGTTGCGAATGGTTGTTCGCACCGGCCCGGAGTCTTTGCACGCATGCCCGAGCCGAGCGAAAAGAAACTTGCCTCGGTCAAACCCACCGCGGACGGGGGCGGGAAGCCGGTGCGGCTGGTCTTTCGAAAGAACCAGCGGCTGACGCACGCGAAGCAGTACGCGAAGGTCTACGCCCGGCGCTGTTCGGTCAACCGAGCCCAGGTTCGGATTTATGCGGAACTGAACGGGACGGAGCCGGCGATCACCCGGCTGGGGCTTTCGGTGGGGCGGAAGTTCGGGCCGGCGGTTGCGCGGAACCGTTTCAAACGCCTGATCCGCGAGGCGTTTCGGCTCAGCCAACGCGAACTGCCGACGGGGCTGGACCTGATCGTGCAGTCTCACCCGCACGAGACGTTGACGCTCGATGGGTATCGCGAGCTGCTGCTGATCGCGGCGCGGAGCCTGGATCATCGGCTGCGCGGCGGGCGCGAGGGTGGACCTGCGAAGGGGAACGTGCGCGATGGGCGGTGAAGGCGGGCATGAGGCTCGGTGCGGGTGCGGGGATGAAACGCACGCTGACGCGGGGCGGACCGCGCGGAAGCGCCCTGGTCCCGCGGCAGGGCTCATGATCGCGCTGATCGGGGTCTACCGCGCGGTGCTGGGGCCTTTTCTTGGTGGGCGGTGCCGGTTTTATCCCTCGTGCAGCGTGTACGCGCAGCAAGCCTTTGAGATTCACCCGTGGTGGCGGGCGCTGTGGCTGACGCTTCGGCGGTTGTCGCGGTGTCACCCGCTGGGCGGGCACGGGGTGGATCCGGTCCCCGAGGCGGTGCGAAAGGGAAAATGATGTCGGCGGCCTTCGGCGGAGCGTGATTCGCGCGCGGTGCCCGCTACCATCGACCCGATGTCAAGGCTTCCCGCGGCAGCTCGGCGTGCACAGCTTCTCGATTCGGCGGCGACGGTCTTCGCCGTGCGCGGGTTCGCGGGGACGACGACGGCTGAACTGGCGAAGGCGGCGGGGGTCAGCGAGCCGATCATCTATCGGCATTTCAAAAGCAAGAAAGAGCTCTTCATCGAGCTGGTGCGGATGACCGGTCAGGAGACCATCCGCGCGTGGGAACAGTCGCTGAAAGACCTGACCGACCCAGCAGAGCGGTTGGTTCGGCTCATCGGCTCGAACCCGATGGTCACGCAGCGCGGGCAGACACGTTACCGCGTGATCGTGCAGGCGATGACCGAAACGGAAGACGCGGATATCCAGCTCGCGCTGCGCGATCACATCGCGGGTCTGCACGCGAGCCTGTCGCGCGAAGTGAAGAACGCGCAGGACGCGGGCGTGGTCAGCAAACGCTTCAGCCCGGAACTGACGAGCTGGGCGCTGATCTACATCGGGCTGGGCTATGGCACACTCAGCGCCATGCACATGCCCAACCACGGCTTGGACAAGCAGGGCAACCACATCGACGACGTGCTGGGGCAGTTGATCCTGGGGGACAACTACAAGCGCGCGGTCGAGGCGGCGAAGAACGCGGCGATGGGGAAGAGTGATTCGGGTGCGTGAGTGTGGGTGTTTCGGTGTGGGGTGGTGTTGAACGAATAGCAGGGGTCAGTAAAACAAAGAGCCCACGACTTGGTCGTGGGCTCTCGTTCGTGTACGAGCAGTCGAAGAAAAACGCAGGAACCCACGACTGAAGTCGTGGGCTCTGAACTCAGGCCTTATTGTTGGCGATGACTTTGCGGATGGCGTTGGTGATCTGATCGAAGTGGGCGTCGGTGAGGCCGTGGTGCATGGGGAGGCTGAGCACGCGGGCGCCGAGGGAATCGGCGACGGTCCACGGGGCGGTCTGCATGCCCATGAACTCTTTGAAGGCGGGCTGCTGAGGCAGGCTGCGGGGGTAGTGCACGGCGGAGGGCACGCCCTCGGCCATGAGCTGCTTGGAGAACTCGTCGCGTGAGCAGCGGAGCTTTTCGATGTTCAGCTTGAGGGTGTAGAGGTGGTAGACGCTCACGGAGCCGGGGGTTGCGCGCATCGGGGTGATGTACGCGGCGAACTCGCTGAGGAGGCTGTCGTAGCGCGCGGCGGCCTGCTGACGGGCGGCGGTCTCGGCGGGGAGGCGGTCGAGGCGTGAGCAGGCGATGGCGCCGGCCATGTCGTTCATGCGGTAGTTGTAACCGACCTGTTCGTGGAGGTACTTCTCGGTTTCGCCGTGGGAGCGGAGGAGTTTGATCTGGCGGGCGAGGTTGTCGTCGTTGCAGGTGATCATGCCGCCTTCGCCGGTGCCGAGGTTCTTGGTGGCGTAGAAGGAGTAGGTGACGGCGTCGCCGAACTTGCCGACGGGCTGGCCCTTGTAGGTGGAGAGGTGGGATTGAGCGCAGTCGTAGACGACCTTGAGGCCGAGCTTTTTGGCGAGGTCTTGCACGGCGTCGATATCGACGGGGGTGCCGTACATGTGGGTGGCGGCGATGCCGGTGGTCTTTTTGGTGACGCGTTTGGCGGCGTCGTTCATGTCGATCTGCCCGGTGGCGGGGTCGGCGTCGACGAAGATGGGGTTGCACCCGCGGGCGACGAGCATGGCGGCGGTGGCGATGTAGGACCAAGCGGGGACGAGGACGTCGTCGCCGCGTTTAAAGAGGGGCTCGTAGGCGAGTTGGAGGGCGCAGGTGCCGTTGGCGCAGGTCATGGCGTGCTTGGCGCCGGACATTTCACCGAGGCGTTTTTCGAGCTCTTCGCACTTGCTGGCGGCGCGGAGCATGCCGGAGCGGAGGACTTTGTTGACGGCTTCGATGTCGGCTTCATGCAGTTGGGGGAGCATGAAGGGGACGGTGGGCTTAGCGGCGGGTGCGGCTGAGACGACGGCGGGTGCGGGCTTGGTGACGGTGGTCATGGGGGGGTTCCAAATTTCCAAATGGCCAAAGGGTCAAATGGCCAAATCAGGAAGGGGGAGGGGATCCGGGATTCGGGAGACTTCGGGTTGGACGAGCCGAAGGGGTGGAGGAGGAACCGCGGAAGCGGTTGTGAAGGCTAGGTCAAGAGAACGGTGCTTTCGCCGGACCCGCGTGGCGGGTTGCAGCGAATGGAGGATCTAGAATCACACGATGCGATCAACCACGATTGTTGGTACTTGTTTGGCTTTGATGGTTTTTCCCTGCGTGATCGGGGGTGAGGGGGTTGTGCGCGCGGAGTTGGCGGGGGATGAGACGAAGGGAACGCCGACGGGGGCGGCGGTTGCGTCGCGCGCGAAGACCTTTGATGAACGGGCGGCGGCGTTCGGCGGGTACACCTGGGTCACGCGGCCCAACCGTGACGCGGTGATGGCGTTTACCTTCCCGGTGGAGATCGCGCAGGTCGCGGTGAAGCCCGGTCAGAAGGTCAAGGCGGGGGATTTGCTCGTTCGTGCGCGAGATACGGAGGCGACGGCGTCGCTTGAGGTTCAGCGGGTGCGGGCGGATAACGACGCGCCGGTGCGGAACGCGAAGGCGAGCTTGGAGATGGCGAAGATCCGGTTTGAAGCCGCGGAACGGGCGAAGAGCGGCAACGCGATGAACCCGCAGGAATATGACGAGCGGCGGCTGGGACTCGCGGCGGCGGAGGCGGCGCTGGCGAACGCGCTGGCTTCACAGAAAGAAGAGCAGCAGAAACTCGCGCAGTTGCAAGAACAGGTGCAGCGGTACCGCATCGAGGCGCGTTTCGATGGGATTCTGGACATGGTGACGGCGGAGCCCGGGCAGGCGGTGGACCTGCAGCAGCCGATCATCCGGTTGGTGAACATCGATCCGCTGTGGGCGGATGTGCCGACGTCGACCGAAGAGACGCTGAAGCTGAAGCTTGGCGAAGGATCGGCGGCGTGGGTGCTGCTGGACGTTCCTGAAGAGATGGGCGGCGCGGAGGTGATGCGGGCGCGGGTATTGAGTGTCGCGCCCGTGACCGATGCGGCGGGAAGCCGGCGTGTGCGTGTGGAGATCGATAACCCGAAGCAGATCCCCGCGGGGACGCGCGTGCAGGTTCGGTTTACGCAGCCGAGCGAGAGCGAGATGGTGGGCGGGGCGAAGCCGACGGAGAAGGCCGTGCCGACGACGCAAACGATCGAAGAGAAGAACGCCGGGGAGAAGCGAGAAGCGCTGGCACCGCGGTGAGATGAGTGAGGAGTGGAGTACTTCGGCGGGGGTGTTGTGTGTAAGCGGTGTTTCGATGATGAGCGCTGGGCTGAGCGCCAACCGCGAAAGCGAACCTTGATCGGAATGGCATTTCCGCATGATCACCGACGTCAAAGAAGTTTCGGCCGCACCTTGGCAGCGACTTGTCGCGGAGCTGGCCTCGCCCGCGCCGGACGACCGGGTCTTTCTGGATCGGCTGCTGCGTGTGATCGGGCAGGTGGCGGCGGCGCGTCAGGCGGTGGTCTTTGTCCCGATGTCGGGCGAGCGGGGTGAGCTTGTCGCGCGGCCTTTAGCGGTATGGCCCGCGCCGAACGTTGAGGGTGCCGGTGGTGGTGCTGGTGCGCAGCCGAGCTCGATCCTGCACGGCGAGGACGCGGCGCGGGCGGCGTACGCGGCGATCGAGTCTGGGGCTTCGCGGGTTTTCAACTTGACGGGTGATTCACCTGGGTATGAGGGTGCGCCGCCGGCGGGGCATATCTTGGCGGTTGCACTGCCAAGTGAGCAGACGGGCGGCGGGGCTGGAACCGCGGCGAGTCCGGCGCAGTCACCCGCGGCGGCGCAGCAGCAGAAGCTTGCGCCCTCGCCTGGGGCGATCTGTCTGCTGGTTGAGGCACGCTCTCGCCCTGCGCTGCAGAGCTCGCTGGCGATGGTTGAAGTGCTGGTTGGGTACATTCATCTACACGCGGCGCGTGGGCAGATCAAGCGGGCGCTTTCGACGGCGGCGGCGGCGGATTCGGCCGCGAAGCTGCTGGGGATCGTCAACGACGCGACAAACTTCAAGGGCGCGTGCATTCAGTTGGTCAACGACCTTGCGCGGCGGTTCGGGGCGGATCGTGTGGCGCTGTCGTGGGTGAAGAACGAGGCGTGCAAGGTGGTGGCGATCTCGGACACCGAGAACTTCAACCGTCAGACCGCGATGATCAAGCGGCTCGAGGCGGCGATGGACGAGTGCCTCGATCAGGATCACGCGGTGATGTACCCCGCGCCGAGCGCCGAGACCGACGCGGTGCTCGGGCGCGCGATCATCTACTGCCACCGCGAGCTGGGCACCGCGGATCAGCACCTGCGGGTTTGCTCGGTCCCGCTTCGGCACAACGACCAGACCGTGGGCGTGGTGACCTTTGAAACCAAGGCCTCGACGACGACGGGGATCGATCCGTCGGTGGTGGAGCGTGTGCAGGCGGTGATGGATCTGGTTGCGCCGGTGTTGAGTGTGAGAAGGCGGGATGATCTGCCGTGGGCTTTGCGGACGGTGGAGAGTGCGCGGACGGGTGGGGCGTGGCTGGTCGGGCCGCGGCACACGCTGTGGAAGCTCGCGGCGCTGGCGTTGATGACGGCATTGATCGCGTGCACGGTGATCCGCACGACACACCGCGTGGGCGCGCTGGCGGAGCTTCGCCCGGTTGAGAAGCGGATCATCGCGGCGCCGCTGGACGGGGTGATCCGGGCGCTGGGGCCGAGCGCGAAGGCGGGCGAGCAGGTGAAGGCGGGGGACGTGCTGGTTGAGTTTGACACCGCGGAGCTGAAGCTGCAGTTGCAGGACGCGTTGTCGCGGTTGTCACAGGCTGAGAAAGCGCGGGCGCAGGCGATGAAGGACGCGAAACCGCCCGAGGCGGCGCGGGCGCAGGCGCAGGCCGAGGCGGCGCAGGCGCAGATCGATCTGTACCGCTCGCGGCTGGAGCGTGCGACGGTGCTTGCGCCGATCGACGGGACGGTCATCACGGGGAATCTCACCGACCGGATCGGCGCGTCGGTGAAACTGGGTGATGAGCTGTTTCAGATCGCGCCGCTGGACCGGATGATCGCGGTGGTGCGGCTGGATGAGAGCGATCTGCTGCTGGACGCGGAGGGCAAGCCGCTGATCGCGCCGGGGAGCAAGGGAACGATCGCCACGCGCTCCAACCCCGGCGCGGGGTTCAGCGTGACGGTGCAGCGGATCGTGCCCATGGCGCAGGCGAGCGACGGGAAGAACCTCTTCGAGGTGTGGACCAGCGTCGATCAGCCCGCGGCGTGGATGCGACCGGGTATGGAAGCGGTGGCGAGGCTGGATTCGGGGAGCCGATCGCTCATGTGGATCGGCACGCGGAAAGTCGTCGACGCGGTTCGGCTGTGGTGGTGGTAAGCCCCGCCTGCGAAGAGTGAATCGGCAATCATGGACAGACCAACGTTCTCGCCATTCTGGCACCGCGTCGCCTCGTCAAAGCCCAGGCTGCGCCCGCACGTGCAGATCACGCGCCAGCACTATCGGCGCGGACGCTGGCACGTCGCCCACGACCCGGCGAGCAACCAGTTCTTCCGACTCAACCCCGTCGCGTACGACCTGGTGTGCGCCCTCGACGGCGAACGCACCGTCGACGAGGCGTGGAAGCTGTGCCTGGATAAGTACGCCGACGCGGCGCCGACACAGAACGAGGTCATCGAGCTGCTGAGCCAGTTGTACTCGTCGAACCTGCTCTCGGTCGACGCGGCCCCCGAGGCTGAGCAGCTCCTGCGTCGCGGACGCGAGCGCACGGCGAAGAAAATCCGCCAGCAGGTCATCGGGCTGATGTACTTCCGCTTCAAGCTCTTCAACCCCGACCCGCTGCTGAGCTGGCTGGAGCCGATCTTCAGACCCGCGCTGTCGAAGGTTGGACTGGCGATCTGGGCGGTGCTGGTGATCGTCGCCCTCGCCTCGATCATCCCCGACGCTCGGCGGATCGCCGGCGGGCTGGACAGCCTGAGCAACCCGGCGAACTGGGGTTGGATGCTGCTGACCTTCGTGCTGCTGAAGGCCTGGCACGAACTCGGGCACGGGCTGATCTGCAAGCGGCTGGGCGGGCAGGTCCCCGAGACCGGGTTCATCATGCTCGTGTTTTTGCCCTCGCCCTACGTCGACGCGTCGGCGGCGTGGGCCTTCCGAAGCAAGTGGCAGCGGGCGCTCGTCGGCGCGGGCGGGATGATCTTTGAGCTCGCCGCCGCGGCCGTGGCGGCGCTGATCTGGGTCCGTGCCGCGGAGGGCACGCTGCTGAAAGAGCTCTGCTCGTACGTGATGATCTCCGCGTCGATCACCACGATCTTTTTCAACGCCAACCCGCTCATGCGCTTCGACGGGTACTTCATCCTCTCCGACCTCTTGGAGATCCCCAACCTCATGCAGCGCTCGGTGACGATGCTGAAGTTCCTCTTCCAGCGCCACGTCTACCGCATCACCAACGCTCGCCCGCCCACCACCCTGCCCGGCGAAGCGCTCATCCTGCTGGTCTTCGGCGTGCTCTCGCTGGCGTACCGCATCTTCCTCTTCGTGGTCATCACGTTTGTCGTGCTGGGGATGTTCTTCATCGTCGGGATCATCCTGGCGCTCTGGTCGGCGGCGGCGTGGTTCCTCCTGCCCACCGGCACGTTCGTGCACTGGCTGGCGACCAGCCCGTCGCTGGGCGATCGACGCGGGCGCGCGGTGCTCGTCTCGCTCGTGCTGGCGCTGGCGACCACAGTTCTGGTGGGCTTCGTGCCCCTGCCCGACTGGCGGCGTGTCACGGGCGTGATCGAGCCGATCGACCGCGCCGGGGTCTACGCGGGGTCCGACGGCTTTGTGAAAGCCGTGCACGCACGACCCGGGCAGCGCGTCAACGCGGGCGATGCGATCCTGACGCTCGACTCGCCCGAGCTGGAGTCGAACATCGCGCTGGCGGAGGCGAACATCCGCTCGCTGGAAAGCTCGCGGCGTGAGGCGATCGCTTCGGGTGATCCTGATGCCGCCGCGGTGGCGCTGGCGCAGCTCGGGGTCTACAAGGAATCGCTTGTCGAACTGAAACGCCGACGCGGTGAACTGGTCGTGCGTGCGCCGATGGGCGGCGTCATCGTCGCGGCCGACCCGGACCGCCTGAGCGGCGCGTACCTGCAGATCGGTGCGCCGATCTGCGAAGTGGTCAACCCCACCAAGACGCGCGTGGCGGCGACGCTGAACCAGACCGAGGTTGCGTGGATCTTCCAGACGCCCAAGGACCAGCTCGACCTGCGCATGAGGCCCGCCTCTGACCTCTCACGCGTCATCACGGGCACGAGCGTGGTGGCCCTCCCCGCGGCGCAGCGTCGCCTGCCCCACGCCGCACTGGGCGTACTTGGCGGCGGTGAGTTCTTGCTCAAGCCCGAAGACCCCAGCGGCAAGACGAGCAAGCAGGAGCAGTTCATCGTGCAGATCAGCGCGGAGAGCGAATCACTGCGCGGCTTGCCGCCGGGACAGCGGGTGTACATCCTTGCGACGTTGCCCAGCAAGCCGCTGCTGGATCAGGTTGTTGAACGGTTCAGCAAAGCCCTGCAGGGGCGCTTCTGGCTCTGAGTTTTCTGCTCTTCGCGATCGCACGTGCGTTGATTCACTTGTCGAAGGAACCATGTCTCAAGCCCTCACGCGATACCAAGCCCTGTACCAGTCGGTGCGATCACGCCGAAGGCGGCCGCGTGAACTCACGGGCGTGGACAAGTTCGTCTCCACGCTTCAGATGCGTGCCCGCACGCGGCGGATCACCGCGGAGTTTCTTCGCGATCAGGCCCAGCAGGCCGACCGGCTCGCTTCGCAGCTCCGCGAGATGTCCGAATCAGCTTTCTCATCGCACATCAACGCGGTGCGCGAGAGCTTTGCGCGGCGTGCCGGTGCGCGGGGCGAGGGTGAGGACGAGTTGCTGCGCCGCGGGCTGGCGGCCGTGCGCGAGGCGGCTCGGCGCGAGACCGGGCAAGAGGCGTACATCGTGCAGCTCATGGGGGCGATGGCGCTCTATCACGGTCGCATCATCGAGATGCTCACGGGCGAGGGGAAGACGCTGACGGGCTCGATCGCCGCGGCGTTGCTGGCCTGGCGTCACCGCTCGCTGCACGTCTTCACGGTCAACGACTATCTGGCCCTGCGCGACGCGAAGAGCCGCGAGCCGATCTACGCGCGGTGCGGGCTGACGGTCGGTGCGATCCAGCAGGAACAGCAGCCGCAGGACCGGGCGGAGACGTACTCACGCTCGATTGTCTATGGCACGCCCAAGCAGATCACCGCCGACTGGCTGCGCGATCAGATCCGCCTGACGGGAATCACCTCGCCCTGGGCGGGTCGGGCGGCGTTCTCACCCGACGGCGATGGCGATGCCGGCAGCGGGAACAACCTCGCCAACGCCAGCGGCCTGTGGACCGGCGGCGCGATGGTCCCGGGGTTGAAGGCGGCGCTGGTTGACGAAGCCGACGCGGTGCTGATCGACGAGGGCGTGGTGCCGCTGATCATCGCGCAGAGCCGCCGGGGTGATGAGATGGCGCCGATCTACGTCGCGGCGGACGGGATGGCGGCGTCGCTTGTCGAGGGCGACGACTACACGCTTGACCGTTTGCGCCGAAAGGTCGAACTGACCGACGACGGGTACGACCGTTGCATTCGGCTCTTTGATCGACAGCACGAGCCGATCTTCCGCGCCACGCGCCGCGCCATCGAGCTCGTTCGCACGGCGTTGGTTGCGCGGGCGTGCTACAAGCGCGGGCAGCAGTACGCGGTGGCAGATGGCCGCGTGGTGATCGTCGATGAGTTCACGGGTCGGTTCCTTCAGGACCGCACGTGGGAGCACGGGCTGCATCAGGCAGTCGAGGCGAAGGAACAGGTCGACATCTCCGCCGATCGTGAGACGCTGGCGCGGCTGAGCTTTCAACGGTTCTTCCGCAGTTACCCGTTCCTGTGCGGCATGACGGGCACGGCCGCCGACGCGACGCGCGAGATGGAAACGACGTATCAGCGTCCTGTCACGGTGATCCCCACCAACCGTCCGATCGCGCGAAAGCAATGGCCCGATCGGCTCTTCCGCACCGCGTCGGCGAAGCTGGACGCGATTGCCGAATCGGTGCTGGCGTTGCACAACGCGGGGCGACCGGTGCTGGTGGGGACGCGGTCGATCCAGGCGAGCGAGGCGATTTCGCGACGATTGACGCAGATGAACCTGCCGCACCGCGTGCTGAACGCGAACTTCGACAAGGACGAGGCGGCGATCATCGAACTGGCGGGTCAGAGCACGCCCCAGCCCGCCATCACGGTGGCGACGAACATGGCCGGGCGGGGTACGGACATCAAGCCCGACGCCGGTGCCCTCCGCGCGGGCGGGCTGCACGTGATCCTGTCCGAGATGCACAGCGCCAAACGGATCGATCGGCAGTTCATCGGGCGTGCCGGTCGACAGGGCGACCCGGGCAGTGCGCAGATCTTCATGAGCCTGCAGGACGAACTGCTGGAGCTGTTCGCGAAGAAGACCGCGGCGGCGATGCGCGCGGTGCCCGTGAAGAACACGCCGCGGAGCACGGGTGATGAGCAGCACGCCCGTGGTGATGACGCGTCGGAGCTCGAGCGCGCGCTTCGAGGTGTTCCCACGCCCAGCGAGAACGAACTGACGGGCGTCCGCCGTCGGCTTGCGCTGTGGCTCTTCAGGCGGTGCCAGCGTCAGGCGGAGCGCCGCGACCGTACACTCCGCGCGGATGTGCTGCGTCAGGACACGTGGGTCGAGAAGCACCTTTTCGGACAGTAACGATCAAGCGGAACGCTTCAGAGCCGTCGGCTTCAGCCGACGGTGTCTTGGCTCTTCGTCGTATCAAGACGCACGCGGTTCGCGCATGTTCGCATGTTCACGCCCTCGTATGAACGCCCGCGTTCAGCGCCGCCCGCTGACGGCCATCACGTCGATGTGCTTGCCGCCGCGTTCGGTGCGGGCCGCTTCGATGATGCGTTCCGCGGTGCGGACGTTCGCGAGCCCTGCGCTGGCGTCGATCTCGGGCCTGCGGTTGTTTTTCACCGCGTCGAGGAACGCCTTGATCTCTTCAACGATCGGCTCGCCCTCGTCGACCTGCAGCTCTTCGATCTTCACCAGCTCGTGCCACTTCATGTTGCTCAGGTCCGCGCCCTGGCGCAGGCTCTCGCGCACGTCGATCATCTGCTGCTCGTTGGCGAGGCGGCGGATCATCGTGCCGGTCTTGGCGCCGTAGTCGATCTTCACGTACGCGTTCTCGCCGGTGATGCGGGTGATGCGTTCGGTCTTCAGCGCCAGGCGTGAGCAGGTGATGTTCGCCACGCACGCGCCGGTGGGCAGGCGCCAGGTCAGGCGCGCGTTGCAGATGTCCTCGTGCTCGGTGATCACCGCGACGCCGCTGGCTTGCACCTCGTCGGGCTCGCGCCCGCCCATGAGCATGATCACCACATCCAGGTCGTGGATCATCATGTCCATCACCACGCTGGTATCGACGCTTCGGAAGGTCATCGGGCTCACCCGGCTGACCTCGATGAACCGCGGCACGATGGCGTTCTCTTCGCTCTGCTCCTTGCGCAGGGCGCGCATGATCGGGTTGAAGCGCTCGATGTGACCGACCATCAGCACGCTGCCGCTCGTCTCGGCCGCCCGCTTGATCTTCTGCGCTTCCTCCACATCGCCCGCCAGTGGCTTCTCAACCAGGCACGCCACACCCGCCTGCAGCAGCGGCACCGTCGACTCAACGTGGTACGTCGTGGGCACCGCGACGCTCACCACGTCCACACCCGCCTCGATCAACTGCGAAACCGAATGAAAGTGCTTGCACCCGAACTGCTCCGCGAGGGCTTCCGCGCGCTCGGGATTCGTGTCCACAACGCCCACGAGCTGCGTATCGGGGAGCTGCGCGTAGACCCGCGCGTGGTGCCGACCCATCCGCCCCACACCCACCACGCCCGCGCGGATCTTGCGACCTGTGAAGTCCTTCGCCCCGCTCTTATTGCCCGAAGCGCCCGCGCCGTTGTTCGTCCCTGCCATCGCTGCACAAACCCTTTTCTCACCCGCCGCCCGGCCGATCCTCGCCTCAATACCCCCCCACTTCCAAAGGTCCCCGGCTTCAAAACAAACGATCGCCGACACGCGAGTCTATTCGCGGTCGGCGATCCGGTGGAGTTCTTTGCTCACAACTCTGCTGCCCGTGGTAAGCCCGCAAGGATCACTTCGTCAGCGGCTCGAGGACCTTGCTGAACTCCGCCTCGTTCTTCAGGCCCACCACGCGGGCGACTTCCTGCCCGCCCTTGAAGACGATCACGGTGGGGATCGCCTGGATCCCGAACTTCACCGCCACATCGCGCGAGTTGTCGATGTTCAGCTTGCCGACCTTCACCTTCCCGGCGAACTTGTCCGCGATCGTCGTGATCGTCGGCAGCATCATCTTGCACGGCATGCACCACTCGGCCCAGAAATCCACCATCACCGGCTTATCCGCGTTCAGCACCTCGCTCTGGAAGTTGCCGTCGGTAAACTCAACCAGGTTCGCACCAGCCATACACGCCTTCCTTTCAACTCACCCCGCCCGATCCCCGAGGCCGCGCCGAGCTTCGCCCGAACGCCCCGGCCTCGTGCAACTCTATTCGTCCAACACTTTTGATGCCAATACGCCCAAAGCGGTTCCCGCCGATCACCCCGCTTTTCACGCTGAAAACCGCGTCATTCCCCGTCAGCGAACAGCTTACAAACCGCCGATTCCGTCGGCAACGCCTGCCGGGTTGGCAGCCCACGCGGCCGACAACGCCTCCGACGCCGCCTTCACATCGTGCACCCGAAAGACCCGCGCCCCCGCGAACATCTGCACAACGCTCAGCGCGATCGTCCCCGCCAGCCGATCCTTCACGCCCGCCGGCTCGCCCTTCTCCCCCGGCTTCATCATCGCCCGCGCCACGAAGCTCTTTCGGCTCAGCGCCGACATCACCGGATACCCCAACGCCGCCAGCTCACCCGTGCGTCGGATCAGATCCAGATTCTGCTCCACGGTCTTCCCAAACCCCAGCCCCGGGTCGATCATCAGCGACCGCGCGTCGATCCCGAGTTTGATCGCCTCCACCGCACGCCGAGCGAGAAACTCCGCAACCGTCAGCACCACGTCCCCGCGCATCGGCTCATCGCCCGCGTACCGATCGCTGTACCGATCGCTCTGCGGCTTCGCTGCACGGTGCATCAGAATCAGCCCGCACCCCGCACGCTTCACGAGCTTGAACATCCCCGCGTCGTCGGTCCCTGCGGAGACGTCGTTGATCGCGTCCGCGCCAGCCTTGAGGGCCGCCGCCGCCACCTTCGCTCGCGTGGTGTCGATGGTGATCACCGCCTTCGGTCCCACCGCACGCCGAACCGCCCTGATCACCGGCACCACACGCGCGATCTGCTCTCGCTCGCTCACGGGCTTCGCGCCCGGGCGGGTCGATTCGCCGCCGATGTCCACACCGTCGGCCCCGTCGCGGATCATCCGCACCGCAACTTCGGCCGCCAGCGCGGGCGTGGTCACCTCGCCCCCATCAGAAAAGCTATCCGGCGTGATGTTGAGAATGCCGAGTACCCGCGGACGATCGAGCGTCAGGATCTTCCGCGTGCTGACGCGCCAGACCGATCCCAGCTTCTCAGCGTCATTGACCGCGCCACGTCGCGAAGCACCCCGCGCGCGAGACGTCGCCGACGCCGCGGGCTGCCGCCGCGCGCCGGTCAGAAGAACCTCCCCACACTCGTGAGGAGGAACCCCAGGATCATCAGCACGATGATGACAACAACCCACGGCTTCGGGCCCTTCGAGGCCTGCACGATCGCCTCGCCGCAGTGGTAGCAGACGTCGACGTCGTCGAAGACTTCCTTCCTGCAGTTCGGGCATTTGCGGGTGGCGTGGCTGAACCGCTCGATATCCTCGGCGCTGGGCCCGCCGTCGTCCTCGATATCCCCGCCGCGGCGCAGCGACCGCCCGCGCGAGCCGGGCTCGACCTCGCCGCTGATCGGCGCACGCCGCGGCGCGGAGCCACCGCCCCCCGACGATCCGGGGGCGAACTTCATGTTCTCGCCGTCCTGCTTGCCCTCGCCCATGGGCCCGAACCTCCAGGTCTGTGTGCGTCAACGCCCCGGCGTATCACGACAGCAGCGACTGCATCTTCGGCTGGCTTTGCGTGTGCTTCTCGTGCACCTCGCGGCTGTGCTTCATATAGATCTTGTCGATCACCTCGGGCGAGGGGAACTTGCCGCTGAACCCCGGCGCCTCGCCGTCGAGCACCAGCTCGCTCGCCTTGATCAGGTGCGCAATCAGCGTCCGCGGGTCCTCGATACCCACCGCCACGCGCACAGTGGTGGGCTGGATCCCCGCCGCCCGCAGCGCATCGTCGCTCATCTCGCTGTGGCTGGTGATCGCGGGGCACAGCACGACCGTGTTCGTCTGCCCGAGGCTCACCTGGTGACCGAAGACCGGGTCGAGGCAGTCGAAGAACCGCTTGAACGTCTGACGATCGAACGGTGCCTTGCCCTTCTTGCCCTCAAAGTCGATCGTGAACAGCGGCGCCGGCAGGCCCAGGTGCATCACCCGCTGACGCACCTTCGAGTTCATGTTCCCCGGGGCGGCGTTGCAGTTCACGTTGATCTGCGGGTGCATCCCCAGAACCTCCGCCAGCGTCAGCGTGTTGATGCACTTCTGCACAAGACGCATCTCCAGCGTGTGCATCCCGTTGATGACCTCGTACGCCTTGTCGGCATCAAGGAACGCCCCCTTGATGTAGTACACGTTCCAGAAGAGCGTCTCGTGCCCGTGCCACTCGCGGTCGCTGCCGTCGACGTCCTTGCCCATCACCTTGTCGTGCTTGCCCATGAACATCCGCTCGTTGCGCCCGATGACGCACCCCGCGGTCGTCCCGCCCATGCCCGAAAGGTCCTTCGTGTACGAGTGGATCACGAAGTCCGGCCGCTCCATCGGGTCCTTCTTCCGCAGCGGGCGGTGCAGGAACGGCGTCCCCACCGTGCTATCACACAGCACCGTCAACCCGCGCTTGTGCGCTTCCTTACAGATCGCCGGTACGTCCAGGCAGTACCCGTGCGGGTTGCACGGGCTCTCGATGTACACGTACACCTGCCGCCCTTCCTTGATCCGGTCGGCGTTCTCCTTCTGCACCTTCTCCAGCGCCTTGATGAAGTCCTTGACCTCGTACCCGTCGAAGAAGTTCACGCTGATATCGAGGTTCGAGGGCTTCGCCAGCCAGTCGTGCATGAGCTGGTACGTGCCGCCGTAGACGTTGCGCGAGGCGAGGATGATGTCGCGGTACCCCACCAGGTGCGACAGGATCGCGTCGATGGCCGCCATCCCCGAGTTGAAGTTCCACGCGAAGTACTCGCCGCTGAGCTCGCCCGCCTCAATATCCACGATGTGGTTCGCGAGGCTGACGTTCGTCGGGTTCAGCAATCGGCTGTAGACCTCGAGCATCAACTCCTTGCCCTGGAAGGCGTCGTCAACCCACTCCGCGCACGCGTAGATGTACGTCGCGGTGCGCGTGATGACGGGCTTGGCGCTGAACAGGGCGGTGAGGTTGTCAAAGACCGGGTAAGGCCCGCGGGCCAGGCGTGCGCCCTGCGTCTTCACGACGCTCTGGTACGTGCTGCGCCAGGGGTGCATGAGCGTGTCGAGCATCTTCGCCATCTGGAAGGCGAGGAACTTCTGCGCCGCGAAACGCGCCGCCCGGTCCTTGCGGTCCAGCGTCGCCAGCTCGCTCTGCAGCACGCACCACATCTGCTTCAGGTCGGCATGCCCGCCGTAGACATGCAGCGCGAGATTGCCCAGGTGCTTGCCGAAGTCGCTGTTCGGATCGATCCCGAAGTGCGCAAGCTGCTCGTGCACAAGCCCTTCGATGTTCTCCGCGCCGGTGGTCTTCCGCCGCGGCGAGATCTCCTTCGCCAACTCAAACGAACGCTCGGCCTCACTCAAGCGCGCCTTCGCCTCGGCGCTGAGCTTCACGCCCGCACCAGCTCCCGACGACGACTTGCTCACAACGCCGTTGCTCGAAGCCCCGCCCTTGCCGCCGACCGTTCGCTTGGATGCCATAGCCGTTCTGCCTCGCTGCTCAAAGTCCCACGCTCACCAAGCCCTCGGCAACGCTTGCCAAGCCCTGGGTCACACACACCCACCACCTACACCCACCCACTCTAGACCATGAACCCCACAAACGCCCAAACCGCCCCCACTGCCTTTTCCAAGTGCCTAGTGCCCAGTGCCTAACGCCTAATACAAAGCCCTCACCCGGATCGTCTCGGGCAAACGCTTGAGCTCCTCGAGAATCTGCTTCCCCTGCCGAGCGTCCACATCCAGCACCACATACCCAACATCGCGGTTCGTTTGCAGGTACTGCGCGTTGATGTTCACACCCAGCTCCGCGCACGCGCCGTTGATCTTCTTCATCACGCCCGGCACATTCCTGTGCAAATGCAAAATCCGGTGATGCCGACGCGCACCGCCCTTCTCACCAACCGCCGATCCCCCATCACCCATCACCCCCTGCTCGGGCAGATCCACGTTCGGCAGGTTCACACTGCCCGTCGTGCTGCCGTTGTTCATGAACTTCAAGAGCTTCGACACCACGTCCTCCGCGATGTTCCGCTGCGCCTCCTCCGTGCTCCCACCAACATGCGGCGTCAAAATCACGTTCCCCAGCCCCTGCAGCTCGCTCTCAAACCGCTCGCCCTTCCCCGCCGGCTCATGCGGAAAAACATCCAGCGCTGCCCCGCCCAGCTTCCCGTCCTTCAGCGCCGCCGCCAGGGCCGAGACATCCACCACCGTCCCGCGCGCGTTGTTGATGAGCATCGCCCCGCGCTTCATCATCGCAATCTGCCGAGCGCCGATCAGCCCCTTCGTCCCGTCCGTCTCGGGCACGTGCAGGCTCACCACATCGCTCTGCTTCAGCAGTTCCTCCAGCGACCGCACGGGGCGCGCGTTGCCCAGGGGCAGCTTGCTGATGATGTCATAAAACAGCACCCGCATCCCCATCGCTTCCGCCAGCACGCTCACCTGGCTTCCGATGTGCCCGTAGCCAACCAGCCCGATGGTCTGCCCGCGCACCTCGTGTGCCCCGGCCGCACTCTTATCCCACTCGCCCTTGTGCATCTTTCCGCTCTGATCCACCAACCGTCGGTAGAGCGCAATCACCTCCGCGATGGTCAGCTCTGCAACGCTCCGCGTGTTGCTGAAGGGCGAGTTGAAGACCGCTACACCCCGCTTGCAGGCCTCGCCGCAGTCGATCTGATTCACGCCGATACAGAACGCCCCCACACCCCACAACCGAGGTGAGTACGCCAGCACCTCGTCGGTCACCGTCGTCTTAGAGCGGATCCCCAAAAGGTGCACGCCGCCATCGTCGCAGAGGGCTTTGCGTAGGGCCGAGCCTTCGAGGGCCTTCTCGTGCGTGGTGACGCTGAAGCCTTCTTGCCGAAGAATCTCCGCCGCGACGGGGTGGACCCCCTCCAGCAGCAGGACCTTGATCTTCTCTTTGGGGAAGGACGTTTTCATGAGCGGAACAGGGTAGGTTCGCTCACGCCCCAACCCCGCGCCGAAGGGCATGAAAAGCCGCTTACTTCCCAGCGGGTCCGATAGCAATCCAACCCATGTACATCGCGGCGATGAGGGCCAAGCCCAGCACGATCCGGTACCACCCGAAGATCCCCAGCCCGTGCTTGTTCAGGAACCCCACCAGCCACCGCACCGCCAGCAGCGCCGAGATGAAGCTCACCCCCATGCCCACCGCGATGGCGCTGGCGCTGAACTGGTGGAACATGTTCTCGTTCTCTGGGCCTGTGACGTTCTTGAACAGCTTGTAGACCGTCGCCCCGCCCAGCGTGGGTAGCCCGAGCAGGAACGCGAACTCCGCCGCCGCTCTGGGCTTCAGCCCCACCATCAACCCGCCCGCCATGCTCATCATGCTCCGGCTCGTCCCGGGCCACATCGCGATGCACTGCAGGAGCCCGATGAACAAGCACTGCGGGATCGACAGGTCCTCGATCTCCTTGCCGCCGTTCTGCCCCAGCCCGCGCTCGCCGATCCCGAACCGCCCCATACGCCACTGCTCCAAGAGCAGCATGAAGACCCCGCCGACGATCACCGCGCCGATCACCGGGCCCGGGAAGAACAAATGCTCCTCCAGCCATTTGTTCAGCAGCACCCCCAGCACACCCGCGGGCAGAAACGCCACGCTCAGCTTCACCAGCAAATCAAACCCCGCGTTGTCCTTGCCCACCACCCCCAGCATCATCCGCTTCACCCGCGGCCAATACAGCGTCGCCACCGCCAAAATCGCCCCGCCCTGCATCACAATGTTGAACGCATCAACCGCCGCCTTCTCGCTCGGTTCATCCAGCCCCAACGCGTGCGCGGCCAAAATCAAATGCCCCGTCGACGAAACCGGCAAAAACTCCGTAATCCCCTCGACCAATCCCAACACCGCCGCCTGAAAAACATCCACGCAGAAGCTCCAAACCCTCATCAGGCAGGGTCACCTTCACCACTCCACCAAAACCACGATGCCACAATCCCTCGATCCCTTGATCCCTTGATCCCTCGATCCCTTCCCCCCTTACTTCTCCCCACTCACCGAGCCCAGCATCGTCTCCCACGCACCTTCCGCTGCCTCGACGGTCTTAACGTCGCCCGCCATGCTCACGAAGATCGTCCCCGAGGGTCCTTCGACGATCGCCCGCAGCACGCGCTGATCGGCCTTCGGCGCCGCCGCGGGGGCCGCACCGCCCATCATCCCGCCCGACATCATCGCGAACGTCCCGCTGGAGGCAATCGTGATCACCTTGATCGCCCCGACCGTCTTCTCGTTCCGCGTGAACTTTGCCGGCTGCCCATCAGGCCCCGTCACCTGCCGCGACCAGCGGTTGATGTTGCTCTCCACATCGCCCCCCTGCCCCGCACCGAAGGTCGTGAACCACACCGTCGCTTCTTCACCACCGCCCGCGCCGGGGACCTTCAGCTCCCCCGCCCGCATCGTCCCAGAGGGATTCGTCCGCTGCCAGGTCTTGGGCAGTTTGAACGACACCTGCGCAACCGTCAGCGTCCCCTCGCCGCCGGTCCCGCCGCTGATCTGGTTCGACAGATCCTCCGCCTGCGCCTGCTGATTGCCGATCCGCGCGCCCAACTCCTTCGCCATGTCGCGCGTCTTGCCAAGCTGCGTCTGGCTCTGATTCCCCGGCATATCGCTCGTCCGCGCCGGCGGCACACTGCTCGTCCGCTCCTCACACGCCCCGAGCAACCCCGCGCACACCACCACGCCCGCGAATACCGCCACGCTCCGGATCTGCTTGATCGTCTTCATACCCAGATTCTACTTCCTCCGTGCACACGCCGCAGGCAACCAACAATCCGCCGTGACCGTCGAACCTCCGCACATCCCCAGCCGCTTCACCCCCATCACCGACCTGAACGACCCGCGCGTCGCCGACTATCGCGACGTCAAAGAGCGCCAGCTCCTCCCCGAGTTCGATCAGTCGGCCTCACCTCCCCACGCCTCCGACCAGCACACGGGCAAGTTCCTCGCCGAGGGCGAAGTCGTCCTCCGCATGCTCCTGCGCTCACGCTTCCGCACGCTGAGCATCCTGGGCACCCTCCCACGCCTGCTCGCCCTCGATGCCGAACTCGCCAGCCTCGCCCCCGAAATCCCGATCTACTGCGTTGATCAGAAGCTGCTGGAGAATCTGGTTGGGTTCAATCTCCATCGCGGGCTGATGGCCGTGGGATTAAGACAGCCCCCCACCCCTCCCGCCGAGCTCTTCGCCCACGCCGCCCCGGGTCGGCCCTTGGTCGCCCTGGAAAACCTCGTCAACCACGACAACATCGGGAGCATCTTCCGATCCGCCGCCGCCCTGGGTGCCGCGGGGATTCTGCTGTCGCCGCAGTGTGCCGACCCGCTGTACCGCAAGTCCCTCCGCGTCTCCGTCGGCTGCGCCCTGCACCTGCCCTTCGCCCGCCTGACGACCTGGCCCGAAGGCCTCCACCCCGAAAACCCCAGGGTTTTCACTGGGGTCGCCCGCCCGCTGGTGCTCTCACTGACCCCCGCCTCGGACGCGATCGACCTGGTCTCGGCCCAAACCCGCCTCATCGAAACCAAACGAAATGCGATAATCTTGGTCGGCACTGAGGGCCCTGGGCTTTCACCTGAGGCTCAGAGGTTCTCGGACTTTCGCGTCCGCATACCCATGGCCAGGGGGGTGGATTCCCTGAACGTCGCCGTCACCACCGCGATCGTTCTCAGTCGGCTGGCAATCCCTGAAACCTGACCCAACGGATCTGCCGGCACGTTTCGGCATCGAAAGTGAACCCGAAGTTCAACACAGGCCGTATACAGGGGTAGGAAAGAGTCCCCGAGGTGTGCGGGGTCTGGTACACTTCCTAAGGCCCGTCCCGATTCCGGGAGGCGTCTGTGGAGGGTGGTTTGGGTGGTTCGTTCGCTCGTGTGATTTTCCGCCGATGGCGTTCTCCCTCGGCGTGTCGACCGATACGTCTTTCTCCGGAGTTGTTTATGACCCGTTCGACGATCGTCCGCTCGGCCCTTTCGCTGGCGCTGCTCACCACCCTGGCGGGCTCGGCCCTTGCCAGCAAGGCCCCCGAGTCGCCGCGCTCGCCCGACTATCCCTCCGTCCGTCGCGACGGCGTGGGCGAGAAGCGCGCCAAGCTCGACGCGCTCGAGCTCAAGGCCTTCGACTCTTCGCTCTTGGGCAAGCTCAACGGCTGGACCAATGGCGAGGCCCCCACCGCCGAGGGCATGAAGGACAAGGTCACCGTCTTCGTGATGTGGGCCAACTGGCGTGACTCGTCGGTCCGTGCGGTGCAGAACCTCGCCTCGCTGCAGGAATCCATGAGCGCCAAGGGCGTGCAGGTCATCGCGGTGCACGACAGCAGGAACTACGACGCGGGCAAGCAGTTGCTCAGCGAGCGCGGGATCAAGGTCCTCTCGGCGCACGACGAGAAAGGCGAGTTCCGCAAGGCCCTGCTCAGCGAGCAGAACCCTGATATCTACATTGTCGACAAGGCCGGGCAGCTCCGCTTTGCCGACGTGGATTCCGCTTCGGTGCAGAACGCCCTGGAGATCCTCACGGGCGAGACGGCGGAAGTTGCCCAGGGCCGCGTCGCGGCGCTGACCGAGCAGTTCAAAGCCGAGAGAATCGAGAAGGAACGCACCAAGGCCACCGGCGCCGTGCGCAAGGCGGGTGAGAAGATCCAGGTGAGCTTCAAGCTCCCCGACGAGTCGGCGTATTCCGGCGTTCTGTGGGCGAAGAAGAACGAGAAGGACTTCGTCAGCCAGCTCGCCAACGACATTCAGGAGCAGAAGTTCCCCGTTGAGTTCGGCAAGGACGAAGAGTGGCTCAGCGAGAAGCCCGACTTCAAGGGCCGGATTCTGCTGGTGGACTTCTGGGCTACTTGGTGCGGGCCCTGCATGCGCTCCAAGCCCGCGCTGGAGCACCTTGCGACGAAGTTCCGCGATGATCTGGTGGTGCTGGGCTTCTCGGGCTACGGCTCCGACCGCAAGGTCGACGTCGAGCGCTACCTGCGCGAGCACTCAACCGAGGTCTTCCAGGCCTTCGACACCGAGCAGAAGATCTATAAGCAGCTCCAGATCCAAGGGATCCCGACGGTGTACATCATCAGCACCGACGGCAAGGTCCGCTGGATGGGCAGCCCGCTGCAGCCCGAGTTCCAGAAGGTCGTGGAATGGACCATCGATCGCGACCCGGGCGTGAAGGCCCGCCGCGATGCCGAGGCCGCGAAGCTGAAGATCCGCGCTGAGAAGTAATCCGGCGCGGGTCCATCATCGTCGGACCATCGCCATCAAAACATGAAAGCAGGAAAGCCCCGTCGCCCAGTGCGGCGGGGTTTTTTCATTCGTTCATCCGCTCGCCGAGTGATCGCGGCGAAGCGTCGAGTGCCGAGCCGTGCGCGCGTGAAACCGCCCACGCCGAAATCCGAAGTCCATGGTCTATGCCTCCTCCCAGGTTGGGGTTCGAGAGTCCGTCGATCGTGCTGAACGCGGTTGCCCCGGCTTTGCGCTCGGCGCGAGATCTGGCAAAGCGCGTCGGCTCGCGGGCGAGGCGAAAACGCCACGAACCCGCGGAGATCGCGCTTCAGAGACAGCCCACAACCCAAGCCGATCAGCCCATGGCACTGCGCCGCGTCGGCGTGGTGAACCCCGCGCCGGAAGAGCCCGGAACGCGGAATCTGCCCGTTGATTCGACGCGGAACGGTGAAGAACCGAGGAAGGCGTCGCTGCGCGGTGTGCTGATGCCGTACAGTGCCCTGCGTTCTATGGGCACGATCGAACTGCGCAACAAGGTCATCGCCATCAGCGGAGCGAGCTCCGGGATCGGGGCGGCCACGGCCATCGCCTGCGCCCGCGCGGGGATGTGCGTAGCCCTCTGCGCCCGGCGTGAGGATCGCCTAGTGGCGCTGGTGGACGACATCCGCCACGCCGGGGGACGGGCGATGGGCTTCGTCGCGGACGTCAGCGACCCGGCGCAGTGCCAGGCCTTCATCGACAAGACCGTCGAGACCTTCGGCTCGCTCTACGCCGTCTACGCCAACGCGGGGTACGGGCTTGAGAAACCGATCCTCGAGACCACCGACCGCGAGATGCGCGCGATCTTCGAGACGAACTTCTTCGGCACGCTGAACCTCGTCCGCCCCGCGGCGATGCTGATGATGAAGAACCAACCCGCCAGCGACAGCGAACCACGCGGGCACGTGCTGATTTGTTCGTCATGCCTGGCCCGGCAGACGCTGCCGTTTTATGGCGCGTACTGCGCAACCAAGGCCGCCCAGCACCACATCGGGCGGGCGCTTCGCTCAGAGCTTTCCACCAAGCGGATCGCCGTCACGACCGTTCACCCCATTACCACCCGCACCGAGCTCTTCGACCTCGTCAAACGTAAGAGCGGCATCCAGCAGCTCTCCCACGAATCGCCCGGGTGGTTCACGCAGAGCGCCGAATCGGTGGGCGAACGCACCGTCACGTGCATCCGCAAACCCAAGGCGGAACTCTGGCCCGGCGTGCGCGGGCAGCTTGTCCGGCTCGGCATGACGCTGGGAAGCTTGGTGCCGGGCCTGACGGACCGGGCCCTCCGCGGGATGGTGACCAAGCGGGAGGCGGGCTCGGGGAAAAAGTCCGCATCCGAGGCTGGAAACTCGGCGGTGTGAGCCTTCGGCCCGCCGGGGATCTGCGGGTTTTCCCTTGGTTTCAAACACACATACCTGAGAAGGGGTTCGGCGGTGAATCTGCCGGTGATTCGGCGGCGAAAGCCCGAATGACCGGCGTTCGAGCCATGCCCGCTCTGGTCTGACGGGCACGAAGGCCGGGGACGATTTTTTGAGGATTCACCGAGCTTTTCGCCTTGGGTAAAGCGTCGCGCCATCGGGGCCCCGTTGCACGGGCTTCGCACGTGATGAGCGAACCCAACGCGACCGACGGCGGACGACCAACCCTCCATCCCAGTTTCCCCCCCACCCCCCTTTCTCTTCTGTTGGCTTCGCGTGACGCGTGAGTCGGGCTGTGCGGAATCTCGTTCTGCGGGGTTTCGACCTACAGTTGAGTTCCTCAAGCGGGCTTCGCGTGATCGATGCGGTTTTGGGCCGGGCGTTTCCGGTGTGCAACCGACGACCGGCTCTGCTTGGGCTTGCGACCACTTCGCGTGACTGAGTGCCTGCTGCATCGTGTCGCTGAGGGCCAACAGGCCGCGGTCAAGGAACTCCTGGACCGCTACGGCGGTTTGGTCTATTCGCTCGCTCGACGGTTCTGCTTCGAGCCCGGGGACATCGACGACGCGGTGCAGGACATCTTCACCGCGATCTGGCAGTCCTCGTCGCGGTTCGATCCTTCGCTGGGCAGTGAAGAGACCTTCGTGGCGATGGTGGCGCGGCGTCGGCTGATCGATCGGCGTCGGCGTGCCCAGCGGCGGCACATGCCCAGCGTCGACGGCGAAGTGCTGGGGCAAACCGTACAGGCCCGTCCTGAGGGCGTCGCGGAGGACCTGGGCGAAGAGGCCCAGCGAGCCGGGGAAATGCTGAAAAGGCTCAGGCCTGAGCAGCAGACGGTTATCAGACTTTCTGTCTGCCAGGGGCTGAGCCACGAGCAGATTGCCGAGTTGACGGGGATGCCTCTCGGGACGGTCAAAACGCACGTTCGACGAGGATTAATTGCCCTTCGTGAAGCCATGAGCCCGACTCCGGCGAAGGCACGAACGGGAGAGGACGACGAAGAGGATCACCAGCCCCCCGGACCAAGGGCACGCAACGCGGATCACGACCCGGACCCTTGATCGAGTTTCTTTCAGCGAACAACAAAGCACAAACAGCAGGAACCAGCACCAGCGCATGACACGTCAGAACCCCAACCCGAAGAACAGCCGCGGCACCCACGGTCAGGGCGCTGGGGGTCGTGCTTCGGGTGCGGAGTTGGCGCAGCTCAAGGCGCGGATGGACGAACTGCTCATGGCGCGGGCGACCTTCGGGCTTGATGCCGCGGAAGAGGCGGAGCTGGAGTTGATCGCCGATCGGTTGGGGACGGGGATCGACGAGGGCTACGACCGGGCGGCGGCGGCGGCGGACCTGGCCCTGAGCTATCCCGAGGCGTTGCCCCTCACCAGCGGCATTGGCGCGGGTGCCAACGCGATGCCCGAGGCGCTGAAGGCTCGCATTCTCGCGGCCGGAAATCTGTGGGCGGCGCAGCAGCGCTCGCCCCACCAGCCCGGCGACCTGGATCAGATCGATCAGCCCGCGCAGCTCACGCTGGTTGGGCTTGATGAAGCGGATCGACGCGCCGATATGGCTCGGCGATCAAACACCCGCTGGACCACGGTCCGCTCGTGGAGCGGGTGGGTCGCGGCGGCGGCGTGCCTGGCTTTCGCGGTGGTCTCACGCACCGGCACCACCGGCGGCATGAACCCCACCTCGGGCGTGCTCGGCGCGGGTCAGACCGGCGCGGGCGGCAGCACCGCGAGCGTTGGATCGACCGGCAAATCGCTGCTGGATATCGTCCGCGGCACGAACTCAACGCAGGACGCCATCAGCGCGCTGATCGCCGCGAGCTTCCCGGGGCGCGACGATGTGGTCTCGGTGCCGATCCTCGCGGCGTCGGTCCCGAACCCCGACACGGCGCAGGTGGCGATGCCCTTGGGCGATGTGATCTGGTCGGCCTCGGCGCAGAAGGGCGTGCTGCTGCTGACGGACCTGCCGGCGGTTCAGACCGCGGGCATGACGTACCAGTTGTGGGTTGTCGACGCGATGCGCGACGAACGGTACCCGGTCTCGGCGGGGGTCTTCGCGGTTGCCAACGACAAAGACGTGAATGTCATCGAGTTCAAGCCCTCGGTGCGGGTGGAGTATGCCACGCGGTTCCTGATCACCATCGAGCAGGCGGGCGGGGTGATGGTCTCTGCGAACCAGGACGTGACGGGCTTTGCCCCCGCGGAGAGCGTCAAGAGCCCGGTCCTGCCCACGACGAACCCGATGCCGATCGAGCTGCCCAGCGGGGGTACCAACGGCAACAAAATCGAGGGCGTGAAGGAAACGTCGGGCGAGTCGATCAAGATGATCAACTCCGCGACGTCGAACTAACGACTAACGAACGAAGCGATTGAGAAAAACCGAGGAAGCGTTCAGGCCGCACGTACGAGAATGCGTGCGGGCTGCGTTCAGCTCCCCACGCTGATGCCGATGGGCTGCGGGCGTGGGTTGTAGTTTGGCTGCACCGCCAGGCCCAGGCCCACGCGCTTGCCGCCCTGGAAGCGCGGCGGGATGTTCTCGCTCTCGACGATGCGCTGGATCGCCATGATCCCTTCGATGAGCTGTTCCGGACGCGGGGGGCAACCCGGGATGTAGACATCGACGGGGATGAACTGGTCGACGCCCTGCACGACGGCGTAGGTGTCGAAGACGCCGCCGGTGCTGGCGCAGGCGCCCATGCTGATGACCCACTTCGGCTCGTTCATCTGCAGGTAGATGCGCTGCAGGACGGGCATCATCTTGGTGCTGACGCGACCGGCGACGATCATCAGGTCGCTCTGGCGCGGGCTGAAGCGCACGGCCTCGGACCCGAAGCGGGCGACGTCGTAGCGCGAGCAGGCGGTGGCCATGAGCTCGATGCCGCAGCAGGCGGTGGCGAAGGGCATGGGCCAGAGGCTGCTCTTGCGTGCCCAGTTGATCACGCGCTGCAACTGCGTGGTCACGAACGAATCGACAGGCAAAGCGGCTTCAAGACCCATGAATCAACGCTCCAGGCCCCGACACAGGCGGGGCAACGGTTTTCGCCCGGACGCGAGGTGACGCCCGAGTGGACAGATCGTACGCAAGCAGGCCCCGCGGGGGCGGGCGGGCAGTCAGATCGATGGAACCGGGCGGGTGGCGGCGTCGGACTACCATGATGCCGATCGCGTGCGCCGCCCGGAGTTGGCTTTGCGGTGGCGGCGTGGTGTGATGAAGGAACCGCCCATGACCCGAACTGTGCAGAGCGCGATGTGCCCGACCGGTCTTTCGAGCGCGGGTGAAGGCCGGGCTCGATCGGTCGCGAAGGCGATGGCGGGGGTTGTGCTGGGCGCGGCGCTATTGAGCACGCTGGGCGGGTGCTACTCACGCGTGGTTGGTGCCAGCGGCCCTGGGGCTTCGCAGTACAACGTGCAGGAGCCCTATCAAAAGGACACGTGGATCGATGAGCAGGTCTATGGCGAGCGAGAGAAGCGTCCGAACCGCTGATCGGAAGTCTGTTCGGTGCATTATGCCGCGGGGAGGGGCGGGCGGGAGGACGGGGGGCTGTTGTGGTCGTTGGGATCGGGCTTGGGGAAGGTGAAGAGGACGTTCTCGACGTCGTCCTTGAGCTGGTCGAGCTTGCGCTGCATCTGATCGAGGGTGGCGTCGATGCTCGCGGTGATGGTGCAACGACCCAGAACGTGCGACGGGGTGGCGTCACGGCGCGAGTTTGTCGGCAGGTTTGACGGGTTCTTTCGGCCGGCGGCTTTGCGAGCGATCTCAAGGGCCTTGGCGGGGAAGACGAGTCGGGGCTCGTCCTCTTCACGCGTGGAACGAAGACCTTTGAGTTGACCGGTGAGATCCATCCGTGGCTCCTTGCCGAGGGCCCGCGATCGGTCCTTCGATCGTCGGGCACAAACCGGAAGGGGCGGTGCTGAGCGCATCGACCTCGACCGGTTGGTGAGTCATCGGCATGGCGTAAGGGCGGATGAACCGGGGATTGCCTTTGGCGGTGGAATGTCACCTTGGGGAGCTTGTGCAGACCGATCCCGCGGCAGGGTCAACCCCGCGGACGTTGGTTCTCGGGCGTGGGATGGATTGAGAATCTCGGACGGGCCTAAGCGACTTAGGCGCGCGTGCTGGAGACGGGGTCGCTGGGAGGCCGGGTGGTGATGGGCGAATCGGAGGTGCTGGTGATGGGTGTTTCGGGCTGGGGCTTCTTTTCGCCCACGCGTGGCTCGGTGCCCTGGAGCATGCGGGCGAGGTTGGTGCGGTGACGCCAGACGACGAGGATCGCCAGCGCCATGGACATGGTGAAGTAGGGCCAAAGGACGCTCCACGGTGCCCAGCCGCTGGGGTTGCGGGGCATCTCGCGAAAGACGCCCAGGGCGTTGGCGAGCGGGGTTGCCAGAAGGGTGAGTATCGGCAGAGAGAGTGAGGCGAGGCAGGACGAGAAGCCCACGAAGCGGGTGAACTTCACGCTCAGGGCCCAGATGATGATCGCGCCCACGGCGGGGAAAGTCAGCACCGGGAAGACGGCCAGCAGCGCGCCGAAGCCGGTGGCGACGCCCTTGCCACCTTTGAAGCGGAGGAAGACGGGGTAGAGATGCCCGATGAACGAAGCGGCACCGAAGCCGATCCAGGCGACGGTTTTGTTGGCGGGCAGATCGGGGAAGCCAAGATAGCCCAGGGCCCAGCCGCCGAGGAAGACGGGGAGGAAGCCTTTGGCGGCATCGAGGAAGAAGGTCAGCACGCCGAAGCGACGCCCGAGGGTCCGCCCGACGTTGGCGGAGCCGATGTTCTTTGAGCCGTGCTGGCGGATGTCGACGCCCTTGGCGAAGCCGATGAGCAGGCCGAAGGGAATGGAGCCGAGCAGGTACGCCGCGATGAGGGCCGAGACGTACGAGATGGTCCAGACGATGTCCATAAGCGAAAAGGATGAACCCCGCAACGCGGCCTTCGTGCGATCAGGCCAAGGGGAGTTTACCCGGTAACTGGCTGGCGCGTTGGTGCAGGGTCAGCAGCAACTGCGACCAGACGGTGTCGGGGTCCCTTGAAGCGTCGATCACGGCGTAACGCCGCGGATCGCCCTTGGCTTGGTCGAGGTACCCCTGACGCACGCGGGTGTGGAACTCTTTGCCCTTAGCTTCCATGCGGTCGAGCAGGGGGGAAAGCCGCTTAGCGGCGCTGTCGGCGTCGAGATCGAAGAGGCAGTACAGGTCGGGCAAAAGGCCCTTGGTCGCCACGCGCGCAACCGCGGCGATATCAGCGCTCGACAACCCGCCCGCGGCACCCTGGTACGCCAGTGTCGAAGCAACAAAACGGTCGGCGAGGACCAGCTCACCCCGACGCAGGGCGGGGAGGATGACCATCTCGACCAGCTCGGCCCGCGAGGCCATGTAGAGCATCATCTCGGCGCGGACGGTCATGCCCGTGTTGGCGCGGTCGAGGAGAACCTGGCGGATGGCCTCGCCCGTAACGGTGCCGCCGGGCTCGCGGACGGTGGTGTGGGCGATGTTGAGGGCCGAGAGGGCCTCGGTGAGGCGGCGGAACTGGGTGGACTTGCCCGAGCCGTCGGGCCCTTCAAAGACGATGAAGCGACCGGCGTAAGCGCGGAGGAAGTCGAGCTGAGCGGGGGCGGCATGGGCGGAGGAGGTCGGCACGCGCGGAGTGTACCCATGTCGCGCGGGGGACGGGTTTGTGTGCAACCCGAGGCGCGAGCGGCATCAGAGCGGGGGCAGAGCGGCTTCGATCGCGCGGAATCGCTCGGCAAAGTCTCGCCCACCCAGCGACGAACTGATCCCCTTCAATCGGCGCAGTTGCAAACGGATCTCGGTGGCGTTGGCCTTCGCGTCGGTGCGGGCGAGCTCTTCGAGTGTGCCGGCCCAAGCGAACCAGAAAGCCCTCTTCAGCGACGGATACTTGAACCCGTGGTAATCGGTTAGCTGCGCGGTGATATCACGGTTGATCGCGCTCGCGGCCTGATATCGACCGGACTTTGACAGCTCGAACGCCCAGCTGGCCCGAAGCAGCTCGTCGAGGAAGTACGCGTACCGAAAACTCTTCTGAGGTGTGTTTCCTACCGGGCTGGCAAGGGCCCGAGCGATCAGGGCCTCGGCCTCGGGGACGGGTTCGCTCGTTCGCGGCGCGGCACGCTGCATGGCCGCCGCGAGCGCGTAGAGCGCTGCACGGTACAGCCCTCTCGAACTGCGGACTTCGATCCGATCCAGCGTCGCCAGCGCGGGTTCGAGTTGCGTCAGCAGTCTTTGCCCATCGGCGCGAGCGTCGGCGTGTCCCTCGGCCAGGTCAATCACCAGCAGCCAGAGCTCGTCGATGACTGCGGCGTGTTCGTTCGTGCTCGAACGCTTGAGTGCGGATCCGAGGCCGCCGTCACCGTTCGAGACGATGAGTTCGCACGCCGCGGCGACAGATTGGGGTGCGACACCCGGGATCACCGCCAGCCGGAGCGTTTCCCAAGCGATGAGAGCCGGGTTGACGAACGCCACCTGTTCCGAATGCACGATGTCGCGTTGAGATGCGATGACGAGCGCACCGATCAGCTTGTCAGCGCGGGCGGCATCATCCTCCGCGTTGCGCGTTCGCAGGTCGGTCAACGTTGACGACAAGAGGCGAACCGAGGAGATGAGTTCTCCCTCGGCCTTGTCGGGTGGCGCATCCTTGCGGATCAACGGGACCGCAGCGGCGATGGCGATGTCGAGATCTCCGCGAGCAACTTCTTCCCGACCGACCAGCTCCCGGGCAAGGCGGGCGACCACACGCATGCGGAGGGGGCGTGGGAGTTTCTCGAGCGCTTCGAGGTCGGCCAGCATGCGCCGGGCATTCCCAACGTCCTCGCCGGGCTGACCATGAATGGCCCGCGCCGCACGCAGCGGGTAGGGCTGGTCGGGCAGGGGTTTGCTCTGGCTTTCGGAAACGGCGCACAGCGTGTGGATGGCGGAGTCCGCGTCGGTCTCGGCGAGTTGCAGCGTTGGTCCGAGGGCTTGTTCGTCAGCGCCGGCGCGGAAGCGAGCCCGAGCGAAAGCCACCGCGTACCGATGGGCGAACGCCGCTTGGCCGCGCCTGGATTGCACGCGCGGTGCGCTCCCTTCGGGCGTTGGCAGGTCGTGGAGCGTCGCGAGCAACAGCGCCCAGCCGACAACCGGCGGCGGGCACGTGCGCAGAGGGTCTTCGCCCTCGGGCAGTTCGAGAATCGACGAGACAATCTCCGACGCTTCCGCCATCGATGCCGCATCACCGCACTCAACAAGTACGGCCGCGAGCGCGATCCGACGCAGCGACTCCATCGCGACGGTGCGCCCGCGGAACGCACGCAGGGGCTGAACCGCGTCGATCGGCTTCATCGACGTCACGGTCGCTTTCAGCGCTCGGGAGAGCGGGATGAGCACGGTGTTGAGGTCCGATTCCTGAACGGCCAGCTCGCGAAGGGCACGTTGGGCGTCGGGCTCGCTCGCTCGCTTGCTCAACTCATCGCGCCGGAGCTTGAACTGCTCGCGTTGAAGCCGTTCGAGCACCGCGATCTTCTCGATCTCCCTCAACGTCGAAGCCCGCACCTGCGGAGCGGCGGGCGTGTTGCGCTTCGTTGAGGGATTGGTCCAAAGCACAATCACCCGTTCGACCAGAACGTCCGTGACCTGCACAAGCGTTGCACTGATCTCCGCGAGCGGTTTCAGCGTGGTGTCCGAGGGCCTCGCCGGCGCGCCGTCGGCACGCGTGGGCAATGGTTCTTTCGACGAAGCGGCGGGGGGTTCAATGGTGTGCCCGAGCGGAAACGCCGAGCCCGCGCGTACGCAGGCGAACAACACCCCGCCCGCCAGAAGAAGCCCGTAGTTCAGGCCCGGGCCGCTCATGCGTGTGCTCGCTAGCTTCATCGAACCCCCAGCGTTGGCGGCGTGTTGGTTGTTGCCGGAGGCTGCTTCGCGGAGCGATCGGGAGCGGGCCTCGGTGTTCTGGACTCCGGTGCGGCCGTGATCCCCGACGCCAGCTCGTCGCGCGTGATGGTTCGAAGTGCCGCGGGATTCTCGCCGCCGTGCTGACGGGCGATCTCGCTGAGCAGGCCTGTGGAGTCTTCGCTGAGGAACTGGACGACTTTGATGATCGTCTGGCGTTGTCCGGTTGCGGGGTCGATGGGGTTCAGGCGGGCGAGTTCGTCGAGGACCGCGCCGGTGCCGCGGTCCCAGGTGCCGCTGGAGGTGCGGGCGATGGGTCGGCAGAGCAGGAAGATCACCCGCGGGCGCTGCGCCAGCGCGGCGCGAAGACCTTCCAGCGGGACGGACCGACCCGAAGCCTCGACGTTCGACATGAACCGCGCCAGATCGTCTTTGCGCGCGTTCGTCGCGTCGCGCGGCTGGCTGAAGAGCGTTCGCACCGGCGCAGCCCCCGCGGCACCACGCTCGCCAAAGCACACGACGTTGAACTGCTGCGTGGCGATCAGGCCCTCAACGCTCTGACCAAGCTCGCGCATCACCCACGGCAGGCTCGAAACCATCGGGCCCGAGGTGTCCACGACGTAGATCACCGACGAAGCAAGTTCCGCGTCGGCTTGCAGACCCAGGAAACTCACCTGTCCGGTCGAGACGGCGGCGGCGGCGGACGATGCCGTCGCGTCCGTGGGCGCTTCGAGCCCGAGGCTGAAACGCTCGCGTGGCTGATCGAAGCTCGTGGTTGATGAGCCGGTCTCTTGCGTGCTGGGCGTGCTCGATGACTGCTGATCAATCGGGCGTGCGACCCGCGTGGGCGGCACGGTTGTCTCGCGTGCTTGCTGCTGAGTTTCGTCCGTCGGCAGCGCGGGTGACGGAGCAGGCGTGAAGATCGGCGGTCGTGTTTGGCTGGTCATCAGCAACACCGGCGCGGACGAACCGCCAACGACTTTGCCGCCCTTGGGTTGATTGAGCGACGACGAGAAGCACGCCGCGGCGATGATCGCGTGGGTGCTCAAGGAGATCGCCGCGAAGATCACCCAGCGCGCGCCGACGCTCAGCCCCGCGCGGGGCGTGTTCGGCGGCAGGGCGTGTTGGCTCGTGGTGTTCGCGGGCATGGTGAATCGCGACGGAGCGGACGTGACGTTTGAGCGACAAAGGATCGGTACGCACACGGTAGCGCAGGGGATCGCCAACCCAGGAATCGCTGCAGAACAGATCGGTCAGCGCGGGGGGAGAAGTTGGTCTTTGCTTGGGAAATCAGGCCTCTTTGCCGCCGCCACCGCCGGGCTTGCCGCCCGCGCCGCCGCCACCACCGCCGGAACCTCCGCCGCCGCCTTCGCCGTCGCCGGGGGTGAAGACGCCGTGATCGATGCTGAGCGGGCCCGGTCCGAGCAGGACCAAAGCTGCGGCGGAGCAGATCAGGGCGAACTGCCACATCCAGCGTTGCCAGACGACGACGGAGAAGAGTTCGCCCTCTTCGCGTGAAGGGACGAGGTAGAAGAAGGTTTTGCCCGCCTGGATCGCTGGGCCCAGCTCGGTGAGCCACATGGCGCAGAGCATGACGCAGACGAGTGCGAAGGCGCTGAAGCGGGTGAAGATCCCCAGCAGCACGAAGGCGCCGGCGACGAGTTCGGTCAGACCCGCCGCCCACGCCAGCACGACGGGCCACGAGCCGCCCGAGAGCCACGAGGGCCAATAGCTACCGACGGAGCCTTTCACGCTGCCGGGCGTGCCGGCACGTTTCATGGTCAGGGCGAGGTCGTACAAGCGGCGCATCACCGCGCCGTTGGGGTAGTCGTTTGGTGCTGAGCTGGTTGTCGTCGACGGCGGCTGCGTTGAAGGCGTCTGCGTTGACGAAGGCTGCGTGCCCGCGGGCTTGGGCTTGTTCGGTTGGCTGGGTTGACGGGCGGTCGTCGTCGCCGCCGCGGCGGCAGGAAGGTTGGGTGCCGCCTGCTCGGGTTGATAGGCAATCAACGTGCGCTGAGTTGTCTCATCGCTATCGAGGGCGCTCGCGCTGGCGACGTCGCGGATCGGGGCTTCGCCTTTGCCGGGCTTGCTCTGGCGGTTCTTGGGTTGCGTGCTGCGCGGCGGATCGGGAATCGGGATCGTCGGCGCGAGCGCGGGGTTGGTGGCGGGAACACCTGCGGGCTGGGGCTGGCTCGCGCCCGGGTTGGTCACGCCCTGCGGGGCGATGGGAACGCCGCGGGGGATCGAGACGCCCATCGACGCGAGCGTGGCGCACTCGTCGGGTGTGTAGCGTTTCTCGGAGAGAAACTTTCCCGCACCTGCCCAGAGGAACGTCACGCCCAAAGCCAGGCGCAGAAACACCGGCGAGAAGGCCAAAGCCAGTTTGTCGCGCCTGCGAAGGGACATCGTGACGCCGACGGTGCGCGCACGAGCCGCGCCGATCGGACGGGGTGGTCATCGACCAATCGCTCTTGAAACCCTGATTTTTCGATCGTTCACGCCCGCCCTGAGTGGTCGTCCAGCGAGGGGTTTACCCCACCACCGCGACGGCAGCATGGGACGTCCCGCCGGGCTGGATCTCGCCTTGCCCGCCCTGATCCGTGGATCGGTTCGCCTGATGTGCGGGCGTCGCGGGGTCGCCCGCTTCGCTTCCGCTGTCGATCGGCTCGTTGCTCTCGCTCTGAGCGAACCGCAGCGCGAAGCGGTCCATGTTCACCAAGAGGCCCAGGCAGCCGGCGGTGAGAATCCACCCCGTGCCGCCCGATGAAATCAGCGGCAGCGCGATGCCCTTCGTCGGCGCCATCCCCGTGACGACCATGAGGTTGATCACCGCCTGGATCGCGACGGTGGCGATGATGCCCGTGCCTATGAGGCGGAGGACCTTGTGCCGCTGGCGAGCGACGATGATGAACCCCGCCCAGATGAGCGCCAGGTAGAGGGCGATGACGAGCCCAGCGCCCGCAAGGCCCAGCTCTTCGCAGATGATCCCGAAGACGAAGTCGGTGGTGTCCTCGGGGAGGTACTCGAACTTACTGACGGAGAACCCGAGCCCGCGTCCCCAGACCTTGCCGTTGGCCACCGCGATCATCGATTGGATCTGGTGATAGCCCTTCCCCTGCGGGTCTTCATAGGGGTTCAGGAAGCTGACGATCCGGGTCAGGCGGTACGGATTCGCGTGCACGGCATACCAGAACGCCCCCGCCGCCGGCGGCACGAAGAGCAGGAACTGCCACCACCGCGCCCCGCCTACGAGCAGGATGATCGAGGCGACGAGCGCAATCAGCACGCCCGTCCCCAAGTCTTCGATGACCACCACACCCGCCACTGCGCCCACGAGCGCCAGCCCCGGGACAAGCCCGAAGAAGAAGCTGCGCATCTTCGTGCCCAGCTTCCAGGCGTACCAGGCCATCACACCGATGAGCGCCCACTTGGCGATCTCGCTGGGCTGGACCGAAAGGTCGTTCAGCCCCGGCAGGCGCAGGTTCAGCCAGCGGTGGCTGCCGTTGCGTTCGCGGCTCAATCCGGGGATATAGACCAGCATCACCACCGCCATGAGCACCGCGCCGCTGACCCACAGGGGCCAGAGGCTCCAGCCGCCGAAGCGTGCCAGGGGCTTGTACACGCAGCGGCTCTCCGGCTCTTCATCCAGCGTGAGCGAAGGCCCGACGGGTCTACTCCAGGCCACCCCGGGCATGAAGCGCCAGACGGGCAGCAGCGCCGCCAGCCCCAGCGCCAGCATCGCCAGGGCCATGTAGATCGTCGCGCGCGAGAGCAGGATGCTCTCGATGGTCACGGGCGACTTCGGATCGATGCTCATCCCCGCGGAGTTGACCATCACCACGCCCAGGACCAACAGCCCAAGGGTGGAGATCACGATCACATGTCCAGGTCGAAGCATCGAGCCCATCGGCACGCAGGGTATCGGCCAACCGCCTCGCAAACCCGCAAAACCCGCGCTCTTTCGTGCGCCGGTCGTTCACCACGACCACACCACCGCCGCCGCCCAACCGCACGCGCACACTTCACGCCGGTTCGATCGTCGCCGTCAGGCCCTTGCTCCGCAGTTGCTCCTCCGCCAGCTCCGCACGCTCCTTGTGCGTGACCATCACCAGCGCCAGCCCGCTCTCGTGCGCCTCGATCGTCACGTCCACGGCTTTCCGCTGGTTCATCGAGAAGAGCTCGATCAGCGACACCACCACGTGCTCAACCGAGTTCACGTCGTCGTTGTGCAGCAGCACCTTGAACGGCGGCAACTGATCCACCGGCGCATTGGGCTTCGCGGGCTTCGGGGCCTCCGCCACGGCCGTACGACCTCCGGTATTGGATGGCTCTTTCTGAGCCTCGGGCGCGGGTGCAGCAGGCGGCGGGGGAGGCGGGGGGGCGGCTTCATCGCCACCGATCGGTGCAACGACCGTCGTCGCCCCCAAACCCTTCCCGCAACGTTCGGTTTCTGATTGCTTCTTCTTCATCCGCGGCTCCCATCCCTGACTCACCACGAGGAACCAGAACCATCCATCCCCCCACCATACTCAACCTCAGATAGTGTACACGCGTCCTCCTACCCTCCGTCATGATCGTCACAGTCAACGGCGACAATCGCGAAATCCCCGATGGGACCAGCGTTCGGGGTTTGCTCGAACTGCTGAACCTCGCCGCCGCCGCCGCCGCGGTCGAGATCAACCGCAAGCTCGTCCGCAAGGCCGACCACGCCGCCACCACCCTCAAGCCAGGCGACACCATCGAGATCGTCACCCTCGTCGGTGGCGGCTGAACGCTTCCGACCATCCAACACCCACCCACCCACATCCCCCCACTTCCACCCCATCGCACCGAGACCGCTCCATGAATCACACCTCCACCCTCACCAACACCGACGCCCTGGTCATCGGCGGCAAGCGCTTCTCCAGCCGATTGATCCTCGGGACGGGCAAGTACCACACCTTCGACGTGATGAACGAAGCCCTCATCGCCAGCGGGTGTGAGGTCGTCACCGTCGCGGTGCGTCGCGAGCGGCTCTTCAACGCGCAGGGGCAATCGCTTCTCGACGCGCTCGACGTTTCACGCTACACCATCCTGCCCAACACCGCGGGGTGCTTCAGCGCTGACGATGCGATTCGCGTGGCTCGCCTGGGCCGTGAGCTTCTGGAACAACTCAAGAACCCCGGCGCGGGGTGGGTGAAGCTCGAAGTGCTGGGCGATAAGAAGACCCTCCTGCCCGACCCGGCGGGCACGCTCGAAGCCTGCAAAGAACTGGTCAAGGACGGGTTCCAGGTGCTGTGCTATACGAGCGATGACCCGATCGCGGCCGTGCGCTTGAAAGAAGCCGGCGCCACCAGCGTCATGCCCGCCGGCTCGCCCATCGGCTCCGGGCAGGGCGTGCAGAACCCACTGAACATCTCGCTGTGTCTGGAACTGCTCAAGCAAGGGGACCCGACCTATCCCGTCATCGTCGACGCGGGTGTGGGGAGCGCCAGCGACGTCGCGGTGGCGATGGAGCTCGGCGCCGACGGCGTGCTTTTGAACACCGCCGTGGCGCACGCGAAAGACCCGGTCATCATGGCCCGCGCGATGAAACTCGCCTGCGAGTGCGGGCACTTCAGCCGCCTGGGCGGGCGCATCCCCCGCAAGCGCTACGCCTCCGCCAGCAGCCCCTGGGACGGGGCGATCTCCTTCATCCCCGGCGAGTAAACCCCCTCAACTTCGTGCCTTCGTTCGCACTCCGAAGGGATGTTTCCATCCCACTTTCCGAACTGATGCCCCCGTCCAAAGACCGCGGGATGGTGTATCTTGGTTGGTATGCCCGCGCCGGAGAACAACCCGCCCGCCCACACCGAGTTCTTCGGCTCCACCAACCGAGCTCTTCGCCCCGGTGCATCGAGCGCCGCGCTGCGACTGGAAGTGATCGAAGGTCCGCGGCTCGATCCGTTCACCCTCCCCACGCCCGGCACCGCGGTGCTGGGTCGATCCGTCAAGTGCGCGCTGAAGACCCCCGAGCACGAGCTGAGCATCTCGCGCGAGCACTGCCGATTCGATGTCGACCACGCCGGACGCGTCACCGTCCGCGACCTGGCCAGCCGCCACGGCACGCACATCAACAACCGCAAACTCGCCGAGAACGAGGACGCGCCCCTCTCCCCCGGCGATCAACTCAAGATCGGCCCATGGACGCTGCGCCTGATCTCGTCATTGGGCGACGGACGTGCCGTCACCGGCGCGGTGGCACCACTCCAAGACAGCTCGTCGGCTCAAGAGAGCCTCTTCACCCTGGGCGATGCCCCGCGCGAGACGATCCACCGCCGACGCCTTGAGCTCCTGCTCGATGTTGCCAAGCGCACGCAGACCGTCCGCACCGAGATGGAACTCGCCAGCGTCGTCGTGCAGACACTCAAAGAAGCCACGGGCTTTTCGGTCGTTGCGTTCGTTCGGCCGGATTTGCCACACAACGAGATCCACGTGCTGGAGGTGCTCTCGGACAGTCACCGCACCGACACGATTGTTTTCTCACGCAGCCTGATCCGCGCCGCCGCGAGCGGGCAGGCGGTGAAGCTGCGGCGCGGGATGGATTCGCTGGCGCACACGCACTCGCTGGTGGGTGTGCAGACTTGCCTGTGCGTGCCCGTGATGCAGGACCGCGTGATGACGCACGCGCTCTACCTCGACTGCCGCGAGGGGCACATGCGCATCCAGGACGACGCGGCGGCGTTCTGCCAGGCCGTTGCGGACGTCTGCGCCCTGACGCTCTCGTCGATGCGCAAGAGCGAGCTTGAAGTTCAGCGCGCCGTCATGAGCGAACAAATGTCCACGGCACTGCAGATCCAGCAGACGATCCTGCCCCCCACACGCGGGCGCGTGCTGAGCGCCGCGTACTGCCTGCACGTCGAGCCCGGGCGCTACGTCGCGGGCGATCTGTTCGAGATCTTCCCGCTCGACGACCGCCGCGTGGCGCTGTTCATGGGCGATGTCTCGGGCAAGGGCGTCCCCGCCGCCATGATGGGCGCGATGACGCAGAGCTACCTCACCGCCGCCCTGCACAACACCGCCGACCTGGCCCTCTCGCTGAACGCACTCAACCGCCACCTCGCCAGCAAGATGCCCGACAACGCCTTCGTCTCCATGTTCGCCGCATTGCTCGACGTGCACTCGGGCGTGCTGACGTACGTCGACGCCGGTCACGGCTACTGGGTCGTCCGCGAAACCACCGGCGAGCTCCGCGAGCCCGGGTGCGAATCCGACGCCGGTCAGGGCCTGCCCCTGCGCGTCGATCCCACCACGCCCTACCAACCCGCGGAGCTCATCCTCTCCCGCGGCTCGCGATTGATCGTCTTCTCCGACGGCGTCACCGAGCAGCGCCAAACCCGCCACCCCGATTCCAGCAAAGTGGGCCTCCCGCCTGCCGCCGCTCTGCCCCCAACACCCGCGCCGGGCACGGGTTCAACCATCGACCCGCACGACGAGTTCGGCCGCCGAAGAGTCCTCGAATCCCTCGCCCCCAGCGCGTCGATCGAACAGGACGTCGAACTGCTTTTGAACGCGGTGCGCCGCTTCGCCGGCGGCGGCATCGACCCGGGCCAGATCGACCTCTCGGACGACCTGACCATCGCCAGCGTGCAACGCGAATAAACCAGTGCCCCACCGCCTCTGGTGCTTTCTGACCAGTGCCTGATGCCCAGTGCCTAGTGCCTAGTGCCTTTTTACTTGTGCTCGAAGATCGTCTGCGTCCGCAGCACCAACCCCGACGAAGCGAACAGGTGGTAGCTCTGTGCGTGGACTTCTTTGCTGAACCGCTGGATATCCAGAATCGAGAGGTTCTTCCTCGCGTGGGACGCGCCGCCGCCGCCGTGCGAGCCTGGGTGCCCGCTGTGTCCGTTGTGCCCGTGCTGATGCGTCCCAACCCCCCCCCCCCCGGCCCCCACGCTCATCGCCGCCGCGGGGGTGTCGATCCACTTGACAACCAGCGCGTTGGTCTCGCTGGCGAAGGCGAGCATCTCCTGGTACGTGCTGCGGTAGAGGTTCTCGCTGAGCGTTTCGGTCTGCATCGTGGTGATGTAGTGGACGTGCTCAGCAGCGAAGGGATGCTCGTAGTCCTTTTCACCCAGACACGGGAAGCTCGCAACCGCCCCCGCGGTGGGCAGTCCGCTGTCTTTTTCTGAGAGAAGCTCGCTGAGACAGAATGCCCGATGCTGGAACCGCAGCATGTGCGAGCCGTTCATCAGCCACGCCTCGAAGTCGTACGTCCCGTGCGAGATCGCCCGCCGGGCCTTCATCTGGAAGAGCTCCGGATGAAGCGCCTTGCGATACAGGAACAGGTTGTGCACGGCCGGTGATTGAACTTTGGTCGTCGCGTTCATGGGAAGTGCTCTGCTCGCCTCGGGCACGTTCGTGTTGACCGGGGTTTACCCTGTCGTCCGCGCGCCGGGAAGGAGTCTGACCGTCCATGATCAGCCGGGCCCATGCTACGGGAGGGACCCGACAATGTCTGGAGGAAATCCAAACATCGGAAATGACCCTAGCACGGCTGCACACCTGCTACAACCCCCAACTTCACATTCCCTGGTGATCTGTCGGTTGTGGTGCACAAGATCTAGCGGCTCCGCACCACCAGTCTCGCGCAGACTTTGCCTCTTCGGTTCCGCATCGACCCACGGGCAGGTGTCCGAGACTCTTCAGCCAACCGCACCCGCGGGCCGATAATGCGCTCCGCATGAGACTGTTCGCTCGCCCGACATCGCGGTTGCGTCCAGACGGTGCCGACGCACCGGCGGGGCCAGCAGAGTCCCGCATGCCCGGACAAACCCCGGGGATGGTCGAGCCAACAAAACCAGCCTCACAGGCTGAGAATCCCCCCCAGACGCCCGAGCAACCCTCACGCGAGATCGACGCCGATTTGATCGATCAGCTCGCCGGCGAGCTGCAGCCGAAGAGCATTCTTGGCGTGCAACTGGCGTTTCTTCAGCGTCAGAAGGAGCCGGCATCGCTGGTGCGGATTGTCACGCGCTGGGGGGTGATGTCCGACGACGCCCGTTCGATGGCTTGGTCGCTGGGGGGTGAGTTCATCCGCGCGGTGGTGGAGCGTGGCGTGCGCTTCGGCTCCGCGCACCTGCGCGCCGGGGCGCTGCTGGCGGTTGCTGATCGACCGTTAACCGAACTCGCCGATGCGGTCGCGGAGATTCTGCGCGATCCGTCGACCGACGAAACCGACCGTCGTCGAGCGGAATCGACGCTCGACGCGCTCTCGCGTTCGGTGCACCTCGACGAGATCGGACGCGTGCGCGTTGTGGCGGCGCTGGCGCGCTCGGCGGAGGCCGCGGACGTGCACCGCTGCGCAGGGGTGATCAGCGCCCTGATCCGCACGGCCGCCCTTCAGCCCGCGGCTTGGCGTGCCGTACGTTCGCAGATGACCTGGCTCAGCGAGCCCGACCACCCCGCGGTGATGATGCTCCGCGGCATCCTTCGTCGCGGGGGCGAGCCTGTCGTCGGCGCCGCCGCGTGGCGGCTCATCGTCGAACCGACCCTCAGCGGCGCGTGCGCCGAGCGCTTGCGTGCCCCGCTGCCGGGGGATTCCGTCGCGTGGCGGATGGACCGCGCGTTCCTTCTGCTCAACCCGCGCCGCGCCGCGCTCACACGCGGCGAAGCCGCGAGCTCCACCAACGCGAGCACGCAGCGAACCAACGCCGCCCAGACCCAGCGTCTCTCGGCCCATGAACGCGACCTGGCGGTGATCGATCAACTGCCGATCCAAAGCCGAGTTGGCGCGGTGCGCTGGGTGCAACGCTCCGGCTTCATCGCGAGCAAGCAACTCCGCGACGAGGCCCTCGCGCAGCGCCTCACCGACGCGAGCGCACTGGTCCGCCTGATCACCTGCACCGCGTGCACACGCACCGCCCCGGAGCCCTCGTGCGTGCGCGACTTCGTCTTCGACCCGCACCCGCGCGTCGGGCGTCACGCGGCCCTCGCCCTGCTCGCCACCTCGCGCAGCGAATCTCTCCCCAGCGATCAACGCACCGCGCTGGCGATCACGCTCCTGCGCAGCGCCAGCCCAAGCGAGCGCGACCTTGCCCGAGCGGTACTCGTGCGCATGGCCGCCGCCCCGAGCGATTCGCTTGTTGATCGGCGTGCACGTCGACGGAGCAAGACCGCTGCGGAGCCGATCGAGCGACTGATCGTCGGCGAGCCCCAGACCGACGCGGCGCGGATCGTCGAAGCGGTGCGCTGCGGGCGCGTGCTGAAGCACGCTCAGGAACTGCTGTCGTTCCTGCGTGACGGGATCGATGAGCCCAGCGATTCGGGGTTGCAGCGAACAAGCCGCTCGCGAGCGGCCGCGGCGGGCGCTGCGGGTCGGCTCGTCGGAAACTCAGTCGATACTGAGCTGCAGCACCGCGTGCTGATCGATCTCGCGACGCGCGACCCCGAGGCACGCGTGCGTGCATCAGCGATCGAGTCCATCACACGCCTGGCGCGGCGTGCAGCTCCCGATCACACCAGCGAACTCACGCACACCCTCCGCGAACTCTGCCAACGCGAGACGAACCACCGCGCACGATCCGCCGCGGCTTTGGGGTTGCTCATCGTCGGTCACGCGCGCCAGGATCGCTCGCTTCACGCGCTGGGCCGCGAGACGATCCTGTGCCTGCTCGCGTCGGAAAACGCGCGCGACATCCACGCGGGGCTGTGGGCCTGCGAGCGTGGTGCCGCCTTCAGCGGCGAGGGAATCACTGAGCTGATCAACACCGTCGACCTGGTGCTCGTCAGCGAAGCACGCGGCGACGAAACGATCCGCGTTCGAGCCGAACGCGCTCAGGCGAAGCTCACCGCGGAGCTGCGCCGGCGCTGGTCCGATCGGTCGGCATCAACACCCGCCAAAGCGTTCTCTCATTGATTCCGTGGCTCGTTGGTGCGGGCAATACAAATCAAAAAGAAAGCACGGCTCTGGAGAGCCGTGCCACCAAAGACAGATTTCCTTCATGAGGCTGGTCGTCTCAGACCGTTTCGTCGGCCTTGGCGATCTGCCACTCTTCCAACTCGACCGGCGCCTGCCGGCCAAAGATCGTCACCAGCACGCGGACCAGGCCCTTCTCGGGGAGCAGTTCGTCCACCGTGCCTTCGTAACCCTGGAACGGCCCTTCCTTGATCGTGACGGCCTCGCCCTTCTCGAAGACCAGCTTGATCTGCGGCATGTCCTCGACCTTCATCGAGGCCAGCTGCATCTTCTCGATCTCGTGCTGCTTCATCGGGGTCGGGCGGCCCTTGGTGCCGACGAAGTCGCCCACGCCCGTGGTTTCCTTGATCAGGAAGAAGACGTCCTGCGGGATGCGCCCGTCGTCTTCGAGCTTCATTTCGACGAAGACGTAACCCGGGTAGAGCTTCTCTTCGGTGACCTTCTGCTTGCCGCCCTTGATGGTCTTCTTCTTCTCGGTGGGGACGAGGATGCGCCCGACCAGGTGCGTCATGTGCTCGATCTGCACCTTGCGCAGCAGCGTGTCACGGACGGAGGTTTCTTTGTTGCTCGCCACGCGCAGGACGAACCAGTTCATCCCCGAGCGCGTCATGGGCTCGGCGGAGGAGATGTACGCGTTGGCGGCGATGGACTCCGCGGCCGAGAGGGGCTTATCGCCCGCGGGGGCGGCGGCGGTCGTCGTGGCGGTCTCGTCGTGTTTCTCGTTCTGGTTCGACATGGTCGGCTCGTCGATGGAAGGTGAAAATCAGTGAGGAAAGGGCGGTAAAAACCAAAGACTCAGAACGCAACCCGTCAACGCGTCTTCACGCGCGGCGATCGTTACCCGAGCTGCAGCAGGTTGATCGAACGGAAGACCGTCTGCAGCGTGATATCGAAGAGGAAGAGCACGCCCGCGAGGAAGAAGCACGTGCAGATCACCACGATGGTGGACCCGACGATCTCGCGCCGGGTGGACCAGTTCACACGCTTCATCTCGAAGTCGGTGGAGATCAGGAAGTCCACCGTGCGCGGACGCATCGCGGTGAGCCAGTAGGCCAGGATTGTGCCGATGATGATGAAGACCGCCGCGACGATGGCGCTGACGATGGCTTCCTGAACCGGGGGCTGAGCGGAACGCCCGGTGACGAGCGCGAACTCTTGCCCGCCCGCGTCGCGGAGCGCCTCGAGCATGGTGATGTTCTTGCCCTCGCCCAGGGCCATATTCTCGATCCGGGTACGTGCGGCGGCGTCGCTGGTTGCGCCCTTGGTCAGGGGCTCAATCATCACGGCGGTGCCGATCTCCGGACGAACGCCGTCGGTTCCGACCGGGCCCATGAGCGTGACGGCGGTGTTGCCGGGCACGTCGGCCTTGGCGCCCTTGATGTCGAGCACGGCGGCGGTCTTGGGGAGCTGCGCGACGATGGCGCGGGCCTGCGATGCGCCCCACGCCGCGAAGGCGATGGAGGCGATACCGATGAGCGTCGCGGTCATGACGCGGACCCAGTAACCCTGACCGGACTTATAGATCGAGAATGCCATGGTGGTGTGCTGCCGAGGTGTTTGGGCGAGCGGATCGGTGCGGGACCAGCAAGGTGAGAAAGAAACGAACGGCGGCGTGAAGGCCGCGGAAAGAGCCGTCTATCGCTCGCGAATCGCCCCGGTGCGAAGGTTTCTGAAACAACGCACCACGCGACCGAGGGCCGAGAGACGTGTTCGTTCGGCTGAGCGGCGATTGGCCGATCAACCGAGCCGAACGAAGAAACCGAAGCACGCCGGGAGGGACTTGAACCCGCAACCTGCGGATTTGGAATCCGCTGCTCTACCAGTTGAGCTACCGGCGTGTGGAAAGCCGAGGGATCGAGGGATCAAGGGACCTGGGGATCGAGCCGAGGGTGCGCGTTCCCCACTCGATGCCTTGGTCCCTTGATCCCAAGGTGCCTTCGGATTACTTCCGCTTGATCTTGTGCAGCGTGTGCTTGCGCAGACGCGGGGAGTACTTCTTGAAGCCTTCCTTGAGCTTCTCGGCGATGCCGCCCTTGACGTTGATCTCGGTGCGGTAGTTCAGATCGCCGGTCTCCGAGCACTGGAGCCAGACGAACTCACGAGCCTGGGACTTGCCTTTCGCCATGATGAACCTCTCGATCGAGCCGTGGTGCGTGCGGTCCGATCTGGACGCGGGCACCATCAGCGGAAAAGGGACTGAAAAAAGCGAGACAACCGTTCCGAAAAGCCGCCCCGTCGGGGGGATACCCGGCGGGGCGGTGAAGTGCTTGATCGTAGGTTTCGATCTCAGGTCGCGGTCTTCAGGGCCTTTGCCCGTCCATCCCGCCGATCGGCGTGCCTACTGATTGAATCTCAACCCAAACCCAGCGGGATCTCAGCCGATGATCTCGGAGACGACGCCCGAACCGACGGTGCGGCCACCTTCGCGGACGGCGAAGCGGAGACCCTTCTCCATGGCGACGGGCTTGTCGCCCAGGTCGACCTCGAGGGTCACGTTGTCGCCGGGCATGCACATCTCAACGCCCGCGGGGAGCTTGACCGAACCCGTGACGTCGGTGGTGCGGAAGTAGAACTGGGGCTTGTACCCGCTGAAGAACGGGGTGGTGCGGCCGCCTTCGTCCTTCGACAGGACGTAGACCTCGCCCTTGAACTTCGTGTAGCACTTGATCGAGCCGGGCTTACAGATGACCTGGCCACGCTCGATGTCGTCCTTTTCGACACCACGGAGCAGCGCACCGACGTTGTCGCCGGCCTGGCCGCTGTCGAGGGTCTTCTGGAACATTTCGACACCGGTGATGGTCGAAGCGCGGGATTCCTTGCGGAGGCCGACGATTTCGACGGCGTCACCGACCTTGACCACGCCGCGGTCGATACGACCGGTGGCGACGGTACCACGACCCTTGATCGAGAAGACGTCTTCGACGGCCATGAGGAAGGGCTTGTCGACCTCGCGGGTGGGCTCGGGGATCCAGCTGTCGATCGCGTCGAAGAGATCGTCGATCGGCTTGCAGGCCTTGTCGTCCTTCGGGTTCTCAAGCGCGAGCTTGCTCTGACCGCGGATGATCGGGGTCTTGTCGCCCGGGAAGTTGTACTTGTTCAGCAGGTCGCGGATTTCAGCCTCGACGAGCTCGAGCAGCTCGGGGTCGTCAACGAGGTCGACCTTGTTGAGGAAGACGACGATGTAGGGGACACCGACCTGACGGGCGAGCAGCACGTGCTCGCGGGTCTGGGGCATCGGGCCGTCGGCGGCCGACACGACGAGGATCGCGCCGTCCATCTGGGCGGCACCGGTGATCATGTTCTTGACGAAGTCGGCGTGGCCCGGGCAGTCGACGTGAGCGTAGTGACGCTTGGCGGTCTCGTACTCGGTGTGCGACGAGGCGATGGTGACGGTCTTGTTCGCGTCACGGACCGTACCACCCTTGGTGATTTCGGCGTAGGTCTTGGGGGTCTGACCGTTCTTGACGGCCGAGCGGGCCGACAGGGCGGCGGTGAGGGTCGACTTACCGTGGTCGATGTGACCGATGGTGCCAACGTTGACGTGCGGCTTCGTACGCGTGAATGTGCCCTTGGCCATGAGAAAAACTCCGAAAAAGCGGTTCAGATGCGGTACGGCGTTCCTGAACCGTGCCCGCTACGGGATTCGCAAGACGACCTGCTTTGCCGAAGACATCCTGCCTTCGACTAAATCAGGGAAAGCCGCTGATGGGATTTGAACCCATGACCTCAGCCTTACCAAGGATGCGCTCTACCACTGAGCTACAGCGGCGGTGAACTCGTTGTCCTGCCGCGGTGCCCGGGTGTTCGCGGGGCTTTCACGCCGCGAACTCCGAACGCAATGACAGCCCGCCGCGGAGTGCCCGCAGGGGAGGGGATGATACCCCCCGCTGATCGACGGTCAACCAACAACACGCCCGCGGACCCGGTTTTGTATCCAAACAAAATCCATCCACACCCCACCAACCACTCCAACCCATCCCATCCACATCATCAAGCCCTCGCGAGACCTCCGTCTTTCACCCGGGTCCCGGGGTTCACGAAGGGTTCACGGCGTGGGATGCGCGTCGGACTCGGACTCTGATGCCGGGTCGGGTTCGCGGTTCGTTCGTCGCAGGGTTAGGCGCTCGGCATCATCTTTGAGTCGGCGCACGATCGGGTCGGCTTCGAGCGCGG
>JAVTWO010000112.1:0-7912 GCA_032229765.1 Phycisphaerales bacterium | reverse complement strand
CAGCTCGCGCAGTCCCTCGCGCGGATGGCCGCGCAGCCCCCCGCCCTGCGCCCCTCCTCCACCGACCCCTGCCGAACCGACGCACGCTGCCCAGCCTGCGGCACCCTCGCCCCCATCGTCTGGGTCCACGGCCACGGCCAATGCGCCGCCTGCAAAACCAACATCGCCCCCTGCTGCCAACCCTGATCCACGCCTTCTGGTGGCCCGGCTCTGAAGAGCCGGGCGCTGGACAGCCGCGCAGCCTTCAATCGCACCAAATCACCCGCAACATCAGCACCCCGAACCCAGTCGAGCCGTACACCTGAGCACGTCACCGCCCAAATCATCCCTCTTTCGCCTGCATGCCCGACCGCACCGCCAACCCGTCCTCCACAACGCTGACCTCGCTCAGCGACGAAGCCCTCATCGAGCTGATGAATCAGCGCTCGTCGAACGCCGAGCGGGCCTTTGAGACGCTCTACCTGCGCCACCGCGACTTCGTCATCCGCGTCGCGATGCGCTATTGCCAGGACGAGAACGACGCCCTCGATTGCGTGCAGGAGACCTTCGCGTACCTCCTGCGGAAGTTCCCGGGGTTCGTGCTGACGTGCCGATTGACGACGTTCCTCTTCCCGGTCGTCAAGCACCAGGCCATCGCGAAGCAGCGCATCAAACGCAAGGCCATCTCCGCCTCGGCTCTTTCAAATACTGAGAACGACGACGCGGACATGCTCGACGCCCGCCCCGCACCCGCATCGAGCGCCATGACCGACACGCGACTGAGCGACCTGCACCGCGTGGTGGAGGGCCTCTCGCCCGTCCATCGTGAGGTCGTCATCATGCGCTTCGTTGACGACCTGAGCCTCGAAGAGATCGCCCTCGCACTTCAGGTTCCCGTCGGCACCATCAAAAGCCGCCTGCACAACGCGTTGCACGCCCTGCGGGCCGACCCGCGCATCCGGTCCTTCTTCCGCGATCAGGCGGACTTTCCGGACGACGAACGCACTACCCACCAAACCCCAACCGCTCCCCATCCCAGCCTTCACGGGCGGGCATCCTCCGCTGTGCGCCCTCCGCCGGCGTGAAATCCCGTCAACTTGGGCAAACTCCCCGATCTCGCGTGCTTTCCAACCCGCAGAACCGCCGTCGATCTTGAAACGAATGAGTGAACCTTTTCACGCCTTCCGGCGCTGAAAGATCCAGACCGAGACCATGTCCAACGACCACACCCAACCCGAGCCCGATCACGCCGCGAGCGACCAGCCGATGCTGTCGCAGGGGTTGAAGTCGCTCTACGACGCCCCAGCGACGAGCATCAGCGAGAGCGCCCGCGCCCGCCTCGACGCGCGCGTCCTCGATCTCGCCAAGGGTCACTTCGCATCCGTCGCGTCCTCCACCGACTCCGCGTCCACCGATCACCCGATGCGCCTGCACCCCGGGCCCGTCGCGGGCGGTGAAGCCGGACGCGCTCGCCGCGATCTGCCCATCTTCGTGCGTTACCGCTGGGCGATCTCGGGCGTCGGTCTTGCCGCGGCCCTCGCCTTCGCCTTCGTCCTCTCCACCCAGACCAACACGCCGATCCAACCTCAACCCACCACCCCGACCTACGGCCTCACTTCCTCCAAAGAACCCGCCGCCAACACCAACGCCGATCCTCGTGGCCCCCTGCCCGGCACCGGCGGTTTGGCCCGCACCGGAACCGGTGCCTCGCCCACCATCGGTGCCAGCGATATCGATGCCGCGGGCGCTGGCGCAACCCTCGCCGCCAAACCCGGGCGTGCAGAAGCCTCGACCAACCCCGGTTGGTACAACGATCTGCTCCGCAAGACCGAATCCGCCCGCACGCCCGACATCGTCGACGCCCACCGCGTCGCGCTGCTCGCCTCAGCCGCCATCGTCACCACGTTCGCACAGCCCGAACAGGTCGGCGAGGACGTCCGCGCCGCCCTTTCCCTCGGCGGCACCGGCGCGCTCACCTTCGCCGAGGTCGATCAGCTCGCCTTGCGGGCGGTCAATCTGAACCTCGGCGCCTCGCCCGGCGCGGGGATCGATTGCCCGGATTTCTGGGCCCTGGACATCCCTAGCGAAACGGAAACGTTCCCGGCGGACGAGTTTGTGCGCCCGAACATGGGCGAAGGCAGGGGGACCGGATCATGAAACTTTTCAGGTACTTCAAGGCCAATAGCGGCAAAGTCGCCGTAACCGCGGTTTCTCGGCGCGCGCCGGCGTCCGCCGCCCTGGCAATAGGCATCGGCGCGATTGTCGGCCTCGCCTCCGTCATGGCCATGGCCACGCAGTCCACTTCGCCGAGCGCCGTCGCCCCCGCGGCCCGACCGGCGGCGGAAGCGAAGAAGGCCGCCAGCGCGATGGGGTGGTTCGCGGCGGCGGATGTCTATGTCGACGGGGGAGAAAAAGCCGTGGGAAGCTATCAGGTGGAACTGCTGATGCCCGAGGGGGCGAAGCTCGTGGGGATCGAAGGCGGCTCGGCGAAGGGGTTCGCCGACGCGCCGTACTACGACAAGGCGGCGCTGCAGAACAACCGCGTGATCCTGGGCGCCATCGCGATGAACGTTGTCGCGGGTGAGAAGCCCGCTGCGCGGACGGTCGAGCTGAAGCCCGAGGCGGGTCGGCAGCGGGTGGCGCGGGTGCACGTCTTCTTCGAGCCCGAGGTGAAAAATCCGTGGGGGCAGATGCGGGCAAAGATGATGGCCGCGGGCGACGCGACCGCTGAGCGGATGGAGCCGCTGCCGGGTGTTACGGTTGTGCCGTTCGACCCCGCGGCGAAGCCCGCCACCCCGTGAGCGCCGGCCGCAGCGAGCGAGCGACGGAGAAGAACCACCATGCCCAGCACCAATCAAGCCCAACCCGCGCAAGGCGAGGGCCTGCGCGTGATCGACAGCACCGCCAGCCGCGGCGCTCTGAAGCGACCGTTCACCCTTTGTGCACGCTTAGCCGCGGCCTCCGCGGTGATGACCATCGCGCTGGCGGGGGGGATCTTCAGCGGCTGTGCGAGCAAGCAGGAACCCGAGCCGCGCGGCAGCGCCCCCGCGACGCAGCCGAGGATCGATACGGGAGGAAAGTCCGACACCCGCGCGGATGGGAACGAAAAGATCCAGACCACCAAGCCCGCCTCGGGCGAGTCGGGTTCGCTGGGCAAGATGACACCCGTGGCCGAGCCCGCAACGGAGCGTGCGCCCGATCGCGCCGTGACCGACAGCGTTCCGATGCCCGGCGGGCGCGACGTTGATCAGAAGGACAAGGCCAAGCTCGGTGCGCCCGGCGCGCCCGGGCCGGTCCGTGGTCCGGCGGTTGATCCGAAATCCAGCGGCGTGAGTTCCGCCGCGGTGCCGCCGACGGCGACGCCTTCGATGCCCGCATCACGCGGGACCGAGGGGCTCGAGGGCGCGCTCGATCCGCGTTCACCCGGTGCGGGGCTTTTGACGCAGTACCTGCTGCCGGCGTCGAGCGGGAACGCCTTTGACGTTCGAAGCACCAACATGCAGGCGGTGAATCAGAGCGACGAGGGCTCGCCCGCGCTTCGGAACATTCTCACGCCCGGCGCCGAAGAAGACGCGAAACGCCGAGCCGCGATGCAGGCGGCGGGCGCAGTAGTTCCTATGCCCGTGACGATCGAGTCGGTGGCGGGGATGCTCCCCGCGGCGCACGAAGAGCTGTGGATCATCGAATCGGCGCTGGAGAAGCTCGACACGCCGGCGGTTGGTGCGCTCGGTGCTCTCGCGACGAAGCGTGAGCAAGCTCGTGAAGGGTGCGGGCGGTTGATCGACGCGACGAGCAGCGCGGGCGAGCTGACGCAGGTTTCCACCAGCTTCAGCGCTCGCGTCGACATGAACATGAGCCTGGTGACGTACGAGCAGCGCTTCCGCAACGATCGCGCCGAGCCCGTGCGCGAGGCGGTGTACAGCCTGCCGCTGCCCAGCGATGGAACGCCGCACGACTTTGTGATGACCCTTGGCGAGCGGACGATCCGCGGGGTGATCCGTCCGCGCGAGGAAGCTCGGCGGATCTACGGCATCGCGGTCGATCGCGGCTTGAAGGCCTCGCTGGTTGCACCGAAGGACAACGTCTTCGCCGCACGGCTGAGCAACATCGCCCCCGGATCGACGGTCGGGGTGAAGCTGACGTACTTCCACGTGCTGCCTTTGGAATCGGGCGAGTTTGTTTTGAAGGTGCCCTTGAAGGGTGTCAAGGGTGAGGTGAGCGGGTCGGTGGCGTGGAACGCGTGCATGCCGATCGAGGGTGTGCGGAGCGTGACGCACGCGATCGAGTCGGTGGTGCCCGAGGGTGAGAAGCACCTGCCGCGAAGCCGGGGAACGGTGAAGCTGCTGGGGGCGCTGGCGGCGGGCGGAGATGTGGGCGCGAGCGACTTTGAACTGCGCGTGCTGGTGACCAGCGGGAGCGATGTGCGTCCCGGGCTGGCGACGTTTACCGATGAGATGGGGGATACGTATTTCGCGGCCATCAAGGTGCCGCCGGTTGCGAACGCGACCGTGCCGCCGCGGCGGCAGATCGAATGGTGCGTGGTGGTGGATACGGGCGCGGGGATGAGCGCGGAGCAGCGCGACCTGGCGCAGAAGACCACGCAGGCGCTGTTGAAGCGGATGCAGCAGGGTGATTTCGTGCGGGTGTGGACCGCGCCGGGGCCGGGCGTGCCCAGCGGCGGCGATTCGATCACCGCCTGGACGACCGCGACGGTGAAGGCGATGAACGACCATGTTGCGTCGGCCTTGAGCAAGGGCGAGGGCGCGAAGGAGACGAACCTCACCGAAACGGTGCGCAGCGCGATGGCGATCAAGGGGACGCCTCAGCTCCAGAGGATCGTCGTGGTGATCAGCGGCGGGGGCTTCGACGACAAGGCGGAGATGCTGACGCTGGCGCAGGGTGATCTGAAGTTCAATCGGTTGTACTGCGTCGCGGTGAAGACGGGGAAGGAATCGAGCGAGCGGACGCTGATGAAGCTCATCGCGAGTGCCGGTCGCGGGGCGCTGGGGATCGTGCAGGGTGAAGAGGACATCGAGCCGATGGCGGCGGAGATGACCGGGCGGTTGGCGAGGCCGGCGGAGATCGATATCAACCTGGGGTTCAACCAGACGAAGGGGAGCGATGTCTATCCGAGGCGGACGCTGGACGTGTTGATCGATCGCCCGTCGCTGGTGATCGGGCGGTACGTGCGTCAGCCCGCCAGCGTGCTTTCGTTCACCGGGCGCACCGGGCCCGACGTGAAGTTCACGCTGATGAACCCCGCGGTGACGGATCTGAAGAAGGGGAACCCGGTGATCGGGCTTGTGTGGGCGCGGAAGCGGATCGCGGACATGACGTCGTACGCGAACAGCGCGACGCTGCCCACGCTGGAGCTTGATCTGAAAGCGCACGCGATGCGGTACGGGTTGCCCACGCCTTGGACGGCGCTGATCGCGGTGGATGCGGCGGCGGAGCCAAATGGCAAATAGCAAATTTGCAAATAGCAAATAAGAGCGGGGACCGCTTCAGGCCGGTTGGTGGGCTTGGAGGGCTTCCTGCGCGGTTTCGTAGAGGGGGAGGATCTGGTGGAGTTTGGAGCGGTGGAGGGCATCGCGGACGACGCCCGAAGCGCCGACGATGACCACGCGCCCGCCCTTCGCGGAAATGGCGTGGTGGATCTGCACCAGTTCGCTCATGGCCAGCGAGGCGAGGAAGCGGAGGTGTTTGAAGTCGAGCAGGACGAGTTTGGAGTGCGCGGCGGAGATACGCATCGCGGCGCGTTCAAGAACGCCTTCTTCAGCCAGCGAGGCTTCGCCCATGAGGCGGACGGTCAGCGGGGCTGAGGGGTTGTTGGCGTCGGGTGGATCAAACTCGATGGAGAGCATGGGCGGGTCTCCTGACCGGAGAGGATATCTCGATGAAGAAGGCATGCGAATGGGGGAAGGGGCAAGATTGTGAAGAAACGGTGAGGGAGGGGCGGTTTTGAACGGGAAGAGGCGGGAATAAACGGGCGAACCCCCGCAAGGGCGGGGGTTCGGGGAGTTCAACTGATCGATGAGGTTGGGAAAGGAGCGAGGGGAATGGAAGGATCAATACTCGCTGTATTCCTTGCCGAGGGCGTCCTTGTTGCCGACGGGGGCGTTGGCTTTGACGAGGCCCTTGGCATCGTCGTAGACCCAGCCGCCGTCGCCGCCGAGGGTGGCGATGAAGGCGGTTTTGCCGCGGTTGGGCCCGACGGGGAGGGCGGGGATGGAGCGGAGGTAGGGCCCGAAGATGACGCCCTTGGACTCGTCCTTGGAGTCTTGGATGGTGGTCAGGGTGGTGTCGGAGTACTGGGTGAGGGCGTCGGAGACTTTGGCGAGGGCGGGGTAGGTGCCGCCGTGCTCGGCCTGGAACATTTCCAGGGCGTTGCGGATCTGGGTGAGGTTGCCGATGAGGGCGGAGTCACTGGCGGCGGCGGCGCCGCGGCTCATGCGCGGGACGGCGATGGCGGCGAGGATGCCGATGATGACCACGACGATGACAAGCTCGATGAGCGTGAAGGCGGCGTTTCGACGAGACAGGGGACGGTTCATGATCAACTCCCGGTTGTGAATGTCGGGAGCGCACTCCCGACGTTCTTCTATCGACCCCATGAGCGGGGGGGTTGAGGGGGAGATGGTCAGGTGATGGTGGGAGACTCGGCTTGATCGGCGTGTTACGGCTGTGCGGCGGGGTTTTCGGACGAGAGCGTGCGCGGCAGGGTCAGTTCGACGACTTCGGAGTCGGCTTCGAAGCGGGCGGAGGATTGATCGACTTTGGTGAGTTTGAAGCCGTCGATGGTGTCGCCCAGGGAGACGGAATGGCGGCCGCTGAGGCGGACGGAGGCGGAGTTGCGGGCGCGGTCGATGGTGACGGCGGTGAGCGAATGGCGCTCACGGAATGCGCGGGCGAGGTCGCTGGTGAGGGGTTTGGACTCGGCTTGGGGCGAGGGGAGTTGAACGGGCTTGGGGGAGAGCCAGCCGTCGGTATCGCTGAAGCCGCTGAGGGGGAGAGATTGGGCTTGGGCGAGCTCGGCGCGGATGGAGGCGAGGCGTTCGGCGATGGAGGGCTGGGCGGCTGGTTGCTGCTGGGGTGCGGGCTGTTTAGCGGCGGTGGTTGAGGTGGGAGTTGATGTTGAAGCTGTGGGCGCGGGGGAGGATGGGTTTTGGGCGGAGGGGGTGGAGTTGATGGCGGCGGCGGAGGCGGAGGAGGGCCCGCCTTCGAAGAAGATTCGGTCGGTGCCCCAGACCGAACCTGCGGCGAGGAGAATGGCGAGATAGACCTTGCGCTCCTTGGTCAGCTTCATGCTTCAAAGAGGCAATTGGAACGGAAGCCGGGCAAGGGAAAAGGGATTACGGGGAAGTTCTAGGACTTTCCTGAGCGGCATACCAGTTCAGGTCGCAGGAGAAGGGGCCGGGCTCGGCGCGGTCTTTGGGGTTGCTGGTGAGGCGGACGGAGACGATGGCGGTGTCGGGGTAGCGGTCGTGGATGGAGGTGAGGAAGGCGAGGGCGGAGTGCCAGGTGGCTTCGCCGATGAGGCGGATGGGGAGTGTTGAAGCGCGGGCGCCGGGGACGGGCTGTTCGGGCTTGAGGGTGTTGAGTTTGACTGAGGCGAGCTCGGCAAGTTCGGCGAGGGAGGCGAGGCGGCGGTTGGCGTTGGCGAGGGGTTCGAGGGTGAGGCGCTGCTGCGAGCGGGCGCGGTTCATCGTGGTGAGGGTGGAGTTGAGCTGGGCACGCTCGTCGCGGAGGGACTGGAGGTTGCGCTGCGTTTCTTCGAGCTTGGCGCGGTCCTGCTCGACGGAGAGGCGGCGCTCCTGAACCGGGCGGACGGCGACGAAGTAGACCAGGGCGGTGATGGCGGCGAGGGAGCCGACCGCGGAGAGGTCGATGGCGAGCAGTGAGCGGGTTGCGAGGTTGGCGGGGAGCTTCATGG
>JAVTWO010000111.1:0-8081 GCA_032229765.1 Phycisphaerales bacterium | reverse complement strand
CGAGTTCGCGCCCGCGCCGAAGGCGCTCAGCACGTCGCTCACCAGCGCCGCATCGGTCACTTCGTCGCACGACAGCCCGAGCGAGCCGCCCGGAATCTCACGCAAGTTGATCCGCTTCGCCCGGCACGCCTGCACGACCTTGCCCGCGTCGTTGCCCTTGGGGGTCACGCGCACGGTGTCAAAGATCGCCCCCTCATCCACCGTGTGTCCGAGCTTCTTCAGCCCCGCGCGAAGCGACAGCGCGTACGCGTGCGCACGCAGGGCGATCCGCCGCAGACCCTCGGGCCCGTGATAGACCGCGTACATCCCCGCCATGATCGCAAGCAGGGCCTGCGCGGTGCAGATGTTGCTGGTGGCCTTGTCGCGCTTGATGTGCTGCTCGCGGGTCTGGATGGCCATCCGCAGCGCGGGCTTCCCCTGCGCATCGCGCGAGACGCCGATGATGCGCCCGGGCATCTTGCGAGCGTGCTCGCTCTTGGTGGAGAAGAACGCCGCGTGAGGCCCCCCGAAGCCCATCGGCACGCCGAACCGCTGCGCACTGCCCAGGGCGATATCCGCCCCGAACTCGCCCGGCGGCGTCAGCAGCGTCAGCGCCAGCAGGTCCGTCGCCACCGCCACCACCGCTCCGTTGGCCTTCGCCTTGGCGCACAACTCGCGGTAGTCCTCGATCGTGCCGAAGGTGTTGGGATACTGCAGCAGGATGCCGCAGACATCACCGCTCGCAAAGTCCATCTTGCCCGGCGCAACGACCCGGACGGTCATGCCCAAGCCGCTCGCGCGGGTCTTGCAGACCTCGATGGTCTGCGGGTGGCACGTATCGCTGACGAGGAACGCGTGCTTGGTTCCCTCGCGAGCGCCGGCGATCGACCACGCCATCGCCATCGCCTCCGCAGCCGCGGTGGCTTCGTCGAGCAGGCTCGCCCCAGCCAGGGGCAGCCCCGTCAGATCACTGACCATCGTTTGGAAGTTCAGCAGCGCTTCAAGCCGCCCCTGCGCGATCTCCGCCTGATAGGGCGTGTACTGCGTGTACCACCCCGGGTTCTCCATGATGTTCCGAAGGATCACCCCCGGGGTGATGGTGTCGTAGTACCCCATCCCGATCATCGAACGGAAGATCTGGTTCTTGCCGGCAATGCCCTTGAGTTGGCTGAGCAGTTCCGCCTCGCCGCGTGCGTGCGACGTGCTCACACCCGTGTCGATCTTCAGCCCCTGCTTCATCCGGATGCTCGCGGGCACCACCGCGTCGGTGAACGCCTCCAGCGATAAGTACCCCAGCGACTCGAGCATCTCCTGGATGTCCGATTCGTTCGGGCCCAAATGGCGATGCAGGAACGTGTCGCTCGGGGCAAAGATCGACCCCGCCTGACCCTGCGAAAGGCCCTTGGCGGCGGAAACACCCTGCGAGCTCAAACCGGCGGCGGACTGCGTCATATGGGGCAAACTCCGTGCGGAGCGCGGTGCGTCGGTGGTTCGTGCCGCGCTGCATTCAACATTAGCCCGCACTCAGCCGACCGGATACCTCCCACACGCTTTCAAACCCGCTTTCCTGCGGTGCATCCCGCGATTCGGTACCCTGTATCACCATACCCGGTCCCGATCTGGACCGGTGACTGCGTGTTTCACCCGATAGACCCCATATCAGCCCCGCTCGCACCGCTTCTGCCTCGTTTTGAACCCTCGGAGCCCACGATGCTTATCCGTTCTGTGCCTCGTTCTGCCGCCCTGCGTTCCGTGTCGGCCGTGGTCATCCTCTCCGCCGCGGGCCTCGCCATCGCCGCCACGTTCGTGCAACCGCCGCCCGCCGCACCCTCCGCACCCGCGCCGATGCAGCCCGTGCCCACCCCGCCGGCCGCTCTGGAGGCACCGACCGAAGCCAAGCCCATCCTCGAACCCGACGCGGGCGAAGCCCTGAGCGCGATCCTCAAGAGCCTCTCCGCCGACGAGCAGGACTATCTCCAGCACGTCGTCGCCCTGACCGACCCGTTCTTTGAAGGCCGAGCCCCGGGCCTCCGCGGCAACCAGCTCGCGGCCGAGTACTTCGAGTTCCACTTCAGAAACCTCATCGGGCTCGACCCCGCCTTCCCCACCGAAGAGAAACTCGCCGACGGCACCGAACTCCGCACCCCCTGGCAAACCTTCCGCCAGCCCTTCCGCCGCGGCAGCGAAACCAAAGCCACCCGCAAGCAACTCGCCTTCACCTTCCCTTCGCAAGCCCCCGACACCAACGCCGCAGCGAACACTGAGAACATCGCCCCGGGCGACTTCACGCCGATGGGCCTCTCCGCGAACGCCGAAGCGGAGGGCGAGATCGTCATCGCGGGCTACGCCATCGAGTCGGGCCCGAACGGCTTCTCCTCATTCCCCAGGTCCGCAACGAAGCCCAAAGAAGGCGGCGACAAAGCCGACAACTCCGACCAAACCGACAAATCCCTCGAAGGCAAGATCGCGCTGGTCTTCCGATTCGAGCCGCTGAACGCCCAGGGTCAAAGCCTCTGGCAAGGCGACGACGAGCGGAGCTTCAGCGCCGCCGCGGGTTTGCAGCAGAAAATCGGCGCCGTCGTGCGTCGCGGGGCGAAGGGGATCATCGTCGTCAACCCGCCGGGCGTTGACGACCCCCGCGCTGGCAGGCTGGACGACCTGCGCTTCTGGCAGGGCGGCGGCGGCGGCGGTGGCGGTGGGGGGGCCGCTTCAGTTCCCATCGTTCAACTCACCGAGCGCCGCGCCGACGCACTCCTCCGCCGCGCAGGCACCACGCTCGCCGCTCAACGCGCCATCGCCGATGCGGGCGGCCAGCTCGTCCCGCTCACAGGCGTGAAGGCCAACCTCGCCGTCACCCTCGAACGCGCCCCCATCATGACCGACAACGTCGCGGGCGTTCTCCGCGGCCGCGGCAACCTCGCCGACGAATACCTCATCATCGGTGCCCACTACGACCACCTGGGCTACGGCTACTTCGGCTCACGCGACGCCAACCCCCAGGGCAAGCTCCACCCCGGCGCAGACGACAACGCCTCCGGCTCCGCGGGCATCATCATCTCCGCCCGACACCTCGCCGAACGCTACAGCCAGCTCCCCAGCGACGCCAACGCCCGCTCGATCATCTTCATCGTCTTCTCAGGCGAAGAGAGCGGCCTCAACGGCGCCCGCGCCTTCATCCGCCGCGCGCCCGTCCCCGCAAACAAGGTCGTCGCCATGCTCAACATGGACATGATCGGTCGCCTCCGCTCCGGCCGCCTCAGCATCGACGGCACCGGCACCGCCAAGCAGTGGAACGAACTCCTCGACAAGCACCTCGCCAACCCCGCTCACGCCGGGTTCGCCGTCAAGCGCGGGCCCAGCGGCCGCGGACCCAGCGACCACGCCGAGTTCTACGGCGCCCAGATCCCCGTGCTCCACTTCTTCACCGGCTTGCACCGCGAGTACCACACGCCCGCCGATCTCTACCCGACCGTCAACTTCCTCGGCGCCGTCCGCGTGATCAAGCTCGTCAGCGATCTGTCCTTCGACCTCGCCACCAGCGCCGAGCCGCCCACCTTCACCACCACGCGCGCCCGCTCGACCATCACCGACCCTGACGACGGCGACACCTCCCCCGCCGACTCACCACCTCAGCGCCGCCCGATTATCCAGCCCGCGGTTCCCTCAACGCCCTCGGCACTCCCCGCCGCCGAGAAGCCGGCAACACCCGCACCCGCCGCGCCCGCTCCTTCGTCAACCAACGCCAATCCCAACAACGACGCCAACGCCGCCCCCGCCGCGGGCCCACGCTCCGGACGCGTCCGCTTCGGCATCGCCCCGGGCGATTACAGCGGCGAAGAAGGCGTCGTCGTGGGCGACGTCTACGCCAACACTCCCGCCGCCAGCGCAGGCCTGAAGGAAGGCGACCGCATGACCGCCTGGAACGGCAAGCCCCTCAAAAGCGTCGAAGATTGGATGCCGCTGCTGCAAGCCCACCAGCCCGGCGACAAAGTCGAGATCACCTTCATCCGCGCGGGCAAAGAAATGAAGGCCACATGCACCCTCACCGCACGCCAAAGCATCCCCGAACGCCCGAAAGATTGAGAAACGGGTCGATGCCCCGTGCGCAGTGCCTAGTGCCTAGTGCCTATCCCTACCGCACCCACACAAACTTCCACGTCCCGCGCGACTGCTCCAGCCACAGCTCCGTGAACTTCAGCCCCTTCGCCGCCGTGCCCGTCAGGCGCAGGCGGTACTGCGTCCCCCCGCCCGGCACATCGCTCGGCCCCGCGCGGTCAAAGCTCACACTCGGTGAAACCTCCGCCCCCGGCATCCGCGCAAACAGCAGCATGATGTCGTCGTAGTTGGTCTGCAAAAAGTTCAGCACCTCGCGCCGCGGATCTTTGCCCTCGCCCGCAAACTGCTGCCGCGTCGTTTCGCTGACGAGTTGGTCATAGAACAGATCGTCCTTGCCATCATCCAGCCTCAGCGCCAGGTGCACCATGACATGCCGCGGACGCGTGCTGATGAGCGTTTCCTTCCCCGTGGCCGCGTCACGCTGCAGCAGTTTCGCACTCGGCACATCCGCCCCGCCGAAGGCCCCCGGCAAGCCGCCCGTCCCGCCCCCGCTCGTCAGCGGCTGCCCGCCCCGCGTCGCACCGGGCAGGTCCGCCATGAACCCGCGCTGCCGCCGATAAATCCGCCGCCCCTGCTCGTCATACTCCGCCGGCCCGCTCATGCGCCGGTCCTGCTCATCCTCAAGCCCCAGCGCTGCACACCCGCCCAAGCTCAACACACCACCGCACGAAGAAAACAGCACGCAAACCACCGCCGCGCGCCGAACCACGCCACGCAAAACCAAATCACCCGATCGCCAACTCCGCTTCGCGTTCACGTTCATCTTCGAGTTCAAGATCAGCTCCCCGATCCCACGATCCGCTTCAGCACCGGCTCGCCCCGCCCTCGTTTCCAGCAGTCGTGCGCCCGCAGCTCGTCCTTGGGCCCCTTGAACTCCTCACGCCAATGGCACCCCCGGCTTTCCATCCGCCACTGCGCCGACCGCGCCGTCAGCCACGCCGTCAGCAGCATGTTCTGCACCTCCCACGCACGCACGTCGTCGAAGATCTTGTCCAGCGTGTACTGACCCCAGAACTCCAGCATGTGCACCAGATCGCCCAGCCGCGGCCCGCGCCGCTCGATCCCGCAGTTCCGCCACATCGCCGACCGCAGCGAGCTCAGCACATCGCTCAGGTCCAGCTCCGCACTCTCAGGCGGGCGGATATCGCTCACCACCGCCACCGGCATCGCCCGCACCGGTGCCGCCCAGCCGCTGTTCGGAAGCTCGCTAACGCCGTTCGTGGGCAACTCACCCAGCGCCCGCGCCGCCGCGGCACTCCCCGCCGCCTCGCCCATCACCAGCCCCTCAAGCAGCGAGTTGCTCGCCAACCGGTTCGCCCCGTGCAGCCCGCTGCACGAGCACTCACCCGCCGCGAAAAGCCCCGGCACGTCACTGCGTCCCATCGCGTCGGTCAGCACGCCGCCGATGCTGTAGTGCGCCGCGGGGTGCACGGGGATCAGATCGCGCGACGGATCAAGATCAAACCCCGCCAGCAGCTTGGTGATCCCCGGGAACTTGCCCGCAAACTCCGCGATATGTCGGCAGTCCAAATACACGTGCGTGCCGCCACGAGCCGTCAGCCTTCGAACGATCCCGCGTGTCACCACATCGCGCGGCGCCAGTTCCGCAAGCTCGTGCTCGCCGACCATGAAGCGCTCGCCCGACTCGTCAACCAGGTACGCCCCAGCGCCGCGCACCGCCTCGGTGATCAGCCACCGCGCCGCCCCCGCGATGTACAGGCACGTGGGGTGGAACTGCACAAAGGCCATGTCCGCAACCGTCGCCCCCGCGCGATACGCCAGCGCCACGCCGTCGCCCGTTGCGACCTTCGGGTTCGTCGTCTCGCGACAGAGCATCCCCGCCCCGCCGCTGGCGAGGATCGTCGACTTCGCCCAGATCATCTGGAGCCCGTACTTCGGGTGGTGCGTGATCGCGCCCATCACGGGCGAGCCGCCCTCGCCCCCGCCGGCGCCGGCGGTGATCAGATCCAGCGCGAAGCACTTGGTAAACACCCGCACGCCCTGCGTCTGGTTCAGCCGCTCCCACAAGCACCGCATCAGCTCGCGCCCCGTCGCATCCCCCTGACTGTGCAGGATTCGGCTCAAGCTGTGCCCACCCTCACGCCCCAGAACAGGCTTCCCGTCAGGCCCAAGATCAAACCGCATCCCCCAGTCGATGATCTCGCGCACCCGCGCCGGACCTTCCTCAACCACCAGCCGCGCGATCGGCTCGTCGCACATCCCCGCCCCCGCAACCAGCGTGTCGCGCAGGTGGCTCTCCACCGTGTCCGACGAATCAAAGACCGCGGCAATCCCGCCCTGCGCCCACGCGGTGTTGTTCCCGCCCGGACTTATCCCAGACACGCCCGTTCCCCCCAGCGGCTCTTCCTTCGCCAGCACGATCACCCCGCCGCTACCGCCACCACTCGCCGCGCTCAACTTCTCCGCCGCCGCGATCGCCGCCCGCGCGCCCGCAACACCCGCGCCGATCACCAGCGTGTCACAAAAAATCTGCGGCAGCAGACTCGACCGGAAAGGAATCAAATACCGCCGAGAGTCAAAGAGCGGAGTGTTCACCCCCAAGCGTAGTCGCGCGCTGTTCCAGGTGGCACGGCTCTCCAGAGCCGTGCTTCGGACCTGAACGCACTTTCGAACACGCACTCACCCCTTCATCGAGCCCAGCAGTTCCCTCGGAGGCCGCGCCGCCAACCCCACCGCCGTCGGCGCCGCCGCCAGCACCGTGATCCCGATCACCGCAAGGCACCCAACACCGATCGCCTCCCAAGGAGGCGTCACATTCAGCACGATCCCGATGACGATCTGATAGAGCTTCTGCCCGCCCCAGCCACCCTGCATCCCCATGAACGTCCCCAGCACGCAGGCACTGAGCCCGATGACCAGCGCCTCGCCGATGACCAGCCGCGCAAGCAGCCCGCGCTGCGCACCCACCGCCCGCAGCACGCCGAACTCAAACCGCCGCGCCTGCACCCCCGCGATGATCAGGTTCGCAACCGCCAGACACGCCACCAGCATCGCCCCGATCGCCACCACCGACGCGACCAGCATCGTCCCCGCGATCACCTCGCGGATGCGGTCCTTGATCTCAACCGCCGAGCCGACCTCCAGAATCCCCATCCCCAGAATCTCTTTCACATCCGCCAGCACCGCCGAAGGACCGCGCTCCGCCCCGGCCTTCTTCACCGCGTCGGTAAACCCGATCTGGATCAAACTCCACGCGCTGTAGTTGAACGCCTCGCGCAGGTCCTTTCGGCTGCCAAAGACGCTATTCACCGCCTGATCAGTCGCACCCTCGCCGATCTTGTAAAACTGGCTGACAATGTCCAGCCCCGGCGAGTGCACCACCCCGACAACCTCGAACTCCTTGCTCTTGCCCAGCGCACTGATGGTGATCTTCCCGCCCACGTCGATCTTGCGGTTCACCAGAAACTCGCGCGCCACGATGATCGCCCCGCCCTCACGCAGCCGCCGCTTCGCACGCTGCACCCCCGCCTCGTCCTTCGGCTCGTCCCACTTCAACGCCATGAGCTCAAAGAACTCGTCCGGCTCAAACCCAATAAAACTCGTCTGGAACTTCGTCAGCCCCACCACACCCTGCGCCGTGCCCTTGGGCAGCTCAACCGCCAGCAGCGAGATCGGCGTCGCCGCCTTCACGCCCTCGACCTTCTCGATCCGCTGAATCGTCTCGTCCGGATACGGGAACAGCCCAACCGCAAACGCGTCGGGCACTTCCAACTGGTCAAGCCAATCTCGCAGCACCGCCCGCCCGTTCGTCCAGATCGACACCATCAGCGCCAGCCCAAGCATCATCGCCCCGGCCGTGTACCCATGGCGATATGGCGTCGCGGCCAGCGTCCGCGACAGCATCTTCCCGGGCAAACCCATCACCCTCGAGATCACCCCCGCCGCGACCACCGCCACCCCGCGCGTGATCGGCACGCTCACCAGAAAGTACCCCGCCATCATGCAAGGCACACCCACAAAAACGT
>JAVTWO010000110.1:0-8304 GCA_032229765.1 Phycisphaerales bacterium | reverse complement strand
CGTCGGTGGCCACCAGCACCGTGCTCTTGCCGCTGCGCAGACCTTCCAGAGCGCGCTGACGCTGCCCCTGGCCCTTGTTGCCGTGGATCGCGTCGGAGAGGATCCCGCGCTTGCGCAGGTGCTTGCTGAGCTTCTCCGCCCCGTGCTTGGTCTTGGTGAAGACCACCGCACGCGAAGCATTCTCGTTCTGCAGCAGATACTCCAGCAGCGCCGGCTTCTGCTTCCGCGCAACCATGTACACCTTCTGGTCGATCAGCTCCGCCGTCGAAGCGGGGGGCGTCACCGACACCTTCACCGGATCACGCAGCAGCGCGTCGGCCAGGTGCATGATCTCCCGCGGCATCGTCGCCGAGAACAGCATCGTCTGCCGATCCTTCGACAGGTTCGACACGATCCGCTTGATCGGCATGATGAAGCCCATGTCCAGCATGCGGTCCGCCTCGTCAAGAACGAGCGTCCGCACCTCGCTGAGGTTCACCACGCCCTGCTCCAGAAGGTCGATCAAACGCCCCGGCGTCGCCACCAGTACATCAACACCGGCGCGAAGGGCCCGCACCTGGTGGAACTGGCTCACGCCGCCGAAGATCACCGCGTAGACCAGACCGGTGTTCCGGCCATACGTCGCGAAGCTCTGCACGATCTGCGTCGCCAGCTCGCGCGTGGGCGAGAGCACCAGCACGCGCGGGTAGCGGCCCTGCCGCTTGCCCTTGCCCGCGTTCTGCTGCATCAGGCGATCAAGGATCGGCAGCGCGAACGCCGCCGTCTTCCCCGTGCCGGTCTGCGCACAGCCCAGCATGTCGCGCCCCGCCAGCAGCGGTGGGATCGACTCCGCCTGGATGGGCGTGGCCTTCTCGTAGCCTTCGTGCTTCAGGGCTTCGAGGATCTCGTGACTCAAACCAAGTTCAGAAAACGTCTTCAAACATCAAACTCCCCGGCCTGATCAACCTCGCCCAACACCCGGCGCGAGCACGAGACGACCAAAGGGTCAGCTCATGACCACACCGGCCCGCCGGGCAACGGCGTAAGGCCGATACGTTTCGGGCGTCCTTGACCCACACAACGTTTGGAGGGATGCAAGCGATGCCGTACTGGGGTGGCGCGGGCAAACCATCGCCCGCGGCCAGCAGTCACCCAGAACAGTCAGTCCCACGATCAAAGCCGGGGGAACTCTCTACCACAAGGGGCTACTGGCAAATACTAAAAGAACTCTAGGCGCGCCAAGCACCCGCCGCCGATCCCCCTCGATCATCACGCTAACGTCCGAGAACCCACATGATTTGCCGCGAGAAAGTCGCGCCCGCAAAACGAAAAACCCGCTGATCGGCTTTGGGCCTTCAGCGGGTTCTCGAAATGACCCCAATGGGATTCGAACCCATGTTCCCAGGATGAGAACCTGGTGTCCTGGACCGGGCTAGACGATGGGGCCATCTGCTTCAGGTCAACACCAGTGTCCAACGGTAGCGCTCAACACCCGCGAATCAAGCCCACGGCACGCCCTTTCGACCCCTCCCGACCCCGCCGCCTTCCCCGTTGCCGAGCCTGCTCACGCCCGGTTCTTCAACGTCTCTTCCACGATCGAAAGCAGGTCCATCGCCTCGGGCAAGCGCCCCACGCCCACAGCCCGGCACGCCTGCCAACCCGCCCCCGGTTCGATCACCTTGAACCCATCCCCCCGCAGCGTCGCAAGGTTCCGCTGCGTCGAGGGCTGCCCCCACATCACCTCGTTCATCGACGGCGCCAGCAGCACCGGGGTCTTCGCTCGGTCTACCGCCGACAGAATCAGGCAGACGATGTCGTCGGTGAACCCTGCCGCCAGCTTGGCGCACAGGTCCATCGTGCACGGGGCGACGATCGCCAGATCCAGATCACGCGCAAGCGAGATGTGCTGCGGGTCCTGGCTCTCGATGTGCTCCCACGCGCTGGTATAGACCGGGCGTGCCGAGAGCGCCTGGAACGTCAGCGGCGTAACGAACTTCGTCGCCGCGGGGGTCATCGCGACGGTGACGCTGGCCCCGCGCTGGGCGAGCTGCGACACCAAGGTGCAGACCTTGTACGCCGCGATCCCACCGCCCACACCCACGAGGATCCGGGCGTTCGAGAGCGAGCTCATCGTGATTTCCTTGTACGCTCGGGTCGTGTCGGCTGAAACAGCCCCTGAACCCGAAGGTCAACCTCAGACCCGCGGCTTCCAATCGGGCAGCGCAGCCTTGAAGTCCGGATCGGTGTCGTCGAACTGCGGGACGATCTTGTCCTGCAGGATCTCCTCGATGGCGATCTCCAGGTCGCTGCGCCCGTTGCGCTCGACCATGGGCCGGGCGCCGTCCATGAGCTGGACCAACCGACGCTGGATCAGGGCGCACAGCTTGAACCGCCCGCCAACCTTGTTGATGATCTCATCGCTCTTCAACGCCTCGATCATGGTCGCTCCCGAAAAGCACCCGCCCCGCCTCTGAACCGGTCTTGACCGCCCGGTGGTGACGACGTCCCGGAGGCTTTCCTGATCGAAAGCCGCAATTGTGGAAAGTCTCACAACTTGACGCACGCCCCGAACCTTGTGCTATACTAGGCCTGTCCGGGGGCTCCGTCGAACCTGCTGTTTCCACGCGTCGCGAGCTCAATCGCGGCTGCCTTGGTCTACAAGCCGGTTCTTCCAGTCCACGCTCAGTCGAACGCACGGCTCGGGCGAACCGGGTTTGAGCCGGACGTATTCGAATCGGCTTCTTCTTGGGGTCAAAAGAGGCTGGAGCGGGGAGGCACGGGTGAGGGGGTTTGCTTTGGTTGGGTGTCTCGGGTGACGAGTGTTTTCGCGGGTCGGTTGAAGTGAGCGTTTGGTCGCTGCGACCTTGACCCCGTGTTTCTGATCGAAAATCAATGGTACTGTCCGTTTTCTGATTCGGGCCCACCGGGTTCGGCGTTCGCCAACACACCCGGCAGCCGGGCAAGGACTCGCGCATGCTTCTGAAACAATGGTCCTTTGGGGACAAGGTCGTCCACCTCGATCGCCCGGAGTGGGGGGTGGGGATCATCAACTCCGCCACCGCCGATTCGCACGAGGGGAAACCCTGCCAGCGCGTCACCGTGCGGTTTGATCGTGCGGGGGTCAAGACCCTCTCCACGGGCATCGCCAATCTTGTCCCGGCGGAGGACGCTCCGAAGCTCCATGCCGCGGAACACGACAACGCCCACAGCGATTCGATCCTGGGCCCTTCGCAGCAAGCCGCGGCGAAGGAAGTGATGCTTAAGTTACCGGACGTTGCCACCGATCCGTTCACCACGCCGCTGGCTCGGCTGAAGGCCACCCTGGCGCTCTTCAGATATTCGGAGCACGGCGGGTCGTTGATCGACTGGGCCGCGGCTCAGTCCGGGCTGAAGGACCCGATGACGCGGTTCAACCGCCACGAGTTGGAAGACCTCTACCGGCGCTTCGTGGTCAACCGCGACGAGCACCTGAAAAAGGTCGTTCTCGAGCTGAAGAAGGTCGACCCCTTCGCCCTGAACGCCTTGATGAAGCAGGCGCCCCGCTCGGCTCAGAATGTGTTGAAGCGCTTCGACGCGCTGCGGTAACAGTCTGTTGCCCCCCGGCATCACCCCGCATAAACCAACCTTCCCTCCGCTGGTCCGCTAAACTGTGTCCAGAGGACGGAGCCTCGTTTTCATCGACGGATCGAGCACTTTGTCGGACCTTGGGTTGTGGCACGCCAGTTCGTGCCGCCCCGGCCCGGCGGTTGTTCTTCTTCTTTCGTCACCCGCGACGCGGGATTGACAAGGAACAACCACCGGCCCCGGACAACAACCCGGAGCCCAAGACACGGAGCTGGCCCTATGAACGAGCACGACTTCCAGAAGAAACTCGGTGACCTCCTCGAGCAGATCGGCTCGCTCCCCGAATCCGAACGCTCCCGCCTCACGCAGCTCGCGGAGGAGACCAAGGACCGTCACAACCGCATGAAGCAGACCGTCAGCGACCTTCAGGACTCGCTGGATTACCTCCGCCTCAGCGTCAAGTACATCATGTTCGACCTCGAAGCGACCCGCCGCGAGAACGCGTACCTCCGCAAGCTTCTCGAGAAGCAGGCCGGCGGGAACAACGCCGAGGGCGAGCAGACCGACGATCAGGACAACTCGCAGGACTGAAACAACTCGACGACCACCGTACCACCTGAACCACACCCGTCCGCATCGATTTCGATCACCTCGAAAGAGCGGGCCGGTTCACCACGTTGGGCCCCGCGGAGTCGGCGAGAGAGAGTTAACAAAGCGTTGATTTCGCGGATAGAGACAAGCCTTCGGAACGCGTTGTTCCGAAGGCTTGTTTTTTTTCTCGTCGTGTCGTTGGTGATGCCGCGTCTGCACGCGACGTGCGTTCGTTTACGGGCAGGGCAGGAAGAGGTTGTTGAAGAAGGCGTTGTAATCGCCTTCGTTCACGCCGTTGTTCGAGACACCCGGCGCGGCGGGCAGCGGGTTGCCTTGGTCGTCGGCGATATCGCAGAACGCCCCGACGCCCGCGGGCCCCAGCGAGGACTGAAAGAAGAACCCGTCGGCAGCGAAGAAGGCGTTGTAGTCGCCCTCGTTCACGCCAGAGTTCGGGACGTTCCCGGGGCTCTGCGCCAGCGGCGTGCCCTGATCGTCGGCGATGTCCGCGGTGCACAGCGAAACGGTGATCTGCAAACTCGCGGGCGTTGCCAGCGGGTTGAAGCGTGTCGCGAAGACGGGGTAGACCACGGGGCCTGAGCCGAAGTCCTGCGCGTTGTGCAGAGAAGTGATCAGCAGGTTGATCCGGCCGATGGAGAGGCCCTGCCGCAGGTACTGCTCTACGCCCGGTTTGTTCAGGTCGATGCTGAAGACGAAGGGAGTGTTGTTGGGGACCGTCGCGCCGGCAAGAACGCCCGAGGCCTGACCCACGGCTAGCGGTCGCGGATCAAACCGTGGCGCGTCGGTGACGTTGTTGCTCACGTCGCGAGCGAGGCCCGCGGTGTCGAAGTCGATTGGATAGACGGCGCGATTGCCGCGCCCGAAGCCGATGGGATCGAGCGTGGAGAAGGGGGAGGTCTGCACGAAGTTCAGCGCGCTCCAGGGCTGGTTGGTCGTGGGGTTGTTGCCGCGATAGGCGCACGCGAAGAGCTCAATCGGGCGGCCGACGTCGGGGTCGCTGGTCTGCGCCGGATCGCCCGCGGGGAGCGAGCTTGTCGCGGGGTCGCTGGTGGGATCGAAGGCGAAGCCCGGAGCGCCGTCGTCAACGGTGACGCGGGCGGTGAGTGTGGCGCTGATGATGCGATAGGTCGACAGCGGACGAGCGGTGGGGATGGATGAGGCGGTATCGAACCCAAGGAGGTACTGCGCGTCGCGGTCGTCGAAGCCTTCGATGGTGCTGCCGATGGTGGTGTAGAGGGAGGCGGTGGCGCGCGGGCCGGCGGGCCCGAAGGGGTACATCCAGCGGTCGAGTGCAGGTGGCGAGATGTTCGCGGTGATCTCGCCGGCGAGTGCGTTGGGGGCGAGCGGCAGAGACGCGAGTGTGCTCGCGGCCAGGAGAGAGAAAATCGTGGAAGTCGAACCGCGGAGGAAAGAAGAGCGATCGACCGGGCGTTGAGCCGGGGAATCAAAGTGGGAGCGGCAGGGAACCGAGCGAAGAACCATGGCGGAAATCTCCATCAGTCGGCACGAAAAGCCCGCGATCAGACGATATCCACAAAGAACGCACAGGCCAGTGTCAGATTTCAAAAAGAACTGAAAATCAGATTGGGTGCCTGGAGACGGGAAAGAGATACGCACAAAGAGGGGGGGTAGGATGATTGGAATGCGATTGGGCCGTAGGATTTCTGGCGGGGCGGGAAAAGTGGACGTGGAAATCAACCGACTAAACGATATACTTGTCCGTTGAAGAGTCGTTCGGAGAACGGGTTTGGGGTTGGCAGATTGGTTGAGCGTGGCTCGGATTTGAAGAGAATGCCCATGATTCATGCGTGTCAGCAATCGCAGATCGAAGGCGGAGCAGCATCAGCGGCGGCGCGAGTGCGAGGGCGGAGTTTGGCTCAGCGATTCGGTGCGGAGTCTCGCTGCCCGGTGATCCGTGGCTGCCGGGCGGTGGCGGCGTTCACGCTCATTGAGTTGCTGGTGGTGGTGGCGATCGTGACGTTGCTGGTGGGGATTCTGGTGCCGGCGTTGAGCTCGGCGCGGAAGGCCGCGAAGCAGACGCGTGAGATGACGGGCGGCGGGCAGTTGATGCTGGCGTACCAGGCGTACGCGAACGACTTCAAGGGCGAGCTGCTGCCGGGGTATCCGACGAACACGATGGTCAGCGGCGGGCCCAATGCGCTGCGGGTGATTGATGACAAGGGTGCGCCGATTACGGGTGTGATCGCTCGGCGGTACCCCTGGCGGATCGCGCCGTATCTGGATTACAACTTCTCGGGGCTGTATGACGACCCGAGCGTGTTGGAGAAGTATCGGCAGCGCACGGACTTTCAGTACGTCGTGAGCCTCTCGCCATCGCTGGGGATCAACGCGGATTTCGTTGGTGGCAAGGGCGACCCGGGGCTCGGGTTCAACTCCGCGGCCATCACGGCATTCGGCAAGTGGTACGTCACGCGGAACTATGAGGTGAAGCGCACGAGCCAGCTCTTGGTCTTCTGCTCGGCGCGCGGCGTGGATCCGTTCAATCAGGCCAACGGCGTGCAGCCTGGGTTTTATCTGGTGGACTCGCCACGGTTTGATGTGGCGCGATGGACGGAGGGCGTGTTCGATCGTGAGCAGCCGCCGGAGCGGTACGGGTACGTCGATGCGCGGTGGGGCGGCAAGGGCGGAGCGGGTTCGTCGGTGGTGTCGTTCTTCGATGGCCACACGGCGGTGCTGAGCTTTGAAGAGCTGCGTGATATGCGGTATTGGTCGGATAAGGCGGATCGCCCCGATTGGGGGATTACCGCGCGCTGATATAACCAAATTGGGGGATGTAATGTTGGTGGGTGACGGCTGAGGGCTTCGGTAATCCCACGGGATTTTTGTGATTTTGGGGTAGGTCTGTAGCGACTGAGGGTGTTTCCGGTCGAGATATCTGTACACTTTGAAGATCAGGTAATCGGGTTTACCTGTGGGGGTGAGGGTTTGTGCAGGTCGTCGCCTTGTTGGGCGGACGATCAGGACCGGCGAGGTTCCGTTCTGGAACCCCGGGCGAGTGGGCAGATCGCAGCAGGAGCACGAGCATGTCGATTCGGAAGAACTCACACGAGAAGCGTTCGGCGTTTACGTTGATCGAGTTGCTGGTGGTGATCGCGATCATCGCGCTGCTGGTGTCGATCTTGCTGCCGGCGTTGGGCAAGGCGCGGGCGTATGCGAAGCTCGTGCAGGAGATGTCGATCGGGCACCAGACGCTGCTTGCCTATCTGGGGTATTCATCGGATAACAAGGCGCAGTTGCTCCCGGGCTCGCTGGCGGACCAATGGGCGGGTGTGCTGCCTGAGAAAGGTGGCGACGGTCCGGCGATGGCGGGCGCGGTGATGCCCGGGTACACGCATTGGAGCTGGGCGCACACGAACAACACGAAGTTTCACTTCCGGGTCTGGGATGACAACAACCAGCGGATGGAGAACTACGTGACGAAGCGCTGGCCGTGGCGGTTGGCGCCGTACATGAACATGGACATTCGGGCGTTGATCTTCAACACGGCGGCGTACGAAGACATGCGGAACCTGCCGCGGTGGATCAGCTCTGGTGACCCGAACGTGCCCGACTCGAGCAACCCGATGTTCCAGCAGGTGTACATCTCACGGTACACGGGGTTTGGTTTGAACACGGTGTACGTGGGCGGCGACTATGAGGCTGGGGCGTTCGCGGATTTCAGCGGGCCGATGAGCAGCACGGTTCTGCTGAAGAAGCGTTTCTACATCCTTCGGACCGAAGAGGCGAAGCGTCCGTCGCAGATGATCACGTTTGCCTCGGCGCGGAACATCTTCTCGACGGGCGCATTGTCATCGGCGGATACGAAGCTCGTGCCGGGGCATCACCGCATCGAGGCACCCAGTGCACCGCGGCCGTGGCACGGGCATTCGGTGCCGACGAGCGAGCCTTCGTGGTCGGTGCAGTCGCTGCGTGGTTGGGATCCTTCGATGCGCCCGCGTCAGCACGGGTATTTGGACTTCCGGCACGACAAGCGGTTGGTCTCGGTGCAGATGGACGGCAGCGTGAAGGCATCGGCTCTGGAAGAGATGACGGACATGCGCCGCTGGGCGAACGACGCGACGTCGGCGACGTGGCAGTTCAACATGGCCGACTATCAGCGGTGATGTTGATCGGTTGAGTAGAAAAAATGCG
>JAVTWO010000109.1:0-8478 GCA_032229765.1 Phycisphaerales bacterium | reverse complement strand
CGAAGAAGGCGTTGAAGTCACCTTCGTTCGGGCCGAGGTTGCTGTTGGTGCAGCCCGGAGCCGCGCTCAGCGGCGTGCCGTCATCGCAGGCGATGTCGGCGGGGTTGCAGCCCGCGGTGCCGCCGCCCGAGGTAGCGGAGAAGGTGAAGTTGTCGATACCGACGCCGCCGTCGTTGCCGGCCTCGTTGACGTCGCGCCAGCGGAGGAAGAGGGTCTCACCAGGGGGAATGATGACATTGCTGACCGTCGCGGTGTAGGTGGTCTTGGTCGGAGGGTTGATGTCGTTCTGGATGGAGACGAAGGGGTCGCCAAGAACGTCGAGGGAGTCGACATCGATGGAGGGGGTGGCGTTGTTGATGAGGAAGTTGTTGATCGTCAGGTTGCTGAAGGTGGAGATGCTGTAGGAGAAGTCGAGCTTATTGTCGATGCCGGTGCTCTGGCGGAAGGCCAGGCCGTCGAAGGAGACGGTGAATGAGGTCAGGGTGTTGGGGGAGTCGTTCTTGATGGCGACGCCGAAGGCGGGGGAGTTGGAGCCCGAGGCGAGGGAGCCGATGAAGACGTTGTCGGGAGTGTCGCTGGCGTTGGAGACGCGGTAGATGCCGCCGCTGGCTGCGCCGAAGGGGTTGAGCGGGGTGGGGAGGGCGTTGAAGTAGGGCAGGCCGGTGGTGGAGGAACCGGCGAAGCGGGCGACGGCCCAGCCGAGCATGCCGCTGCCGGGGATGCCGGCGGAATCGCCGGTGGTGGCGGAGAAGGGCGAGGTGGCAACCGCGGTGCCCATCGTCTGGAAGTCCTGGGTGATGTTCGAACCGGTGTAGCTGACGGTGCCCAGGGTGCCGGTGGCCGGGGGAATCGCGACGATCGCGGTGGTGGCGTCGGTGTCACCGCCGACGGTGCTGACCCAGTTGGTCTGAAGGGGGAAGGCGGCGGGGAACTCGGTGGTGGCGGAGGTCATCACGATGGTGATGTTGGAGCCCAGGGCCTGACCGGCGTTGAGGGCCGGGAGGCTGATGGTGAGGGTCGGGGGGTTGAAGACGGCGGTGACGCCCGCGGGGAGGGTCGAAGCGCCAGCGTTGTAGGAAACGGTCGTGGGGAAGTCCGCGGTGATGGTGGCGGTGGAGGTCGCGCCGGTGCCGATGTTCTGAACGTTGGAGATCACGAAGGGGATGTCGGCGGGCAGGGAGGTCTGGTTGGCGGGGTTGGCAACGTCCTTGGTGACGTTGGGGATCAGCGCCACGGCGCCGCCCGAGGAGAAGGTGAAGTTGTCGATGCCCAGGGCGTGGTCGTTGCCCGGGTCGTTGCGCTCGACCCAGCGGATCCACAGCGTGGTGCCCGCGGCCCAGTTGTCGGTGATGGTGCCACCGCGAGCGGCGACGAGGCCCGCGACGTTGCCGTCAACGACGGCGGCGGTGGAAGTGCCGACGACGGGCGAGGCCCAGTCGAAGTCGCCACCCGGGGCGGTCCAGGTGCTGACGGTGTCGAAGGAGGCGCCGAAGCCGTACTCAAGGACCATGGTCTGGGCGACGGAGACGGCGGGGGAAGTCGCGCCGGCGTTGCGCCACTGCTCGCCATCGAAGCCGATGGTGAAGTTGGGCTGATCCTGACCGGAGTTGTTGGTGATGCCGACGGCCATCCAACCGGCGACGGTGTTGTTGGCGGGGTTGCCGTAGTACGCGCCGCCCGAACCGACGCGCCGAGGGCGCGGTCGGTGGTGGGGCCGAAGGCGAAGAACGAGCCGGTGGAGGTGGCGGTGCCGACGACGATGGTCGTCAGGGCGGTGCCCGGGGTGGGCTGACGGAAGAGGTACCAGCCCGGGAGGGTGGTGTTGTTGGCCCAGGCGGCGGAGTTCAGGGTGTCGAAGTTCTGGGTGATGGTGGTACCGGTGTAGCTGAGCTGCGCCGAAGCGGAACCAGCGGCACACGCGAGACCGACCACAGCGAGCAGGGACGCGATCTTCATCTTTTAACTCCTAGAGGAAAACGATGGGTTCAACGTTGACTAAACAACCAACAAACGGAACGCAAAGACCACACACTTGCCGTCGGCAGAGACCGCCCGAGAGACCGTTTGGTCGGTCAGTGGACCGAAAAAGCAGCCTATGGCAACCTCCAACCGACGGTTGGCCCCTAGGGGCCGGTTCAATAGGCTAACCCGAGGGCCAAAAGAATCCACCACAAGCCCGCCAGATTCGCTGTTCTTGCGCACAAGGTTGGCCAGGCCGGTCGAGTTTTACACGAAGCACACAGAACGCACGGAACGGGGAGGGGAGGGAAAGTCCTCACGTCAACCCGATCGCCAGCTCGCCAACATCGAAAAATCAGCCATGAAGGCTCTCTTTTCAACGCTCGTCGTTTGGCTCCTGATGGGCTGTGAAGCTGGGTGGCTTGTGTTAAAGTGGGCAAGACCATGATTCGCTGACCAGGCGGGTGCTCGCCCGCACTGATCGGTACGATCGGGGCTATGGCAGCATTGTCGGTGTGCGTGATCATTCCCGCGGCTGGCGCTTCTCAGCGGTACAGCGCCGGGATGGGTGTCGGACGGTCGAAACTGGACGAGGACCTGGGCGGGCGGCCTGTGCTGCACCGGACGGTGGAGCTGTTCACCAACGTGCCGGAGGTTCGGTCGATCGTTGTTGCTGGCCCCGCGGATGATGAAGCCTTCGCGGCGTTCAAGCTTCGTCACGGCGACAAGCTGGCGATCTATGGCGTGAAGCTCTGCAAGGGTGGGAAGAACCATCGGTATGAAACGGTGCGGAACGCGCTGGCGCTCGTGCCCAGCGAGGCGACGCATGTGGCGGTGCACGATGCCGCGCGGCCGTGCGCGTCGGCGGAGCTGATCCGGCGCGTCTTTGATGCGGCGGAGGAGTTTCCGGCCGTGATCCCCGCGGTGGCGGTGGCGGACACGATCAAGCGGGTTGGGCCGGAGATGGAGCGGTCGGCGGCGGATCCGCTGGCGGCGATTCTCGGCGCGGAGGGCGACCAACGGCCCAAGGTGCGGGGTGTGGAGGGGACGGTGGATCGATCGGCGTTGGTGGCGGTGCAAACGCCGCAGGTCTTTGAGAAGGGGCTGCTGCTGCGTGCGTATGGGCAGAAGGATCTGGAGAGCACGGACGATGCGCAGTTGGTGGAGCGGCTGGGAGAGCGGGTGGTGACGGTGCCGGGGGATTCGTCGAACCTGAAGATCACGCGTGCGGGGGATATGGCGTTGGTGCGTGCGATTCTGGGGTTCAAGGCGGCGGAAGAGAAGCCGGCGCATTTGCGGTTCTAGGCCGAAGGGCCGAGGTTTGAAGGCCGAGGGGAAGGAAGAAGTGCTGAGGGGTGAGTGCTGAGTGCTGAGGGTGCGAGAAAAGTGCTTAGCGGGCGATCTCGCTGCACGGCTCTGGAGAGCCGTGCCACCAGGAGGCGGGGTGTGAATGATTGCGGTATGAGCACGATCCCCGGCGGCGTTTCTCGCGTTGATGTTTCGGGTGTGAATGGTGCGGCTTCGGCGCATCCGCGGCAGGAAGAACTGCGCACGCTGGTGCGGATCACGAACATTCCCACGGCCGCGGGTCGCGAGCAGCGCGTGGTGCGCGAACTTGAGGCGTGGATCGCGGCTCGGCCTGAACTGAGGTTGAGCACCGACGCGGCGGGGAACATGCTCGTGAGCATCGACGGTGCGCAAGACGGCACCGCCCCACTGCTGATCACCGCGCACCTGGATCACCCGGCGTTTGTGATCGAGCGGCTCATCGGGCCCGGGACGGTGGAGGTTTCGTTCCGCGGCGGGGTGCACGACCTGTTCTTTGTCAACGCGCCGATCGTGCTGCTGACGCAGGGTGATCGTCCCGTGCGCGCCCGACTCATCGGCGAAGCCGGGCAGACCAGCCCCGCGGGGAAGCACTACCTCGCGGAACTGCTCGACGGGCAGAGCGGCAAGGGACTCAACGTCGGCGATATCGGGCGGTGGGAGATGCCTGACAGTGAGATCATCGACGGCGTGCTGCACGCGCCGGCGTGCGATGACCTTGCGGCGCTCGCGGCGGCGCTGTGCGCGATGGACGGGGTACTGAAACTCCGCGCCGGCGGCAAGAAGACCGGCGACGTTCGCTTGCTCTTTACGCGCGCGGAAGAGATTGGATTCGTCGGGGCCATCGCCGCGTGCAAGCTGGGGACGATCCCCAAGGGCTCGCGGCTGCTGGCGCTGGAGAACTCGCGGGCGTTCGCGGATTCGCCGATCGGGGGCGGGCCGATCGTGCGGGTGGGGGATCGGATCAGTGTGTTCACGCCCTGGCTGACGTCGGCGTGTGCGCAACGGGCGGAAGAGGTCTTCAACGGGCCGGCGACGGCGCGGGCGTCGGATCCGACGAACGTCAGCAGCAAGCGGCCGTGGCAGCGGAAGCTCATGGCGGGCGGCGCGTGCGAGGCGTCGGTCTTCTGCTCGCACGGGTACGAGGCGACGTGTATTTGTCTGCCGCTGGGGAACTACCACAACATGCCGTTTTTGACGGAGGTGCAGGAGGGGCGGTACGACGAAAAGGCCCACGGCCCGGCGCGGTGCGCGCGCGAGTTCATCCACAGCGAGGACTACCTGGGGATGGTGGACCTGCTGGTGGCGCTGGGTGAAAAACTGCCGGGGGGAGAGGGGTTCTTGGCTCGGCTCGACAAGATGTACGAGGAGCGGAAGTACGTGTTGTGAAGGGAAGGGATCGAGGGATCGGGGGATCGAGGGACCAAGGGACCAAGGGACCAAGGGACCGAGGGATCGAGGGACCGAGGGATCGGGGGATCAGTGGTTCAGGGGGCTGGCGGGGATGAGGGGGGCTTGGCCTGCGCGGTGGGTTCGGGCGGTGGAGACACTGGCGCCGGTTGCCCCTGCGTTGGTGCCTTGGACACTCTGGCCCTCATCGCTGAAAAGGTAATGGCGCTCCGAAACGAGGCCCAGGCGGCAGAGGAGTTCGTGGGTGATGGTGCCGGCTTGGGCGGCGAGGGTGCTGAGGTGGTTGGGCATGTCGGGGGTGGAGCCGATGACTTCGACTTCGCAGCCGACGGAGGCGTAGGGCTCGGGGGCGTCGGTGAGGTCGACGGTGATCTGGTCCATGCTGACACGACCGACGAGGGGCGCCCAGCCGGCGGGGGCGGGGTCTTGCCCGTAGGCGGCGAGGGGTTCGAGGGTGCGGGGGCGGTCCCAGGCGAGGTTGGTGAGGCGGACTTGGGATTGGCCGCTGAGGGCGAGGGGGTAGCCGTCGGCGTACCCGACGGGGATGATGCCGATGCGGGAGGGACGCTTGGAGTGCCACGTGCGGTTGTAGCCGACGGGCCAGCCTTCGGGGATCTCGTGAATGTGGACGATCCGGCTGAGAAGGCGGGCGCAGGGGCGGAGGGACCGCAGGGCTTGGGCGAACTCTGGCCCTCCTGAGGCCCAGCTTTCGCCTTCGTGATCGGACGCGGTGCTGGCACCAGCGGCGGCGGGGACGTTCAGGTCGTTGAAGGCGTCTTCGCCGTAGCCCAGCAGGCCCTGACCGACGCGGACCATGGTGGCGTGCAGGGATGATGAGCGGAAAGTGGCGGCGGTGTTGGCGGCATGGACGACGCAGGGGGCCTGGCCCTTGGCGACGGCGGCGCTGAGCAGCGGTTTGATCTGCTGGATCCACGAGCGGAAGAGGCGGGCCTGTTCGCGGGTGAAGGCGGGGTCGCTGCCCGGGCTTGAGAAGTGGGTGCTGAGCCCCGCGAGTCGGAAGCGCGGGTTGGTGGTGGCGAGTTTGACGAGGCGTTCGGCTTCGTCGGGGAGGCAGCCGCCGCGGGACATGCCGGTGTCGACTTGAATGTGGACGGGGAAGCTCATGCCCAGGGCGTTGCCGCAGGCGATGAGGGCGTTGGCTTGGCGTTCGCTGTGGAGGGTGAGGTGGAGGCGCTGGGCGGTGAGGAGGCGGTAGAGCGGGTCGTTGCGTTCGATCCCCTCAACGGGCATGAGGACCATGATGGGCGTGCGGATGGGCGTCTCGGCGAGGGCGCGGGCCTCGCTGAGGCAGTAGACGGCCAGGAGGTCAACGCCCAGGGAATCGAGGCGGCGGGCGATGCGGGCGGCGCCAAGGCCGTAGGCATCTTGCTTGATGATGGCGCAGAGCTGAACCTTGGAGGGGTGTGTGGAAGCGGTGGCCTTGCGGATCAGGGCGACGTTGTGGTCGATGGCGGCGAGGTTGATCTCAAGGCGGGAGGTGGTCACGGGGTGCTCCGGAGGCTGAGCTGGGCGTGGTGCGGCGGGGTGAGGGCGGATCGGGAAAGGCGATTGGGGGCGGAGTTTGCGGGCAAAGCCACCGCCGACGGGCGGACCGTCTACGATTTCATCGGATAGATCCGCTTCTTTGACACCGAAAATTGCATGAATACCGGTCCACACGACAGCCCGTCCGAATCGCACGCACCGCAGCAGGCCCAAGCGCCGGGTTTGAATGAGCAAGGGAGGGAGAACCCTGCCGCACCGCTGACGAACGTCGCGGCTCCCGTGGCGCACGACGATGTCTTCCACGAGGTCGGCTCGTTCAACGAGCTGGGGCTTCGCAACAGCGTTCTGAAGGGGCTTGAGGCCTCGGGGTTTGAGCGTCCCACGCGCATCCAGGCGATGCTCATCCCGCGGATCATGGCGGGGAAGGACGTCATCGGGCAGGCGAAGACCGGGACGGGTAAGACGGCGGCCTTCGGGCTCCCGCTGCTGAACAACTGCGCCAAGGACGTGCCTTGCTCGGCGTTGATCCTGGTTCCCACGCGTGAGCTGGCGATGCAGGTTGCGCGCGAGCTGAACGAGCTGGGTCAGGCGACGCCGATCCGGGCGGTGGCGGTCATCGGCGGGGAGCGGATCAACCAGCAGTTGCAGGCACTGAAGAGCGGGCCGCAGATTATCGTTTCGACGCCCGGGCGGTTGATGGACATGGTGGAGCGTGGGCACATCTCGCTGGCGAACGTGAAGTACGCGGTGCTGGACGAGGTGGACCGGATGCTGGATATCGGGTTCCGCGAGGACATCAAGCGGATCTTGGGGATGTGCCCGCAGCCGCCGGCGCGGCAGACGATTTTCGTTTCGGCAACGCTGCCCAGCGATGTCGAGCGGCTGATCCAGAAGCACAGCAAGGACCCGGAGAAGATCGTCGCGGTGACGGCCGGTGCGCTGACGACGAAAATGGTCCGTCAGCACTACATCCCCGTTCAACCTTGGGACAAGCGGCGGCTGCTGGCGCACCTTTTGACGCACGAGGAGCCGGCACTGACGGTGGTCTTCTGTCGGATGAAGCGGACGGTGGACGAGCTGACGAAGTATCTCAACGAGAAGAAGATCGACGCGCACGCGATGCACGGGGACATGTTCCAGAACAAGCGGAACAAGATCATCGAGCGGCTGCACAAGGGGGATCTGTCGGTGCTGGTTGCGAGCGATCTGGCGAGCCGGGGGCTGGATGTCGACGGGATCACGCACGTGATCAACTATGACATGCCGGAGGACCCGGAGATTTACGTACACCGGATCGGTCGGACGGCGCGGATCGGTCGTGAGGGCGTGGCGTGGAGCTTTGTGACGCCGGAGCAGGGGGACTTGCTGACGCAGGTCGAGACGCTGATCAACATGGAGATTCCGAAGCTGGACTATCCGGACTTCCAGCCGTCGCCGCCGCCGGGCGGGAAGCCGGTCTTTGTGGCGCCGAATCAACAAAACCCGGCGCGTGAGGCGGCGGTGCCGTTTAATCGGTACGCGGCGACGGTTGCGCCGCCGGTGCCTGCGCAGCAGAAGACCATCGACACGACGAAGTTCCCGGGTGGGATTGTGCCCAGCAAGCTGCCCCCGAAGCGGATGTGGGGGAAGGTGAAGACGAGTCAGAGCATGAAGGAGTCGCTGCCGCCTGAGACGAAGGCGAGCACGGAGAACCCGCCGACGGTGCCGCCGGCGAACTGAGAAGGGTTGAGTGGGGGCTGCGTGAAGACAACACGGGAAGGGACAAAGGCCCGGGCATTTCCGGGCTTTTTTTCTTGCTTCGGGTGTGTAAAGGTGGGGGATTTCATGGTTTCTGGACGGAGTCCGTGGGGGCAAGCCCGAATCGGGTGTCTTTGGGCTTGCGAATCGTCCGACTTCGCAGCATGATTGTGCGTCCGTTGGGCTTGTGTAAACGGACATGAAGGGCGAACGCATCATGATGACGAACCATCGCGAGACTCGGCGCGTGATTCCTCGGGGCTTGTCAGCAGCGGCTGTGTTGTCCGCGTGCGTGCTCTGCAGCGCGGGCTCGGCATTGGCAGCGCCGCGCCCGCTCAACATCATGATCACGGGCTATTGGCCCCCCACCAACAACATGCTGCGGCAGTGGAGCACGAACCCAGCTCAGAACCCCGGCACATGGACGGGCAACAACTGGGAAGGGCGCGGGTACCACCTGTACGCGTACTTCCCCGAGTTCCCGGGGATGTCCGAACCTTCGTACGGCCAGGGTGTTGGCGACTGTGAGGTTGACTATCA
>JAVTWO010000108.1:0-8506 GCA_032229765.1 Phycisphaerales bacterium | reverse complement strand
CCTGAGAGGACTTTGCATGGGCTGGCTGCGGAACTCGACGGATGAATCGGCCGTGGGGGCGGAGGGGTCGGCGGTGGTTCTCACTGGGGCTGCGCCGCTGGTGAGGCTGCCGGGCGGGGTGGGGGGAGTTGGAGGTGGTGGCGGTGGTGCGGGGCGAGAGGGTGGGAGCGGGGATGGATCGACTTCGGGTGGTGCTGGAGGTGTGGGCGGGGTTGAGGGTTCGGCTGTCGACGAAGCGGTCGAAGAGAAGCGGCGGGCGTTGCCGCGGGGCTTTGGCGCGATCATGGAGTTGTCGAAGCCGCGGATCACGCAGATGGTGGTGATGACGGCGGCGGTGGGGTTCATACTTGCGATGCCGAGTCGGCACAGTCATCTGATGCCGATCGTGGTGGTGGCGGTGATGTGCGTGATCGGGACGGCGCTCTCGGCGTCGGGTGCGAACTCGCTGAATCAGTGGTGGGAGCATCATCGGGACGCGAAGATGCCGCGGACGGCGCTTCGGCCGATCCCGACGGGGCGGCTGAATGCGGATCAGGCGTTGATCGTGGGGCTGATTTTCAGCGTGCTGGGGGTGATGACGCTGGTGATGACATGCGGGGTTGCGGCGGGGGGCGTGTCGCTGGCGACGATTCTGGTGTATGTGCTTTTGTATACGCCGATGAAGCCGGTGACGCCTTTGTCGACGCTGGTGGGGGCGGTGCCTGGGGCGCTGCCGCCTTTGATTGGGTGGTGCGCGGCGCGGAGCATTCCTGAGGCGGTGACGCCGAGCGAGCCGATCGCGGGCGGGCTGCTTGAGGCGGGCGGGTGGTCGCTGTTTGCGTTGATGTTCGTGTGGCAGATCCCGCACTTTTTGGCGATTGCGTGGATGTACCGCGAGGACTATGCGCGGGGCGGGTTCAAGATGCTGCCGATCTTTGATAAGACGGGGCATCTGACGAGCTTCATGGTGGCGGCGTGGGCGGTGCTGCTGATCCCCGCGACGGTGGCGCCGATGCTCGTGATGCCCGATCGGCTTGGATGGGTGTACGTGGTGGTGGCGACGGTGAGCGGGCTGGTGTTTTTGGCGGGGACGGTTCGGCTGATGCTGGAGCGGACGCGGCAGCGTGCGCGGGCGGTGTTTATCGGGTCGATCATTCACTTGCCGCTGCTGCTGATGTTCATGGTGGGTGAGGCGGCGGTGCGGTGGATCACCTCGGCGTGAGCGCGTTGATGACGGCCGCACGGCAACAGATGACGAGCAGTGATGCGGAGCCGACAGGTGGGGCCCTGGCGGTTTCGGTGCGCGGGGTGAAGAAGACCTTCGCGGGGACGCGTGCGCGGCGGGGCGTGGCGGCGGTTGCGGCGCGGGTGGCGCTGGCGGGGGTCAATCTGGATATCGAGCGCGGGCGGTGGGTGGCGCTGCTTGGTCCCAACGGCTCGGGGAAGAGCACGCTCTTGAAGATTCTTGCGACGGTTGCGAGGCCTGATGAGGGGGATGTGAGCATCCTTGGGCGTGCGGTGGTGAAGGGGGGAGCGATCACGGCTGGAGGGGCGGGTGAGCTTTCGGTTGTGCGGGGGGAGCTGGGCGTGGCGTTTCAAGCGGCGGCGTTGGATCCGCTGTTGACGGTGCGTGAAAACCTGCGCACGGCGGCGGCGCTCTTTGCGATGCGTGCGGATCGCGCGGATGAGGCGATCGCGCGCGTGGCGGAAAGTCTGGGGCTGAACGATCGGTTGGATCAGCGGGTGGGAACGCTCAGCGGCGGGTTGATGCGTCGGGCGGATCTGGCGCGGGCGCTGCTGCACGGGCCTGCGATGCTGCTGCTGGATGAGCCGACGACGGGGCTGGATATCCGGGCGCGGGAGGAGTTTTTCACGGCGCTGGTTGAAGCGCGGCGGCGGATGAACGGCGACGCGGAGGGTGGGAGTGGGGGTGGGCTGACGATCGTGCTCTCGACGCATCAGATGGAAGAGGCGCAGCTTGCGCAGCGCGTGGTGCTGATGCACGAGGGGCGGGTGGTGGCGGATGATGGGCCGGAGAAGCTGCGGAGGGCGCTGGGGCGGACGGTGATCCGGTGTGGCGAGCGGGTGGAGGCTGGCGGGGTTGATCCGGCGGAGGTGCTGCGCGGGATGGGGTTGACGGTGACGGTGCAGCCGCTGGGCGAGGTGCTGGCGCGGGCGGGTGATGAGCGTGAGGAGGACGCGACGAGGCGTGTGCGGTCGGCGGCGGATCGGCTGATCGAGCTGGGCGTGGCGGTGCAGGTGGCGCCGCCGACGCTTGGGGATGTGTACATGGCGATGACGGGTCGGTCGCTGGCGGGTGGAGGGGAAGAAGAAGGTGAAACGGGCGCGGGCGTGAAGAAGCGCGGAGGCCATCGATGAGCGCGGGCGTGATGGCGCTGCGGTCGTTGTGCGGGCGAGAGCTGACGCGGTTTTCGCGGCAGCCGGCGCGGATTGTCGCGTCGATCGGCACGCCGGCGATTATCTGGGTGGTGCTGGCGAGCGGGCTGGGCGGGTCGTTCATGCTGCGGGCGATGGGTGGGGAAGGGTCGGGCGTGAGCGCAACGAGTTACGGAGCGTACCTCGTGGCGGGGATGGCGGCGATGTCGGCGGTCTTCACGAGCATCTTCGCGGCGATGAGCCTGATCGAGGATCGCGCGGATGGTTTTTTGCAGGCGGTGCTGGTGAGTCCGGCGCCGTCGTGGGCGATGGTGGGGGCGAAGGTTTTTTCCGCCGCGTTGGTGGCTTCGGTGCAGAGCGGGGTGATCATCCTCGCGTCGCCGCTGGCGGGGGTTTCTCTGGATGTTGCGTCGGTGATGGTGGCGCTGGCGGGTGTGGCGATGATGGCGCTGGGGATCACGGGGCTGGGGCTGGCGCTGGCGTGGAAGGTGAACTCGACCTCCGGATTCCACGGTGTGATGAACCTGGTGCTCATGCCCATGCTGCTGCTGAGCGGGGCGTTTTTTCCGTTGTCGGGGGCGAGTTCGATCATGGCGGTGTTGATGAAGATCAACCCGTTGACCTGGCCGAGCGAGTTGATTCGGACGGCGCTCTTGAATGGGGCGGGTTCGACGACGGTGTGGCAGTGGGCGCTGTCGGCTGGGTTTGCGGTGCTGGGGGCGGGTTTGGGGCTGGTGGTCATGGGGCGTGGACGGGGCGAATAATCGAGCATGGGTGTGCAGGACGCAACGCGGAACAGACAGACCGATATGTCAACGACCACGGCTTCGGGCGAGGGCTCGCGGGCGAGTGGAGGTGGCGGTATGCCGACGTGGATGAAGTTTTTGTCGCTGGGCGCCGGGCTGGTTTTTCTGGCGAGCTTTTCGATGCTCGTGATGTATCCGGGGATGGCGGGCGCACCGAAGTGGACCCCGCCGCCGAAGACGGCGTTGAGCAGCGACTTTGACGGCGAGCCGCTGCTGGTGGGGTCGTTCAATCTGGTGAATCAGAACGGCGAGGACGTGAACGAACTGCTGCTGTACAAGCACGTGACGGTCGCGGCGTTTGTTTTCAGCAACTGCCCGCTGGCGTGCCCGACGATCACCACGCAGATGAAGATGCTGCAGGACAGCCTCAGCGACACGCAGGTTCGGTTCACGGCCTTCAGCATCGACCCCGCGAACGACTCGCCCGCGGTGCTCAAGGCGTGGGGTGAGCGTTTGCGTGTGAACTGGGAGACGTGGAGCTTTGTCACCGAGCGGCATCCGATTCCCTCTGGTGGGCCTGCGCAGACGGTTCGGCAGATCTATACGGAGAACCTCAAGGCGCACCTGGCGACGGATCCGAAGGAACGCATCGCGGTGAAGAGTGCGGCGGATCCGAACTCGACGATGGACAACATCGTGCACCCGTTTGAGTTGTACTTGCTCGGGCCCAAGGGCGAGGTGCTTGCGAAGTATGCCGCGAACCGGCAGGAAGATATCGATGCGCTTCGGCTGCGGGCGCGAGAGGCGGATGCGCTGCTGCGGGGGATTCGCGACGGCGGCGGCGACGCGGGGAAGTCGAGCGGCAAGTGAGGCGGTGTGGAGCGAGGTTTTTCGGTTCGGGGCACGCTATCCTCTGACCCTATGGCCGAAGCCATCCTTCGCTGGTCGTTGTTTTCTCTTGCGGCGTTGATCGTCGGTCCGGCGGCGTTGATGCTGCTTGCGCCGCTGACGGCCTCGGACGGTGTGACGGCGACGTCGCCGATCTTGTCGATCGGGCCGAGTGGTGGGATGGCTTTGGGGCTGGGGCGAGAGGTGCTGGCGTTGGTGATGGCGCTGGGCTTTGGGTATTGCACCGCGAAGTTCACCTCGACGCGGTGGGGTTTGCTGACGGCGGGTGCGGCGGCGGCGTGGGTGGCGCACGGGTGTGGGCGGATGGACGACATTCTGCGGATCGATCCGGTGCGTGGGCACTATTGGATGCTGGCGGTCGAGGGGGCGGTGCTGGGCGTGGTGGCGGTGGGTGGGGCGTGGCTGATCGCGAAGGCGGGTGAGCAGGACCATTTGAATACGCCGCCGCCGGGGCACTTTGTGCCGGAGCATGTGCTGCGTGAGCCGGCGGATTCGCCCGCGAAGTTGGGCGTGTCGACGGTGTGCTGTCTGATCTGCGGGATCGCGGGTGCGTGGCTGGTGGCTGTGTCGACGCTCAAGGGGCAGACGCTGGCGGCGGGGGCGATCGGGGCGTTGATAGCGGGGATCGTTTCGGCGATGCTGCACAAGCAGGCGTCGGCGCCGTGGCTGGTGGCGATGTTCGCGTGTCTGGCGGCGGCGTGCCCGATGGCGGCGGCGCTGCTGCTGCCTTCGCAGTCGGTGCCTTTGCTGACGCTGTCGAACTCGGGGGAGTTGGCGGGGCCGTTCAAGTTGATGCCGATGGATTGGATCGCGGGGGCGCTGATCGGTTTGCCCACGGGGGCGAAGTGGGGGGTTGGGTTGGCGACGGCCGAGAAGGCGTGATGAGGGGAAGTGCCGAGGTGATTGTGGGGCGTTGCACGGGGGAGAACTGGCCCTTCACGAAACCTACGATGGCCGCGTGAAGGAACGCAAAAACAACGGAAGCACGCGGCGCGGATCGATCGGCGGCGGTGCGGGTACGAAGTCGGCGAAGTCGCGGACGATCGGCGGCGGTGCGAGGGCATCGGGCGCGGTGGTTGTGGAGGCGAAGAAGCCGCCAATGGCGATCCCGGATGTGCAGGGGAAGCAGGACACGCGGAATGTTGCGATCGATCGCGTGGGCGTGAAGGACGTGACGTACCCGATCAGGCTGACGATCCCCGAGTCGGCGCGGATCCCCGGCGGGCCGAGCGAGCAGTCGACGGTTGCGAAGATCAATATGTACGTGTCGTTGCCGCACTATCAGAAGGGCACGCACATGAGCCGGTTTTTGGAAGTGCTCAACGAGCACGACATGGCCATCACGCCCGGGGATATCGCGGGGATCGCGGGGAAGATCCGCGAGCGCCTGGCGGCGGCGGAGGCGCACTTCTTCGCGAGCTTTACGTACTTCATCCGCAAGCTGGCGCCGATGACGCAGCAGCCCGGGCTGATGGATTATCAGGTGTCGTTCGAGTGCACGTCGGGGCCTGAGGGGGATGATCTGATCCTGGGTGTGAAAGCGCCGGCGACGAGCCTGTGCCCGTGCAGCAAGGAGATCTCGCGGTACGGTGCGCACAACCAGCGGTGCCTGATCGAGGCGAAGGTGCGGTTCAAGGGGATGCTCTGGATCGAGGATCTGGCGAGGATTCTTGAAGGAGCGGCGAGCACGGAGGTGTTCGCGGTTTTGAAGCGCCCGGACGAGAAGTACGTGACCGAGGCGGCGTTCGATAACCCGAAGTTCGTTGAGGACATCGTACGCGATCTGGCGCTGGCGCTGGAGCGTGACGAGCGGATCACGTGGTACAGCATCAACTCGGAGAACTTCGAGAGCATCCACAGCCACAACGCGTACGCGGAGATCGAGAAGTGGAAGGGGCGGCCTTCGAAGCGGCGGTGATGGGGAGTGGCAATCGGGAATCGGCAATCGGGAAACGGCAATCGGGAATCGGGAATCGGCAATCGCAGAAGGTGTGCAAGGTCTTTCTGCGGTTGCCTATTCCCTATTCCCTATTCCCTATTCCCTATTGCCTGTCTTCCGCTTCCTGATCACCACCACGACTTTGGTGCCGACTTTGGGAGTGCGGCTGGTGCTGGCGAGGTAGAGTGGTTCGTCGATGGAGGATTCGGGGCTGAGGACTTGGCTGAGGGCGAGGGTTTCGGTGCCGAAGGTTGTCAGCCCGATGAGGGTGCCGGCGGTGTCGGCGGCGTAGAGGGTGCCGCGGTCGCCGCGTTCGTTGATGATGGCGTTGGTGCGGGTGGAAGAGCCGGCGAAGAGCCATTGTGAGCGGCTGGTTTGGGGGATGCTGGAGCGTTGGCTGGTTTTGGCGTCGATGGTTTCGATCCAGTCCCAGGGTGACTCGGTGAGGGCGGTCGGGGCGGTGTCGTTGGTGGCGGGCTTTTCCCAGCGGAAGGTGATCTCGACTTCGTTGCCTGTGGGGGCGATGCGTGTGGCTTTGGCGGGGGTGTCTTTGGTAGCGGGTGTCCATTCGACGCGACCGGGCGAGCCGGGCTGTAGGCCGATGAGGAGCAACGCGGCGTGGACATGCGAGGCGCGGGCGCGGGTCATCACGAGGCTCTCGTGCTCTTTGCTGTCGGCGGTGCACAGCACGACTTCGAGATAGACGTTTGGCGTCTGCGGGTCGTGCGCGTCGATGGGGACGATGGCGTCGATCTCGATGAGCTTCGCTTGCGCGTCGACACGGACGTGCGGGAAAACCTCGCGGAGTGCGGTGCTGTCGGTTGGTGATGTGCTTGGTGCGGGTGTCTGTGATGGTGCGTTTGGCGGCGTTGGTGCGGGTGAAGGTGCTGGCGCGGAGGCCTGTGGAGAGGGTGCGCGTGGCGCCGGAGTGCCTTGGACGGTGCTTGCGGGCGGTTGATCACGCTTCGCGGTGCAGGCGTTGAGCGTGAGTGAGGCGATGCCGAGGATGGTGATGATGGAGGATCGGGTCTTCACGCGATGGACTCCGCGAGGGTGCAGAACTCTTCGCCGCGGTGTTCGTAGTTGGGGTATTGATCCCAGCTTGCGCAGGCAGGGCTGAGCAGGACGGTGTCGCCGGGCTTGGCGTTGTGCTTTGCGAGGGCAAAGACGTCGCGGAGGGTCTTTCCTTCGTGGACGTTGGTTGCGCCCATTTCGCAGGCGTCGCGGGCGATGGTCGGGCCTGTGACGCCCAGGGTGTAGAGGCCTGCGAGTTTGGTTGCCAGCGCGGAGACTTCGCGGAGGGAGACTTTTTTGTCGTAGCCGCCGGCGATGAGGTGGATTTTGCTCAGGCCTTCGGCGTTGGGTGCGAGCGCGCCGAGGGCCTGCATCAGGGCGTCGACGGTCGTGCACTTGGAGTCGTTGTAGTAGCGCACGCCCAGCTTTGTGCAGACGAGTTGCAGACGGTGGGGCAGGCCTGTGAATGAGGCGATGGACTTGGCGAGCGCCTCACGGGGCGTTCCGGGCAGAGCGGCACACGCGGCTTCGAGGGCCATGCTCGCGTTCAGGCGGTTGTGTGCGCCCGGGATCGACAGCGGCAGCGGGAAGGTGTCGCGGTCGACCTTGATGAGTTTGCCCTTGACCAGATCGTGGAACGCGTCGATGCCGCTGGTTGGCCCGGCGCCCATGACGGCGGTGTCGGTTGCGAGCTGATGGAGGAGGATCTGGGCCTTGCTGTGTCCGTAGTGGGAGTGATCGCCGTGCCAGTCGGCGTGGTTGGGGGCGAGGTTGGTCCAGACGGCGGTGGCGGGTGAGAAGCCGCCGAGCTGGCCGAGCCAGAAGAGCATTGCGGAGGAGAGCTCGAGCACGACGACGGTCTTGGGCGTGATGGTGTTGAGCACGGGCAGGAGTGATGAGCCGATGTTGCCGCCCATGACGCACGGCGCGGCGGCCTTGATCGCGGCGTGGATCATGGCGGTGGTGGTGGACTTGCCCGCGGAGCCGGTGATGCCCACGGTGCGGGCGCGGTCGGGTAAGCGCTCGATGAGCAGTTTCATTTCGGTTGTGAGCGCTACGCCCGCGGCTTTCGAGGCCTTCAGCAGCGGGTTGTCCCACGGTTTGGGGACCGCGGGGTTGACCACGACAAGGTTGGTCTGCGTGAAGTCGCGTTCTTCGTGCGCGCCGAGGCGGAGCGTGACAGAGCCGGCGCGGACGAGGTCGGCGATTTCTTCGATCGAGTCGGTGAGTTTGCTTTCGGGGGACATGTCGGTGACGAGCACATCGGCGCTCTGTGAGGCGAGGAAGCGGGTGACGCCTGCGCCGCCGCCGAAGCGGCCCAGGCCCATGACGGTGACGCGCATCCCTGCGAGGTTGGTGGTCATAGGTTGATAGCGTACCGCGCCGGCGGGCGAGCGTGGAGATCGTGTTGAACGCTGGACCGATGCACGAAACGCGGTGCGCCGGGCCGTGCTACATTGGCGGCATGCTCGTGCATTTGAACGGCCAACTCGTCCCCGTGCAGGAGGCCCGCGTGAGCGCC
>JAVTWO010000107.1:0-8693 GCA_032229765.1 Phycisphaerales bacterium | reverse complement strand
AGCCGCTGACGCCCGGCGCACCGCCCTGCCCCCCCATCGTTACCGACCCGATCGGGATCGCGCAGCTCTGCCCGACCAACCCGATTGCGTTCTCCGTCGGCGCCACGGGCGACGGGCCGATCGAGGTGCAGTGGCAGTACGTCTATGCGGGCGACCCGCACCGCCGCTGGAACGCCATCGTTGACGGCGTGAATGAGTTTGATGGCGTGCCGGTCTTCAACGCGAGCGTCTCGGCAACGGGCGTGAACGCGGTGGAACTCACGCCGATGGGCGGTACGCGCGGCGGCGGCACGTGGGGCAAAGTCCCGGCCGCATACATGGTCCGCGCGGTCGCGTGGAACCCGTGTGGCGTCGCGATCTCGAACTCATCGACGCTGCGCATCCTCGGTTCGTCGTGCTCACCCGCCGACGTGGCGTACGACGACGGCACGCCGCTGGGCACCAACGGCACCTGCGGCAGCACCTCAACCAACGGCGGCGTGAACGAAGGTGATTACAACGCGTTCTTCTCGGCGAACGGCTTCTTCGATCAGGCGTCGATGGGCCCGGCGGCGATCGGCATGTTCTGCGACGTGGCGGACGATCAGGGCGAGCCGCTGCCGGTGGGCTTGAACGGCGCGACGACGAACGGCGCAGCAAACTCAGGCGTGAACGAGGGCGACTACAACGGGTTCTTCAATAGCTTGTTTGTGCCGTGCGTGTGAGTTGTATCTCGTCGCGGAATCTCCGCGGCGAGGGGTTCGTATTCACGCAGTTCTTGAAACTCAGGAAACACAAAAGCCCCGGCCTTGGTTTGGCCGGGGCTTTTTCGTTGTTATCGATGCTTCAGGAGCCCGAGGCGGTGAAGGTCAACATCGGCTGGTGATGAAACCAACTGGTCGTGCTCACTCCTTCGACCGACCTAGGTACGACCCGTCGGCGGTGGAGATCTTCACCACTTCGCCCTGCGCGATGAAGTCCGGCACGCGGGTCTTCAGACCCGTTTCCATCTCCGCGTCCTTCTGCACGTTCGTCACCGTGGCCTTCTTCACGCCCGGGGCGGTGTCCTTCACCGTCAGGTCCACCGAGGCGGGGAGCTCAACCAGGATCGGGCGGCCGTCGTACAGCAGCACGGTCGCCACCGCGTTCGGACGCAGATAGAGCAGCGCCTCGCCCAGCACCGCTTCAGAGATAGTCACCTGGTCATAGTTCTCGGTGTCCATGAAGACCGCGTCCTTGCCCTCGGGGTACAGGAACTCCATCGGGCGGCGGTCGAGGTCGATGGCCTCAAGATCTTCCGAGGGCTGGTGGCGCTTTTCGATGATTGCGCCGCTCTGGACGTTCTTGTACTTCAGGTTGACGAAGGAGCGGAGGTTGCCCGGGTTGCGGAACTCGTACCCAACGACGACCCAGAACTTGCCGTCCATTTTCACGCCGTTGCCGGGACGCATGTCGATCGCTTTCATCGGAACCTCGCAAAGTTGAGTGATGTGCTGGTGAACGTGCAACGAACGGACCTGAACATGCCGGGAATGACCGAGCGTGCCCGGGTGAACGAAGCTCCCGAGAGGGCTGGAGAGCCGAAAGGGGGTCGATTTTAGACCGACAGGCCCCCCGGGGGTAGCGGCGGGCGTTGATGAATCCGCAGTCAGATCCGAACACAAGCCGCACAAACTTCCCATGCTGAGGACTACTTCGGGCATGTGCGGGGCGACACGCTGCGTTGCTCGTGATTTTCGTCGAACCAGAAGCGAACCTCGCTGCGTATGCTCCTCCGCTTCTTGCAAGCCGGTTGCATCTGGGTCCGTTCTGGAGCCTTCACCGATGAACACGATTCTCGCTCCCGTCGCAGCGGCGTTCGTTCTTCTGAATACCCACGGCCTGGTGCTCGCGCAAACCGCCGGCACCAACGCCGCGCCATCAACCGCGGCCAAAGCCACCACGCCGGTTTCCACGCCGCTCAATGTCGTCGTCTCGATCCCGCCGCGGAAGGGGTTGATCGAGCCGATGCTGCCCGAGGGGTCGAAGATCGAACTGCTCGTGCCGCCGGGGGTCAGCGAGCACGGCTACGAAATCCCGCCCGGTCGTTTAGCCCAGCTCGCGAAGGCCGACGTGGTGGTGTGGGTGGGGCTGGGGATGGAGCCGCAGGTTGAGAAAGCGCTGACGAACACCGCGCGGGCGAACGCCTCGGCGGGCTCAAGCTCTCGCGTCGTCATCAAGCTCGAAGACGTGCCGGCGGTGAAGGCCTCGGTGAAGCCCGAGTCCTCGGACCACGAGCATCACCATCACGACCCGCAGACGGGCGCGTGCGTGCACGAGATCGACCCGCACGCGTGGCTGGATCCGATGATGGCCCTGGCCTTGACCGACGAAATCGCGCAGCAGCTCGCCAAACGCGAACTCGGCGCGAACGCCGGCGAAACGCAGATCCGCGCGTGGATCGACGCCCGCCCCGCCATCGCGAAGCTCCAGCGTCAGATCATGGACACGCACCTGCGTTTGCAGCAGGTCACCTCCAACGCCGAGCGCCGCACGATCGTCGTGGCGCACGACGCCTTCGGCTGGCTCGCCCGGCGTTACGACCTCAGCGTCGTGCCGCTGGCGGGGTTGCACGCTCAGGAGCCAAGGCCCGACGATCTTCGCAAGGCGGCGGAGACCGTGCGTGAGCTGAGGCTGACGACGGTGTTTATTGAGCCGCAGGTATCGAAGGCGAGCGCCGAGCGCGTCGCGAAGTTGGCGGGTGCGAAGCTTGACACGCTCGACCCGCTGGGCGATGGCGACTGGTTGAAGCTCATGAAGGCGAACGCCGAGGCCCTCGAGCGGGCTCTGGGCCGCAAGACCGCCGCGGGCGCTGCTTCAACTTCGCCGACCCAAGCCCCGGGCGAGAAGCCCGCGAGCGCGGTACGCTAACGCCGCACGGGCCGGAGCCCGTTCAAACCGCAGCGACCGCACCTCATGCCCGCTCCACAACCACCGGCCGTCGAAATCGCCGATCTCTGCTTCCGCTACAGCGGCGCGGAGCAGTTCGCACTCGAAGGCGTGGCGCTGAGCGTCAACCAGGGCGAGCGTTTGGGGATCCTCGGCCCGAACGGCGGCGGCAAAAGCACACTCCTGAAAATCATCCTCGGACTCGTCACGGGGTATCAGGGCACGGTGAAAGTCATGGGACTGCCGCCGACACAGGCACGGCGCACCGGGCTCATCGGCTACGTCCCGCAGCGCGCCGAAGTCGAAATCGGCATGCCCGTCAGCGTGCGCACGCTCGCGTGCCTCGCTGCGTCGTGGAAGCTCAACCCACTTCTGCCCGTTCCCGCGCGCGTGCGCACCAACGTGCAGCGCGTGCTCGATCTCGTCGGTGCCTCGGCCTTTGCCGACAAACCCATCGGCGCGCTCTCGGGGGGTCAGCTTCAGCGAGCGATGATCGCCCGAGCACTGGCGTGCGAGCCGAAGATCCTCATCCTCGACGAACCGACGGTGGGGATCGACGCGCCGGGGCAGGCGAAGTTCGCCGAGCTGCTCACCACGCTGCACCGCGAGCTGAAGATCACGATCCTGACCGTGAGTCACGACCTGCGCGCCATCGCCGCGGGCTCTGATCGTGTCGCGTGCCTGGCAAGAAGGCTCCACTTCCACGACTCGCCCAATGGCCTGACCCCCGCGGTGCTCTCCGAGCTCTTCTCGCACGAGCTCGTGGGCATGCACGTGCACGTGCACTCCAGCAGCGAGCCGTGCCCGCTCGATCACCCCGCGGGCGCGGGCACCACCAGCGTGCAACTGGGGATCTCCGCTTCGCGGAGCACAAAGGCCGCCGACGCGGAAGGCGGTGGCGCGTGAAGATCATCGAGTGGCTCAGCGACGAGATGACGCGCCAGCTCATTTTGCCGCCGATGGTCGCGGGGCTGGGCGTGGTGCTGTTGTGCGCGGTGCTCAGCGTGCTGGTGGTGGTCAAGCGCATGGCCTTCGTCGGTCAGGGCGTTGCTCACAGCGCCTTCGGCGGCATCGGTCTTGCCTCCGTCATCTCCGTCCTGCTCAGCGCCCCCGCGTGGGCCGGGCACGGCTCGGTCTTTGAGCTCGTCGTCGTGGTGGCGTTCTGTGTGCTGACCGCACTAGGCATGGCGTCAGTGGCGGAACGTCGCGGCGGCGCGGTGCAGGTCGATACGGGGATCGGGCTCTTCCTCGTCGCGTCGATGGCCCTGGGCGCACTGCTCGTCGAAGCCGCCCGGCAAATCGCCAGCGCCAAGGGCATCCCCGCCGCCACGCAGCCGTGGGAGAGCCTGCTCTTCGGCTCGATCCTCAACGCCTCGTGGTCCGACGCGCTGGCGGCACTCTCCATCGGTTCGCTCGTGCTGCTGACGCTCTTCCTGCTGCGTCGTGGGATGCTCTTCTACGTCACCGACGAATCCGCGGCCGAGGCCTTCGGGCTCCCCGTCAAACTCTACCGCACCGCGCTGATGGTCCTGCTCGCCATCGCCACCGTTGTCGCCATGCGACTCACCGGCGTGGTGCTTTCGTCAGCACTACTCGTGCTGCCCGGTGCGGCGGCACTGAAACTCTCGCGCCGATTGGGCGTGGTCATGCTGCTGGCGTGTCTCCTCGGGGTGCTGGGCGTGCTGCTGGGGCTGACGCTCAGTGTGCAGTTCAACGTGCAGGCCGGCCCGTGCGTGGTGCTCGTACTCACGGCGTTCTTCGGGCTCTCGCTGCTGAAGCCCGCCCGCATCGCTTCGGCCGCCCCGACCGCTTTGGCCGCTTCGACCGCCGCGGGTGAATCTCAGGCGATCGCGCCGCGTTGAGCGTAAACTGACGCAGAAACGAATCGGCGGCACGCCGAACGCACACACACGAGGAACGCTTCCATGAAGGACATCAAGGCCGAGCGACTGCTGGCGGAGCTTGACCGCCTCCGCAAGGATCTGGACAAAGACCCCGCGGACTTGGAATGGGTCACGCTGCACCACGTCTTCTGCTTCGTCAGCTACAAGATGACCGAGTTCCGCAAGTACGTCGAAGAGGAAGCGAAGAAGGGCTCCTTCGACGAACTCGAAGAAGAGTGATCGACCGCTGCCGTCTCGCCTTTCGTGGTTTCAGTCCGCTTCCCTTCTAATTTGCGATTTGGCCATTTGCCATTTGCCATTTGTTTACCCCCCATGACCGTCTACTCCAGCACCTTCTACGCCTCCACACGCCAGCTCGCCCTGTCGAGCGCGGGGGTTGTGCTGCCGATGGTCTACGACCTCATGCACCCGCTCACGCCCGCTTCGGTGGTCGACATCGGCTGCGGCGACGGCGCGTGGCTCAGCGTAGCGGCCAAACGCGGCATGCCGCGACTGCTCGGCGTTGACGGCTCGTACGTGCAGCGCGGCGACCTGCTCATCGCCCCGACGCAGTTCCACGCCGCCGACCTGCGCACCTCGGCGGGGGTCAACGGGCGCTTCGATCTGGCGATGTGCCTGGAAGTCGCCGAGCACCTACCGATCGACCGCGCCGACTCGCTGATCAAGGAGCTCACGGACCTCGCGCCGGTGGTGCTCTTCTCAGCCGCGATTCCCGGGCAAGGCGGCACCGAGCACATCAACGAGCAATGGCCCACCTACTGGGCTCAGAAGTTCGCCTCCCGCGGCTTCGCGTGCGTCGACGCGCTGCGGCCCAAGCTCATGCCGCTGCCCACGCAGACGGTCGCGTGGTGGTACGCACAGAACCTACTGCTCTTCGTGCGTGAAGATCGCTTGGCGGATTACCCGAAACTGCACGCCGCCCGCGCGAGTTTACCCGCGCCACCGGCGTCGTACGTCCACCCAGCGCTGTACGAAAGCGTGCTGAAACGCTCACGCCGCCCGGGGCGGACGCTGGTCTACGACCTGCGCAAAAAGCTCAAGGGCGGGTGAGTTTCAAAGCCGATTCAACGCGGAGTTCGCGGAGAGCGCCGAGGAAGACGGAGCAGAGTCCGCACGAAGACGCGAGAGCGCGAAGTTCTGAACGCTCTTCTCGTGTGTGCTATCGGTCAGACCGATCGAGCGCCAAGGGATGCACCGCCTTGAACCGATGCCTGATGCCCAATGCCGAGTGCCTATTCCCTACCCCCGAAACCAAATCACCGGGTCCCGCGGCAGCACGCCCACGTCTTCATCCATCACCGTGTACCCCAGCGACCGGAGCAGCTCGCACGTGCGACCCTTCCCCGCGTGGTACCACACGCCGTGCGCCGGGTCGCCGTCGTTCTTCGGGTCCTTCCGCGGCGTGCGATTCTGCCGCTCGCGCTCGCCCTTCCACCACAGCTCGGGCATGAACCTTCGCCACTTCGGGCGGCTCTTCTTCGCCATCTCCAGCACCGGCCGCTGGGCCCCGAGCTGATCGAGGCTGTCCCACGCGCGGTTGTACTGGTCGTAGTCCGCGACCATGAGGAACGCCTCGGCCCCGGGCTTGAGCTTCCGGCGCAGGTTCGTCATGTACTCCGTCAACCCCGCGAAGGGGATGTGACAGAAAACGCCAAAGGAAAAGAAGAAATCAAAGTGCCCGTCCGGCACGCTCGACAGCGAGAAATCCGAGACCTGCACATAGTTTGTGCTTCCGCCCCGCTGACGATCGTGCTGCTTGCCGACGTATTCCCAGAAGCCGTTGTGCTCGGCGCTCATCACGTCCAGGCACCACAGCTCTTTCGCGTGCGTCATCGTCCGCGACCACGCCCCACGACCCGGGCCGATCTCCAGCACCGTGCTGTTCTTCGTGACGTACGGCCTGATACACCGCAGATACGTCGCGTGCAGGACCGACATATACCCCAGCACGCCGTACGTGCTGGAGGCCATCGGGTCCATCGGATCGCCCTCGTAATACCCGCCCGCCCAGTGCTTCTCAAAGACCCGCACGTCCTGCTTGGCCTTGTCGTGGTGGGCCTTGCCGCCGCCACCGCCACCACCACCACCGGTTGACGCGGGAGCGTGCCCGGCATCGTTCGTCGTTGCAAGGGGAGTCTGGGAGGAATGGGTGGTATGCGCGGCCATAACCCGCATGATAGAAGCCCATCCCCCCCACTGCCGCTCCGCTCGCCCCTTCCACGCAACTTCTTCCCCATTCACGCCGCAACACGGGGTATCCTGACGATCCTGTGCCGACCGATGGCCCGCGACCGCGCATGTCCACCACCACCCCTTCCAACCCGCCTTCCACCCCCGCCCCACCCCCCGTCCCAACCAAACCCGCGGGCGCAAAGGCTCCCGCGGCCAGCGATCCGCGCGACACCCCCGCGATGCGCCAGTACTACGCCTTCAAAAAGGCGCACCCCGGATGCATCCTGCTCTTCCGCATCGGCGACTTCTACGAGATGTTCGACGACGACGCCGTCGTCGCCAGCAAAGCCATCGGGCTCACACTCACGCAGCGCACCGCTGGCGTCCCCATGGCCGGGCTGCCCTTTCATCAGCTCGACACGTACTTGCGACGTTTCATCGCCGCGGGTTTCCGTGTTGCGGTTGCGGAGCAGACCCAGGACGCCGCCGAGGCCAAGGGGCTTGTCGAGCGCGCCGTCACCCGCGTGCTCACCCCCGGCACGCTCATCGACGAATCACTGCTGGGCGACGACGAAACCGCCGGGCTCGCCGCCATCTGCTTCCCGTACCAGGACGACCAGCTCGCGGCCCTCGCTATCGCCGAGCTTTCCACGGGCGAGATGACCGTCCTGCACTGCCACATCTCGCAGGTCGGCGACGAGCTGGCACGCCGCGGCGTCACCGAGCTGCTCTACCCCGAGGCCGCCGACGGGCGCCTCCCCGACCGCGTCAGCCGAGCCGTCGGCCCGCTCGCCGGCGCACGCCTGAGCACCACCGCCCGCGCGGGGTGGCACTTCCGCATGCAGGAGGCCTGCGAGGTCATCTGCGAACAGTTCAGCGTCGCCAGCGTCCAGGGCTTCGGGCTGAGCGACGACGACCAGGAACTGCTCTGCGTCGGCGCGATCCTGCGCTACCTGCGCCAGACGCAATCGCCCCACACCGAGAGCGACAAAGCCGCCGCCGCCGCTTCTCCAACGGTCGAGAAGTCCAACACCGCCGCCGCCGCGATCGCCAAGATCCTCGCCCACCTTCGCCCGCCCAAGCGCCACCGCGCGGGCACGACCCTGCTCATCGACGCCGGCAGCCTGCGCTCACTCGAGATCGACCGCACGATCCGAGGCTCAAACCTCCCCGCCGCCGCGGGCCTCCCCAGCAACCTCGACGGCTCGCTCATCGGCATCTTCCACGCCCGCGGCATCGCCTGCCGAACGCCCATGGGCAAGCGTCTTCTCCGCCGCTGGCTCTGCGAACCCTGCTTCGACCTGAAGGAAATCCACCGCCGCCAATCCATCGTCGCGCTGCTCATCAGCGACCGCACGCTGGCAACGAACCTCGCGGAGCGATTGAACGCCGTCCAGGACGTGCAGCGCATCGGCGCACGCCTGGCGCTCGGGCGTTCCTCTCCGCGTGATCTGGTGGCGCTGGGCAAGAGCCTGGGCGTCATCGACGAACTGCGCGAGTGCATCGCTCAGTGCGCACCGCTCCGCGACGCGCACGAAACCCTCTCCGACGTCGCACGCCACCTCCGCCCCGTGGCGCAGCGCATCGTCGCCTGCTGCGTCGACGAGCCACCGGCTCACCTCCGCGAGGGCGGGCTCATCCGCCCGGGCATCGACCCGGCGCTCGACGAAGCCCGCCGCCTGCGCAGCGACGCCGCGGGCTGGCTTGCGG
>JAVTWO010000106.1:0-55798 GCA_032229765.1 Phycisphaerales bacterium | reverse complement strand
GGTATACTCCCCGCCGACTTTACCACCCCCCTGATCTTGGGAGCATGCCAATGCCCGACCCTTCGACGCCTTCCAACCCCCCCACCACCACCTCCGCCACCGTCTCTCAACCCGGGGCGGGCACCGTCGGCACCCCCGCCGCCGCCCCCCCCACCGAACCCGTCATCCCGCCCGTGGACTTCAACTCGCCGCAGCTGACCATCCGCGCCGTCCTCACCGGCATGATCCTCGGCGGCGTCCTCTCCATCTGCAACGTCTATGTCGGGCTCAAGATCGGCTGGGGGCTCAACATGTCCATCACGGGCATTCTCCTCGCCTTCGGCATCTGGTTCACCATCTCGCGCGTCAGCGGCGGGCGCGTCCGCATGCTCAACCGCCTTGAAAACAACATCAACCAGTCCAGCGTCTCCGCCGGCGGGGCGATCTCCAGCGCCGGGCTCGTCAGCGCTATCCCCGCCGTCACCATTCTCGAAGGCACCGTCTTCCCCTGGTGGCAACTCGTCCTCTGGCTCTCCACCGTCTGCTTCGTGGGCATCGCCATCGCCATGGGCCTGCGTCGGCAGATGATCATCAACGACAAGCTCCCCTTCCCCGGCGGCATCGCCTGCGCCGAAACACTCAAAGAGATCTACAACACCGGCGCCGAGGCGATCGGACGTCTGATGATGATGGGCATCGGCGCGGTCGTCGCCTCAGCGATCAAGATCCTGGCGATTCGCAAGGCCATCGCGACCACCGACTTCGGGCTCACCATCGCCGGAGCGCCCGCGTCGAAGTACCTGATGGCCTTCGATCCCACACTGCTGATGATGGCCGTCGGCGGGCTGGTCGGTCTGCGGGCCTGCATCTCGCTCATCGGCGGGGCGATCGCGGCGTACGTGGTCATCGCGCCGTGGCTGGTCAGCTCGGGCCGGGCCGCACTCGATAAGGCCGCCGCCGCGGCGCACAACGCCTCACTGCCACCCGAGCAGCACATCGTGCCCTTCGCCGAGTGGATCCTCTGGCCCGGCGTGACGCTCATGGTCGTCGCCTCGCTCGTTTCTTTCTCATTCTCGATGCCGTCGATCCTGCGTTCCTTCCGCCGCACGTCGGGGACGGAATCCCGCGCCGACGAGGGCGAGGTCACCCGCCCGTGGTTCTTCTTCTCGCTGGCCCTTGCGCTGGTGCTCTGCGTCGTTCTGCAAACCTGGCTCTTCGGCATCTCGTGGTGGGCGGCCGTCTTCGCCGTGATTTTGAGCTTCGCCCTCGCGGTCGTCGCCGCCCGCGTCTCGGGTGAAACCAACGTCACCCCCGTGGGCCCGATGGGCAAGGTCACGCAGCTCCTCTTCGCCGTCATGCTCCCCAAGAACGCCTCAGCAAACCTCCTCGGCGCCAGCATCACCTCCGGCGCCGCCTCGCAGTGCGCCGACCTCATGCACGACCTGAAGTGCGGCCACCTCCTCGGCGCGGTGGCCCGCAAGCAGGTCATCGGGCAGCTCGCCGGCGCCATCGCCGGCGCCTTGGTTGGCAGTTGGTTCTACCTGATCCTCATCAAGGACCCGAAGACGATGCTGCTCACGCCCGAGTGGCCCGCCCCGGCGGTTGCGATGTGGAAGGCCGTCGCGGAGGTCTTCCAGCGCGGGCTGGAATCGCTCCCCCCGGGGGCCGAGACCGCCATGCTCATCGCCGCGGCCATCGGCGTCGTCCTGCCCATCCTCGAAAAGACCATCCCCAAGAAAGCGGCCCTCTACGTCCCGAGCTGCTCGGCCGTGGGGCTCGCCTTCGTCATCAGCGGGACCAACTCCATCTCGATGTTCATCGGCGCCTGCATCGGCGCACTGGTGGCGAAGTTCGCCCCCAACTGGAGCACACGCTTCTGGGTCACGCTCTGCGCCGGCATCATCGCGGGCGAAAGCCTCACCGGCGCGGTCGACGCCGTCCGCCTCGTCATGACCGGCGGCAAGTAAACCACCCCGGCGCAATCGCCAGAAGCACCGCACACAAACGAAAAGCCCCCGACCAACACTGGTCGGGGGATTTTTTTGCGGCGAGTGAACCTCGCGTCGCGGTGATGCGCTTCACCGCGCATGCGAAAAAGCCTCCTCGAATCGTGGATCAATCTCGCCCTGACAACGCTGCTGGGGCTGCTTTCGATCTCGAACGCGGGCTGCATCAACTTCCGCCGCATCGGCGCGATCGAACCAATCCGCCTCCATCAACCGCCCGCGGTCACTGACGCCCTGCGATCGCTCGGGCAAGACGGTGCTCTTGCTCAATGCGGCGAAACCCACCGGGCATCATACATCGACGTCAAATGCCAGTTGCGCACCGATCCCTCCGCACCCGGCACCATGCTCATCCGTTGGAGCGCCGTGCGGCCCAGCAGCGATGAATCGGTTGATCTCTTCTACGAAGTAGTCAGCGATACGCCGCCTGTTCGTAGACAGATCTTCACCAGTGAAGAGCTCGACACGCAGAGCGCGGCACGCACCGCCGAACGAGCATGTGAGCAGACTCTGCTTCGTCAACGATGGCAATACGCCGTGTCGATGACCGGAGATGCCGGCGAACTCTCTCTGCACGGCACACGCCCGGGCGCGGGCTACGCAGCCGGCGTGGCAACAGACCTTCACTCCGGCGCACCTAATCCCGACTCCTGCCCCACCAGTCTTCGCATCGATCAGAACAGCCGTACCCTCATCTCCACCCATGGTGGTGGCACTGAGATCCAAACCGGGTTCGATCAGCCCACCGCGTTCGTCCCGGCACCGTACCCCGATATGCCGCTGACCGCGGTCATTTGTCACGACGATCGACGACGACGAACTAGGTTGTTTTTGTTTGTCTTCATACTCGTGGCCGTACCGGAGATCGAATCCGCCGACGTGTTCGTGCGATTGGTTGATCATCGCGATCCGGCGAAAGCAGCCATCATCGGGAAAGCCGCGTTCCTGGGCCGGGAACCCTTTGGAAGCACATGGGTGAGATGGTCAAACGACGGGCGTTGGCTCATCGTTCAGTCCGATCGCGATCCGTACCCGTCGGTTGTCAGTCTTCGTTCGATGCTGCCGTGAAGGACACGCCAGGCAGAACAAGAAATGAAAAGCCCCCGACCAGTCTTGGCCGGGGGCTTGTTTGTTTCTCGCTGATCAACTTAACTCAGCTCGACTCCGATCGGTTGGTCATTCCAAACTCGGCCGTCAACTTTGAACACCGCAAAGCACTTCTCTGCGATTGCCGATTGCCGACTCCCAACTGCCGTTCCCGATTGCCGACTCCCAACTGCCGACTCCCGATTGCCGAATCTCCCAACCCTCGGCCCTTCTTCACACGTCACACGCACGGCAGGAAGAGGTTGTTGAAGAAGCAGTTGTAATCGCCCTCGTTCACGCCGTTGTTCACGCAGCCCGGCGCGTCGGCCAGGGGTGTGCCGTCGTCGCAGGCGATGTCGCACGTGCCGCCGACCGCGGCGATGCCCTGCCCGGCTTGGAAGAAGAAGCCATCGGCGGCGAAGAAGGCGTTGTAGTCGCCTTCGTTCGGGCCGCTGGGGCTGTTCGTACAGCCCGGAGCCTGTGCCAGCGGCGTGCCGTCGTCGCAGGCGATGTCCGCGGGGTTGCAGCCACTCGCGACGGGGTTGACGATGTCGACGCGGACGAGGGCATCCTTGTCGGTGGTGGGCGAGGGATAGTCCAGCACGACGCGGACAAGGGCCGCGGTGCCGGCCTCGTTCATCTGGTGGCCCTGCGAGATCACGCGGAGCGTGGAAAGCTGGAAGCCGTCGATGAGGTTCGCGGCGCTGGCCTGACGCATGACGAGCTGGTTGTTGTAGAAGAGGCCCGTGCCCGTGTTGGTGGTGTTGGGCGGCGTGCGGAAGGTGCAGGGCCACATGACGTTGCCGGCGTTGTCGATGGAGACCTCGGTGGTCAGGGCGTTGACGACCATGCCGGGGAAATCGGGATGGGTGGTGACGCCTTCCTGTGCGACGACGGACCAGACGCCGCCGACGCGCTTCATGATGATGCCGTCGGTGGTGGTGTCGCCGTCCATGGTGCCGCGGATGACCACGTCGCCATTGGCGTTGATCCCGACACCGCCGCCGTCGAGCAGACGCCAGTTGCGTCCGGGGACGCCGTCGACGGGATCACCTTCTTTGATCAGCAGGGTGCCGTTGACGTACACGGCCCCGTTACCGGTGACGCCGTTGAGCACGAAGCTGGGTGAGTATGTCGCGAGGCAGATGGTGTTGCCGTTGCTGCTGACGTTCCAGCCTTGGTGCCCGGTGTCGAAGTCGGAGATGACGGAGGAGGTGGTGCCGGGGACGGGGTCGTCGGCGCGCATGAGGATGTCGTCGGAGTAGGTCTGGGTCGAGGGGTTGTAAACGAGCTTGAGGAACGCACGCTTGAGGTTGGTCGTCGTGCCGATGTTCGCGACGCTGCTCATGAGATAGACGTTTTTGGCGTTGTCCATCTTGGTATGGAAGAAGCCCTGATAGCCCTGACCGGCGGGGAAGGCGGTGTCGGTGACGGGGTTGCTCTCGCGCCAGATGACGCGACCGTTGACGACGACGGAGGTATCGGTGGTGGGTGTGACGCCGGCGCCGGTGAGGGTGATGTTGGTCGACCAGTCGCCGGAGTCATTGAAACCGCCGCCGGTGTTGGCGGGAAGGCCCAAGAACGTGCCGGGGAGAGCGGGGTCGGAGTCGGAGCCTTCCTGGAAGATGGAGACGCCGTTGCGGACGGTGAGGCTGTTGCTGGCGGTGCTGCCGTCGGTGTCGAGTTGGGTGTACCAGACGCCGTTGTTGTTGATCTTCATGTTGTTGAAGAAGGTGACGCCACCGACGTTGGGCCCGCCGTTGGGGGCGTTGATGGCGTCGCCGTCGCGGAGCAGCACGGTGTAGTTGAAGGTGGGAGCGGCGAGGGCGGCGCCGGCCAGAGCCAGCAACGCGGCGGCGCCGATCAGCGCGGGGAACTTCGTGGCGGACGTTGAAGCGGTGAGCTGGGTGTTCATGGTGGATGCCTCGACAAGATGAGCGCGGGCGGCGTGATCGCCCGGGCCAGCGTGAAATGAGCACACAAGGAGCGGCGCAACGCCCTCCCGATACTTGAAGTGTCGTTCATTTTCAGAGTCTGTCAATCGCGGATATCCCGAATCCGGGGAGGGCTCATCCGGGCATTTCACCCGAGTAAAGCCAGTGAAAACCCTTTGGAAAGCGCCTGAACGGGGCTTTGGGAAGTTCTCAGGGTTGAGCGGCTGATCGCGGCGTCATCACGCCCCCCCCCACCCCCGCTCGGCATGTGCCCGATTCACCCCCTCCAACCCCCGGTGATACACCACCCTTACTCCATCCCGGTCTAAACTGTCAGCACGACAGTTCGGCGTCGAACCGGGGTGCGGGGTTGCGGTTCAGCGGTTCACAGGAGATCCAGCATGGCTCACTATTACCGACTCGGCACGCTCCCCAAGAAACGCCACGTGCAGTTCCGCCGACCCGACGGCGTGCTCTACTCCGAAGAACTCTTCGGCACCGAAGGGTTCGTCGGGCCCTCCAGCACGATGTACCACATCAACCCGCCCACGCAGGTCTACGGCTGGAAGACGCTGTACTCCACCAAGGCCGAGTATGTCGAAGTCGACACGATGCGCATGCGCCACGTCAAGAGCGGCATGGGGATGAACGGCTTCGCACCCGCGGGCAGCAAGCCCAGCCAGGGTCTGAAAGCCGACGGCGACACCATCTCCGGGCGCGTCGTGCTCTACGGCAACAGCGACGTTGAGATGGCCGTGTGCAAGCCCGTTGAGCAGATGGACTACTTCTACAAGAACGGGCAGGGCGACGAGTGCATCTTCGTGCACTTCGGCTCGGGGGTTTGCCACACCATGCTCGGGGCCCTGCGCTTCGGGCCCAAGGACTACGTCATCATCCCCAAGGGCATCATTTACAAGATGACGTGGGACGAGCCCGGCGCGACGGCCGAGGAAATCTTCAGCGGCAAGACGAAAACCAAATCCAAGAAGGGCAAGGGTGACGAGGCCTGGCGGCCGGCCGGTGCACCGGAGAACTGGACCCGCGAGCAGATGCCGCTGGGCAAGTACCTGCTGATCGAGACGACCAACGGGAGCCACATCGCTCCGCCGCCGCGGTATGTCAGCAAGGCCACGGGGCAGTTCCTTGAGCACGCGCCGTACTGCGAGCGCGACCTGCGCCTGCCCGTCAACGAGCCCGAGAGCGGCATGCCCATGTTCGTCGAGGAATACGGCGAGTTCGAAGTCCGCGTCAAAGCCCGCGACTGCATGCACTCGTACGTCTTCCACTACCACCCGCTGGACATCATCGGCTGGGACGGCTGCTACTACCCCTACATCTTCAACATCGAGGACTTCGCGCCGATCACGGGCAAGCTGCACATGCCGCCGCCGATCCATCAGACCTTTGAGGCGCACAACTTTGTGATCTGTTCGTTCTGTCCGCGCGTGCTGGACTGGCACCCGCACGCGATTAAGGTGCCGTACAACCACAGCAACATCGACAGCGACGAGGTGCTGTATTACGTCGAGGGCAACTTCGGCTCGCGCAAGGGCATCGAGGTCGGCTCGCTGACGCTCCACCCGCAGGGCATCCCCCACGGCCCGCACCCCGGCACGATCGAAGCCTCCATGCAGCACGCCTACACGGGCGAGCTGGCGGTGATGTGCGACACCTTCCGCCCGCTCTTCCCCACCAAGGCGGCCGTGGAGCTCGAAGATATGAAGTACCCAGCCTCGTGGGAGGGCGAGCACTTCCCGCGCCTGAAGGCCAACCAGCCCGTCGGCGGCAACTTCGTCGAGGGCAAGATCAAGGGCAAGAAGATCAAGGCGAAGTTCGGCGACATGGTCGACTTCGGCGGCGACAACCGCCCGCCGGCGTTTGCGCTCTCGCCGACAGTCCCCGCCGCGGGGAGTGGTGCGAACACGTGGGCCCCGAATCCGACCGCGCCCGTGACCGCTCCAGCCCAGGCAAGCTCCAACGGCGTGCACGCCAACGGTTCAAACGGGCACGCGAAGAAGAACGGCTCAACCACCAAGCTCAACGGCGCTCGCACCGAGGTCAAACCGATGACCAAGCCCAACGCGAAACCCGCGGGCAAGAAGCGTTGAACGAGCCTGTTTCCTGAATACGCTCCCCCGGTTGACCACGCGTCGGCCGGGGGTTTTTGTTTGTGCTTTTCACGGACGGACCATCGATCGGAGCGACTCACCATGGCCAAGGGCCAGCACCTCAGCAAGTACCAGCAGGGCATCGTTCGGCGGTTCTACGAGCACAAAGGCGGCATCCACGTGACGAAGCTGCTCGAGATCACCAGCGACCTGGCGATCTGTACCGACGAAAAGGCCGCGGGCAAACTGTGGGCCCGCGCCCGCGAGTACATGGAGAAGCTCGCCGTCGAACCCGCAACGATCGAGAAGATCGCCGGTGCGAAGAACATCAAGGCTCTGGGCGAGCTCGTCGGCAAGCTGAGCGCATGACCGACCAGGGCATCAACCCCGTCTTGATCCCCACCAGGCTGTCGAGCATCAGCGTTCTGAAGATCGGCGCCCGGCTCATCGGGCCCATGAGCGCATCACGCACAACGCCCACCGGCGTCAGCCCCGACTGAAAGACCGGCGTCAACCATCGCGAAACCCGCTGGTAATACCGCACGTTCGCCCGCCGGGCACGGTCGTAGCGTTCGATCGCCACATCCACATCGCTCATCTCGGCAAGCTGCTTCGCCAGCTCGCTCGCGTCCATGAGCGCCAGGTTCGCACCTTGACCGAGCTGAGGGCTCATCGCGTGGGCCGCATCACCCAGAAAGACCACGCGCCCGTCGAACACTCGGCTCAACACCACGTCGTGGTAGCTCGCCGTGATCACCTGCGCGATGTCGCTGATCTGGCTCAGCACCGTCTCGGCCCGGTCGGTGAGGGCACGAACCCGACTGGCAAACTCACCCAGCCCACGCTGACGAATCATGCCCGCCTCGTCGAGGCGCACCGAAAGAAAAACACTCACGGTGCTGGGCGAATCGACCGCCGATCGCCCGGAGGGCAGAAAGCCGACCATGCCCTTGGTGCCGTGGTAGAACTGCTGCAGGACGCCCGCGAACTCTTCGTCCGGGTCGGTTGCGACAAACCACATCGCCCCCCATGGGTAGCGTGTTGCTCGCCGCACCAATCCCGACTGAGCCCGCAGCGACGAGCGTGCGCCGTCGCCGATGATGATCAGCTCGAAGTGACCGAGCGAGCGCTGCGCGTCGTCGAAGATCTCAACGATGCCGCGGCGGGGCTGTTCGTACGAGCGAACGTCGACCCCGGTGCGGATCTCGATCCGCAGTTGGTTCATGCGATCGAGCAGCGTGGAGAAGAGCGAACCGCGGTGCACGCCCAGACCGAAGAGCCCCGGCTCGCGCTCGCCGTACCGCACATCGAGCACCGTGCGTCCACGCAGATTCAGCCCTGAGAGGCGGTGCACGGGCGAGGAGAGCCGAGCGATCTGATCGCCGACGCCCAGCTCGTTGAGCACGCGCAACCCCGTCGGTTGAAGCAGGATCCCCGCGCCGACGGGCCCGAGCTGGGGCGTGCGTTCGAAGACGGTGACGTGGTGACCGGCGCGGGCGAGATCAATCGCCGCCGCCTGTCCCGCCGTGCCGCAGCCGACCACACCGATGCGCATACGCAGAGCGTACCGAGTTCGCAGCACCCGCGCCCTCGGTACGCTCCGGCACGAACGCCCCAAATCCGCATACGCTCACCTCGATGGCACGACGCAACACGACGACCACGCCCGGCCTGAGTGAGCGGCCCGCAACCGTCTGGCTGCTCGAAGATCACCTCAGCGAAGATCTGCCCCTGCTGAAAGATCATCCCCACGCGCCGGTGCTCATCATCGAATCACGCAAAGCCTTCGCGGCACTCCCGTTCCATCACCGCCGATTGACGTACATCGTCTCCGCCCAGCGCCACTTTGCCCAGCGCCTTCGTGAGACCGGCCGCCAGGTACATCAGTACACGCTGAGCGATTCGCCGTACCGCGATTCGCTCTCCGCGATCCGTGATTGGAAGAAACGCACCGGTCAACGCACGCTCCTGCTGACCGAGCCGAACGACCATCACACGCTGGCGTGGGTGGAGACGCTGCCGGCGCTGCTGGATATCGAGATCATCATCGAGCCGCGGGGACTCATGCTCACCGATCGCCGACAGTTCAAAGCCTGGGCAACCAAGCTCAAGTCCCCGGTGATGGAGCACTTCTATCGGCGCATGCGCCGCGAGCACAACGTGCTGATGCAGGGCGAAGAGCCCGTGGGTGGCGCGTGGAACTTCGACAAGGAGAACCGCAAGACCGCCAAAGCCGCGGCTCGCGAACTCGGCGAAAAGCTCTTCGCCCCCAAGCGCCCGGGCTTTCAAGCCGACGAGATCACCCAGGCGGCACACCGCGACGTGCAACGCCTCTTTCCGAAGCACCCCGGCGCGTTCGAGATTGGCTCGTTCGATCTGCCCGTCACGCGTGAGCAGTCGCTCAAGGTGCTGAAGCACTTTGTCGAGCACCGCCTGCCGCGGTTTGGCGATTACCAGGACGTGATGCTCGCAAGCCATCCGACGATGGACCACGCGCTGATCTCGGCCCCGCTGAATCTGGGTCTGCTCACGCCGATGGAGGTTATCAAGGCCGCCGAGAAAGCCCACCAGCAGGGGCACGCGCCGCTGAACTGCGTCGAGGGGTTCATCCGCCAGATTCTGGGCTGGCGCGAGTACGTCTTCGGGATCTACTGGTCGTTCATGCCCGAGTATCTGCAGCGTAACGCCCTGAACGCACGCGTGCCCCTGCCCGAGTTTTTCTGGACCGGCAAGACGAAGATGAACTGCGTGCGCAGTTGCGTGAAGCAGGCGATCGACACCGCCTACAACCACCACATTCAGCGGCTCATGGTGCTGGGGAACTTCGCCGCCCTCGCGGGGCTTGATCCCAAGGCGGTGAACGATTGGTTCCTTTCGATGTTCATCGACAGCCACGATTGGGTCATGGCGCCGAACGTCATCGGCATGGCCCTCCACGCCGACGGCGCGACGATGGGGACCAAGCCGTATGTTTCAACCGCGGCGTACATCGACCGCATGACCGACGCCTGCGCCGGGTGTGCGTACGACCCCAAGCAACGCCTGGGCGAACGGGCCTGCCCCTTCAACACCCTCTTCTGGACGTTCCTCGATCAGCACAGGGCGGAGTTCAACCGAAACCCGCGCATGAGCATGATGCTGAAAAACCTCGACCGAGTGCCGGCAAAGGACCTCAAGGCGATGCACGAGCGCCGTGAACAGTTGATACAGCGGCTGGAAACGTGCATTTGACGCGTAAGAGGTGCGGCTCAGCGGGGTCCTGCCTATCCTTGGCCCCATCCGCGAGAACCCTCGCAGAGGCAACCAGAATCCGATCATTTCACGACATTTGGGAGCAAAGACATGGAAACGACCCTGATCATCCTCAAGCCCGACGCAGTCCAGCGTGGCATCATGGGGCAGATCGTCACCCGCTTTGAGAACAAGGGCCTGCAGGTTGTCGGCGCCAAGCTGATGAAGATCAGCGACCAGCTCGCCTCGACGCACTACGAGGCGCACAAGTCCAAGCCCTTTTACGCCGGGCTGGTGAAGTTCATGACCTCGTCGCCCGTGCTCGTGCTGGCCCTTCGCGGGAACAAGGCCATCGAGATCGCCCGGTCGATGATGGGCGCGACCTTCGGGTCCAAGGCCGCCGCGGGGACCATCCGCGGTGACTTCGGCGTCAGCAACTCCTTCAACCTGATCCACGGCAGCGACAGCCCCGAGGCCGCCGAGCGCGAGCTGAAGCTCTTCTTCGCCCCGGGCGAGGTCCTCGACTGGAAGCGCGACGGCGACTGCTGGGTCTACGACATGTCGGGCGGCAAGCCCGAGTAATCACCGCCCCGCTGAGCGAGAATCGAGAGAACAACGAAAACAGGCCCGAGCACTCCGCTCGGGCCTGTTCGTTTCTGTCGATGTTGAGACGACTTTCAAACGCTACGGACGGGGTTCGAAGGCGGAAAGCCCAAGGTCCGCTCGTAGCCAACCCTTCGCGCGAGCGATCAACGACCCGCGGCGATCTTGGGCTTGATCGAGCCGATCACGTCGCGGGTGACGATCTGGTCGCTGAGATTCGCGCTCGCGACGGCGCCATTGGACCCGTTGGAGGGCGAAGCGTCGGCGGCGGAAGCCTCCGCGCCGGTGCCACCGATCTGGTCGGCGATCTCACGCCGGTGGACCTGGACTTCACGCGGGAAGTCGAGGGCAACGCGCACGCGGTCGCCTCGGATTGACGCGATGCGAACAACCCCGATGGGGTTCTTCGGATCGCCGATGACGATTTCTTCCCCTTCCCGCCTGGTGATGACCAACATGACTCGGACCTCCTGTCCCCGACGCGAAAACCGCGTGGCGACGATACGCCGTCGCAGCGAATATACCCCCCCAACGCGAAATCAAAAGCCCCATACCCGAAGATTGTGTACGGCTCGTGTGCGGATGGTGTACAAGCTCAGGCTCTGCACCAATCATCCACCCCGACAACGCCACCCACATCTCAACACATTCGCGTACGTTCAATCAAACTTCGCGGACATTCGTACTGTCTTTGCCTATTTTCTCAATCCACCGCCACGACCGAGGAAACTTCCGGCACGTGCTGCTTGAGGTTGCGTTCGATCCCGGTTTTCAGGGTGATGGAGGAGGACGGGCAGCCCACGCAGGCGCCGTGGAGGCGGATCTGGACTTCGCCGGCGTTGGTGATGCCGACGAGCTCGATGTCGCCGCCGTCGGATTGCACCGCGGGTCGGATGAGCTGGATGATCTTGGCGACCTTCTCGCGCACGGCACCATCGGGGCCTTGCTGGGTCGGTGCGGCGGCTTGGGTGCTCATGTGTTGGCCTTGGGGGTTGGGCATGCGGCGCGTCCGGCTTGTCGACCAGCAATGGTAGCCGGGCGGGGTGGAATGGACCGGGAGGTGCTGCGTCGGGCGTGCCGGGGATAGACTGCTTTCCCATGCTGAAATCACACGCTGGTTCGCGTACGCGGTCGGGCCTCGGTCAACGGTTGATTGTCGCGCTGGGCGTTTGCTCGGCCTTGAGCCTCGTCTCGCTCGCGGGTGCGTGCGCCTCGGGGGGTGGATCGAAGCCCGAGGTCGTGCAGACGCCCTCGGAACGGATCAAGAACGAGAAGCTCACCTCACGCCAGCGCGTGCAGGCGCTGCAGGACCTGTGGGACCAGGGGCAGGCGGACCGGGCGGGGACGCGCGAGCAGCTCAAGAGCATCGCCTGGCGGGCGTCGATCGACCTGAATATGCGCCTGAAGGCGATGGAGATCCTGCTCAGCGACAAGGCGGACGTGAACCAGGCGGACACGCGGCAGATGTTCGCGCTCATGCTGCCCCCCGAGCCTTCGATCGAGATGAACGAGTTCATCAGCGACGCGATCGGCGCGAACAAGTGGACCGAGGCGGCGCCGGCGCTGGTCCGGGCATGGGCAAGGCCCAACGGGCGACCCGACAAAGAACGAGCGGAGCGGCGCGCGCTGTTGAACCTCTTCCCGGGTGAGGCGGAGGCGAAGGTGCTCTTCAGGGTCTTTGTCACGCCTCCTCCAAAGGAGAGCGAGGGAACAACGCGGCAGAGGCTCGAGGCTTCACGCTCGGCGGCGTGGGAAATCCTCACGCGGCTGGATCCGGACGGGAGCCAGCGATTGGCGATGCTCAGCGACGCCTCGCTCACCGCGCCGGCGGGGAACGACGACAAGCTGGTGAACGATCTTCGCGCGGCGGTGAATGAGCTGAAGGTTGTGCCGCTGACGGCGAACCAGATGACGTGGCTGAGCGAGCTGAGGCGGTTCGATGCACCCACGCCGACGACGGGGGCGAGCGGGACCGACGGCAAGGCCCGGCGCGAGTGGTGGCAGCAGACCGCCTCCGCGGTCCGCGGCTTGAACAGCGAGCAGAGCAAAGGCCTGGCAATGCGGAACCTCGAGGCCCTGCGTGCCGCGAGCGTGAACAACGACCCGCGACTCAAGGCCACGCGTGCGGCACTTTTCAGCGAGCTGCGGAGCAAACTCGAACCCCGTAAGCACACCATGCGCACCGGTTCGCAGGAGAACGGGCTGAGCTGGGCGAGCGAGTCGCTGAGCGATCAGGCGGAGAAGTTCACCTGGGGCGATCTGCTGACAATCCTCGTCATCGACGACCAACTGCGCGACAGCGACACGATCAGCGAGCTGTGGTCGCACATCCAGCGCGACATGAAGGACACCACCACAGAGCTTGGCGGGATGTTCGAGCTGCGCGGCGCCGGGGTGTATCGCCCCGTGCTGTACCCGCCCAGAGCGACCGCGCGTCGCGGTGATGATCGGTATGTCGCGCCCGAGGAGATGTTCGCCGGTGCGCCGACGGCGCTGGCGCACTTCCACATGCACGCGCAGCGGATCAACAACCGTGATTACGCGGGCCCGGGCCCGGGCGATAACGAGTTCGCGCGTGATCAGGGGCGGGCGTGCCTGGTGATCACGCCGCTGGGCGAGAAGCGGTTCAACGTGGACTATTACCAGGCGGGCGGGATGGCGCTGGACCTTGGGGAGTTCAAGGCGAACTGAGCGGGCGCAGGACCTCGTTCGACGCGCGGCGACCACGGCGTGAAGTACAACGATGGGCAGTTTTCTGGTCATGGCGATCTTCGCGGTGGTGCTCTCGGCGGATTCGCTGAGCGGTGGCGCGGGCAACGGGTACGCCGGTGACGGGCACGCATCGTCGCTGTCGTTCGCGCAATGGCTGCTGGCACTCGGGCCCTTCGGCGTGCTGATCGTTGTGCAGCAGATCGTCGGTGTGATCAGCGAGAAACAACTCGAAGCCACGGGGTCGTGGCGCGCGGTGCTTCGCTTGGACAACACGAACCTTGTGTGCCGATGGATGGGGCTGGCGCTGCACGCGTGGGGCGTCTTCGGGCTTGGGACGCTCAGCGCCGTGCGGGCGGCGGTGGGTGATCTTGTGCTGCTGGACGAGGTGCTGGTGACGCTGCCGCCGCTGGCGGTGATGGCCTCGGCATGGTGGGCGACGCACCCGATCGATGTGCGATTGCGTGAGGCGGGGCTGATCGGCGCGCTCGATCGCGGCGCGACGTATCACCCGCCCGCGGGGCGCGCCCGGTTCGTATTCATGCAGTTCCGCCATCAGGTGCTCCTCGTCGCGGTGCCCGTGCTCGCGGCGGTCTGCGTGAGCGAAATCTCCACGATCGTCATGCGCAAACTGGTAAACCTGCACCGCGCGGGCGAAGGGGCGGCGTGGATGCAGCGTCTTGGCGCGTGGCTCGAAAAGCCCGACGCGGCGCAGTGGACGCACACGGGCGTGCAGGCGATCACGGTGATCATGATCGTGCTGCTGCTGCCCATCGCGGTGCGGTACTTGTGGGACACGGTGCCGTTGCGGGAGGGAACCACGGCCGAGGCGTTGCTGCGGATGTGCAAGCAGAGCGGGGTGAAGGTCCGCGACATCCTCATGTGGCGCACCGACGGCACATCGATCAACGGCGCGGTCATCGGCGTGGTCGGGCGTGCCCGGCACATCCTGCTCACCGATGCGCTGCTGGAGATGCTGCCGCTGGATCAGGTGCGGGCGGTGCTGGCGCACGAGATCGCGCACGTAAAACTCCGGCACATCCCGTGGCTGGCGCTCGTAGCCTTCTCGACGCTTGCCCTGCTCTCGGTAATCGGCGAGTTTGCGCTCCTGCCTTTCAAGTTCACGCCCGAGGACCCGGTGAGTGTGATTGAGCTCTCGCTCGTCACCGTGATGCTCGGAACGACGGGCCTGGTCTTCGGGTTTGTCAGCAGGCGGTTCGAGTGGCAGGCGGACGCGTACGCGGCGAAGCTGCTCAGCGAGCAGAACGCCGTGACGCCCGACACGCCGACGGACGAAGTCTTCGACCGCCCCGCGGGGCTGGTGCACACGCGGGCGGTGAGCGCGATGATCGGCGCACTCGACATGGTCAGCAAGCTCAACCACATCCCGCTCGGACGATTCAGCTTTCGGCACGGCTCGATGCGTCGACGCATGGAGAACCTCGTGCTGATCGAACTGCAGAGCGTCGATTCGCTGCCGATTGATCGCGTCTGCAACCGCATCAAGCGTGCGGGGCTGGTGGTCATGGCCCTCGCGGCGGTGCTGTGGACCGTTCGGCTCTCCATCGGCGCGTGAACCGGCTCGTGCCGCGGCTTACCCTCTCTCCGTGCGGCACATTCCCTTCATCAAAATGCACGGCTGCGGCAACGACTACGTCTACCTCGACGCGGTGAGTGACCCGACTGTGCTTTCGCTCGATCTGCCGGCGTTGAGCCGGGCCGTCTCGCCCCGACACACGGGCGTCGGTAGCGACGGGCTGATCGTCGTCGCGCAAGCGGAGAAGGGCGTTGATGCGCACGTGCGGATGATCATGTTCAACGCCGACGGATCGCAGTCCGCGACCTGTGGCAACGGTCTGCGCTGCGTCGCCAAGCTCGCGGGCGATGTCCTGAACCTGCGGAGCGATCCGCTGAGGATCCAGACCGGCGCGGGCGTTGCGGTTGTTGAGCGCACATTCCAACACGGCTTGGTGACGCACGCGACGGTCGACATGGGCGTGCCGACAATCGAGCTTGAGCGCATCCCGGCGCTGGCGATGAAGTTGAAGCCAACGGGCACGCCCGCGACGGTTGTGCTTTCGGTCGATGGTGTGAACGTTGAGGCGACGCTGGTCTCGATGGGCAACCCGCACGCGGTGGTCTTCGTGCCGCAGGCGGGGCTGATTGAGGGCGGGGCGGCGATGAGCGACGAGGCGTGCGCGGCGTTGAACGCTCGCATCGGTCCCATGATCGAACGTCACGAGGCGTTCCCGCAGCGGACGAACCTGCACATCGTGCGAGTGCATGCGAAGACGCACGCGAGGCTCTGGTCATGGGAACGCGGCAGCGGCGCAACGCTTGCCTGTGGCAGCGGCGCGTGCGCGGTGCTCGTGGCGGGGGTGCTGACGGGAAGGCTGGAACGCAAAGCCGAGATCGATCTGCCCGGCGGGCGGCTGACGATCCACTGGGACGAGCGCGACGGGCGCGTTCGGATGCACGGGCCGTGCGTTGAGGTGTACCGCGGCGTTTGGCCGATGGGTTGAACGAGTCGGAGAATGACGGCGAGCGACGCGGCGCTCGTTCGTTCACTACGCTAGAGCGCGTTCGATCTGCAGGCACCAGGCGTGGAGCGCGAGCATGTGCAGTTCTTGAATGCGGTCGCTGGTGGAGCCCGGGAAGATCAGCTCGTGATCGCAGGTGCCCTTGACGCGCCCGCCGTCTTTGCCCAGCAGGGCGATGGTCGTGACGTTGAGGGCCTTGGCGACATCGACCGCGCGGGCGATGTTGAGCGAGTTGCCGCTGGTGGAAAGGACGATGAGGCAGTCGCCCTGACGAGCAAGAGCCTCGACCCAACGCGAGAAGACGTGATCAAAGCCGTAGTCGTTCGCGGTGCAGGTGATGTGCCCGAAGTCCGTGCACGCCAGAGCCGCAAGGGGTTTGCGATCAGCGCGGAAGCGTCCGGTGAGTTCCTCGGCAAAGTGGGCGGCGTCGCAGGATGAGCCGCCGTTGCCGCAGATGAGGATCTTCTTGCCCGCGCGCAGTGCGGCGATCATCGCCTCACCGGCGCGAACGGCGCGTTCGTTCAGGTCGGCGTCGTTGATGACCAGATCAAGCAGGCGGCGGGCTTCGCGAAGGTCGTCGAGCATCGGGCAACTTTAGCTCCCACCAGCGATCGGTATCTGCTCGGCATGTGCGGCATCGCAGACGTCGCAAACCTCACAGACGGTTCAGACGGCACAATCGCTCCACCCGTTCCAGAACGCGCAGTATGTGCGGCGTGCATCGCGACTTGGGGCTGTTGCCAGCCCGTGAACAACCGGACACCACCGCGCGTTGGAAGAGTTCGATAAAGAATGTGCCGCTGAGCGTGATTCCGCGGCGGACGCCTTTCCAACCGGAGAATGAACATGGCTCAGCGTTTGAACTCTCGCCGACTGACGACGTTGATGGTCGTTGCGTGCGGACTTACCGCGCCTTTGGCGGTGTGGGCGACCTCGCCCGCGCACAGTGAACCCGCGCCCGCACCCGCGGCTCAACCCGCGGCGAAGCCGAGCGCTCCCGCCTCGAAGGGCACGAAAGACAACGCCGCCCCGGCGCGCACGACAACCACGCTGACCACCACGGGTCAAGACGCGAAGTCCGCGCCGAAGGGCGCCGGCTCGAAGCCCACCTCAACTCCCAACGCGCACGGCGATGAGAAGCCCGCGGCGAAGGACAACCCCACCGACACGGGCGATACCAAGGACACCAAAGACGCCAAGACGGGCAAGGACGCGAAAGACGCCAAGCCCAACGCGAAGCCCTCGAAGGACGCCAAGCCCGCCGCGGCGGCGGAGTTCGAATCGCCGCAGAACATCGAAGAGATCCTCACGATGCTCAGCGAAGGCAACCAGCGCTGGGTTGACGGTGCGGCTATCGCGCCCAACACCAGCCCCGAGCGCCGCTCCGACGTTGCCGACACCGGGCAGAAGCCCTTCGTCACCGTCGTGACCTGCGCCGATTCACGCCTGCCCGTCGAGCGCATCTTCGACCGAGGCATCGGCGATCTCTTCGTCGTCCGCGTCGCGGGCAACGTCATGGGCACCTCCGAGACCGGCACCGTCGAATACGGCGTCGGTCACCTGAAGACCCCGCTGCTGGTGGTCATGGGGCACAGCAAGTGCGGCGCGGTGCAGGCCGCGGTGACCAACGCGGAAGTCCACGGCAGCGTGCGGGCGCTGGTGAAGCAGATCCAGCCCGCGGTTGAACGTGTGAAACGCAACAACCCCAACGCCGACGCGAAGGAGCTGATGACGCTCGCGATCCGCGAGAACGTCTGGCAGTCGGTCTTCGACCTGATGAAGAACAGCCCGGAGGTCCGCTCGCTGGTGGCGCAGGGCAAGCTGAAGGTCGTCGGCGCGGTCTGCGATATCAACTCGGGCAAGGTGCAGTGGCTGGGCGAACACCCCTGGCAGAGCGAGCTGCTCGACGCCCTGGCCATGCGTCAGGGCGCGGGCGCCGACGAGCACGCCAAAGCAACCGCCCCGGCCGCGGCCTCAAAGGAACACGATACGAACGCGACCAAGCCCGACACCCAGCCGGCGGCTGGTCACGCCTCGGGCGAGCACTGAACCGGCAAACGCCGCGGGCACGAACGGTGGATTGCCTGATTGCGCAATCGATCGGCGTGCGGAGTGAAGTCGCCCCCTCGGCGCGACGATGAAGGTACGGGAATGATGGTGACTCCGGGGCCGAGTTCGTGCACAGCGAACCCGGCCCTTTTTCATTGCGCACGCAACCAAGACGCCGCGACGCCCCGTTCATCGCCGCCGAGCGGGCATCGTGCAAACGGGGTACACTCGCCCCCTGATGGACGCTGCACAGGTCATCGCGATCACCGCCGCCACACTCGCCATCTCGGCCGGTGCGGGCGTCATCGGTCTGGCAAAGCGGCTCAACCGCGTCCGTCGTCGGGCGGCACGTGCAGAAGAGATCGCCAAGAGCGCCGCGGCTCAGGCAACCTACCTGCGGGCCCGCCTCTACGAATCGCAGCTCGCGAAGGACTTCCCGAACTGCACGCCCACCCTCCGCTCACAGTTCGGCGAGGACGCCTTCCTCCTCGATCTCTTCCAAGGTCAACGCACCGGCTTCTTCATCGAGGTCGGCGCGTACGACGGGCTGAGCTTCAGCGTCTCGAGCGTCTTTGAGGACCTGGGCTGGACGGGCCTGCTCGTGGAAGCCAACCCCGAGCGTGCCGCTCAGTGCAAAGCCAACCGCCCGAAGAGCACCGTCCTGCACGCCGCCCTCGGCGCGATCAACGGCCCAACCTCAATCACCTTCAACATCGCCATCGACCGCTCAAAGCCCGGCGAGACCTTCGGCGGCGACATGCTCAGCCACGTCGCGGGCGCCGCCGAGCACGGCTCACGCACCGGCACCGCCTCGCGACGCTTCCGCAGCGTGCAGGTCCCGATGACGCCCGTGAGCTCGGCGCTCGCTTTCCACGCCGGGCCCATCGACTTCGCGTCCATCGATGTCGAAGGCGGTGAGTGGAACCTGCTGCAAGGCTTCGACTTCAGCAAGCACAAGCCGCGCGTCATGCTCGTTGAGCAAGGGCACGCCGCATCGCTCGACGACGAAGCCCGGCGCATCCAACAGTTCCTCGCAAGCGCGGGCTACGAATACCTCGGTTCCTTCGCGGGCTCGGGGGTCTACGTCCGCACCGACGAACCCGCCCTGATCGTTCGCGCCAAGCGGCTGCTACTGGCTTCGCGATAACTTCGCTCGATCAGATCCGCCTGCGACAGGTGAACCGTCGAACTTTTTCTCATCCGCGTCCGAGCTTCCATCTCGCAACTTCCCCCCCCACTTTTCACGCGTTGTCACGGGCTCTTCACACGCGCCGGCGCCGCTTGTGCCTGGTCGGCTTTTTTCGTAGCATCCTCGCTCCAAAGGCCGGGGCACGAGTACCCTGCTCAGCCTTTACCCGGAGCGCCCTTGCCCACGCACCGCACAGACCGTTCAGCCGCTCGCACGCACCGTTCGCGCATGAGCCATCGCGTGCTCGCCGCGTGGGCCTTGGCGCTCTCGTGCTCGTGGTGTTTCTCCACAACCACACTCGCGCAATCGGGCGATGTCTTCTCGGGCAAAGACTTCGGCGGCCTGCGCTTCCAGATCGCGCCGCAGAGCGGACCGTTCTCCCTCGCCGCCCAACAGGTCTACTCCTGGACCGAAGAGCCCGCGGGCGTCACCGCCTCCGGCGCAACCCTCGGCGGGCGCGTGCAGCGCCTTCTGCTCCAAGGCGACGTCCGCGTCAACACCGGGATCTACAGCTTCGGTGCCTCACGCGCCGTCGTCTGGATCGAGCAGATCGACACCCCCGACCGCGGCCGGCTCTACCAACTCGCGATGTACTTCGACCGCCTGGGCGATCCGAAGTCCCAAGCCGGCACGCAGCAATCGGGCGACCGTCTGCTCGTCACGGCCGTCATCGCCGCGGAGCCCAACGTCTCAGCCGACGCGCTCTTCAATCGCAAACCCAGCGACCCGCTGGTGAACGAAGGCGAAGCACGCTTCGCACGCTTCCTCACCGCCCTCGCCTCACCCGCCGACGCAGGGCCCACGCCCCTGCCCACACCTCCGGGCGAAAACCTCGGCGTCCTCCCCCGCGTCTCGGGCATCGTCATCCCGGGTATGAGCCAGCCCTTCGAGCCCGGCTCTCCCCTCGCACGCACCCGCGGCATCTCCGATCCCACCGCCGGCTCGCTCGCCGATCGCATCGAACGCACCGACCAGCCCACGCCCATGTTCTCTCGCGGCGGGTTCATCACCATCGCCGCGGGCGAGCCCGTCCTCACCACCGACAACAACGAACGCATCCTCGTCGTCACCGGCGGCGCGGTGGTGCAGTATTCCGACCCCCGCAACGGCCGCTCGCTGCAGCTCTCCGCTCAGCGCGCCGTCATCTTCATGGACCCCGGTCCGCTGGAAGACCTCGCCCGCAGCCCCGCCGACAAAGTCCGCGGCATCTACCTCGAAGGCGACGTTGTCGCCACCGACGGGCGCTTCAACCAGCGCGCGAACCAGGTCTACTACGACGTCCGCAACAACCGCGCGATGCTCATCGACGGCGTCTTCTGGACCTACGACGACCGCCGCCAGCTCCCGCTCTACGTCCGCGCCAAGGCCATCAGTCAGGCCGCGTCCAACGAAATCACCGCGCAGGGCGTGAAGATCAGCGCCAGCGCGTTCTTCGAGCCGCAGCTTTCCCTCGCCGCCGATCAGGTCACCATCACCCGCGAAGGCGGCAGCGAATCTCGCCCGCCCCGCACGGTCATCAAAGGCGACGACCTCACCCTCCGCGCCGGCGGCCTGCCCTTCTTCTACTGGCCCAGCTACACGGGCGATCTCGAACGCTTCCCCCTCCGCGACGTGCGCGTTGAGACCTCCTCCGCCTCGGGCGTCGGTGTGAAGACCCGCTGGGATCTCTTCGGCCTGCTGGGCGTTGACCCGAAAGACGACACCAAGCTCGATCTGCTCCTCGACGGCTGGATCAAACGCGGCGCAGGCCTGGGCCTCGATAGCGAATGGAAGACCGCCTCTCTCCGCGGATCCGCCTTCGCCTACCTCCTCCCCGAGGACCGCGGCACCGATCAGCTCTCCAGCGGCGCCCGCCGCGACCGCACCGGTCAAACCCGCGGCATCATCGATATCGAGAACCGCTGGCTGCTGAACAACACCTGGTCGCTCTTCACCGAGGGCGTCTACATCTCCGACGAAACCTTCGTCGACGCAAACTACACCACCGAGGCCGAGACCCGGCGCGAGTACGTCTCCTCCATCGCCCTGCGCGCCATCGAAGGCCAGGCGAGCTTCAACTTTGAAGGCCGCCACAACTTCAACGACTTCACCGCCAATCAATACCTCCTGCAAACCCCGGGCTACACCGTCAGCAAACTCCCCGAAATCCGCTACGCCCGCGCGGGCGATGATCTCTTCGCCAACCAGGCCCCGGGCGTGCTCATCTGGTCCAGCGAGTACCGCGCCTCACGCATGGCGATGAACTTCGTCGGGCCCACGGCGGCCGAGCTTGGCTTCGACGACCCCGTCGCCGCCCGCGCCGCGCTGGGCATCGCGCCCAACCAATCCCTCGAAGGCGCGCTCATCACCCGCGGGTTCCCCGATCGCAACACCATGCGCGCCGACACGCGCCAAGAACTCTCCGCAAACCTCAAGTTCGACGACATCAACATCACCCCCTTCATCGTCGGGCGCGCCACCGCCTGGGATAAAAAGTTCGACACCTTCAGCCCAACAAACCAGGACAACGTCCGCCTCTGGGGCGCCGCGGGCATCCGCGCCAGCACCACCGTCCAACGCGTCTACGACTCCGTGGATATCCAGGCCCTCGACATCCACCGCCTCCGCCACATCATCACCCCCAGCGTCACCGCGTGGACGGCCGGTGCAAACCGCAGCGCCTTCGAACTCCCCACCTTCGACCAGCGCGTCGAAGCCCTCAACGAAGGCTCGGCCGTCCGCGCCGGGCTTGAACAGGTCTTCCAGACCATGCGCGGCGCCCCCGGTCGATACCGCTCGGAAGACCTGCTGAAGCTCAACACCGACATCGTCTGGTCGAGCAACGACGCCGACCGGCGCACACCCTTCGGTCGCTTCTTCGACGACCGCCCGGAATACTCCACGCTGGGCAAGTACGTCATCGTCGACGGCGCGTACAAACTCACCGACGCCCTGGCCATCACGGGCAACACGATCTACGACCTCGATCTCAACCAGCAGGCCCGCAGCACCATCGGCGCCGCCATCGAACACTCACGCGACTTCACGACCTTCGTCGAGCTGCGCTACCTCAACCCGCTGAACGCCACGTACCTGGCGATGGGCGCCGACTTCCGCCTCACCAGCACCTACACCCTCAGCACGCAGGCGACTTTCGATACCGACAAGGGCCGCGTGCAGACCGTCAGCTTCCGTCTCAGCCGAGAGTTCCCCGCGGTCGTGCTCGCCGCGAAGATCGGCTACAACGACATCACCCAGGAAACCACCGTCGGCTTCGCCCTCACGCCCGTGGGCAAAGACCGCCGGGGCGAGAATCTCGTCCGCCGCCTCGGCCGCGAGCAGATCGACCGCGACCTCGCCCCGCCCGGTGAGCAGCCCTCGCGCCTCCCCCTCCCGGGTGAATAACCTCCCGTTGCCATGAGCATCACCCAGCCCCGCGGCTTCTCCGCCTCCGCAACCACCGCCGGTCTCAAACCCTCCGGCAAGCCCGATCTCGCGCTCATCACCCGCAGCGATTCCGCCGATGCTCGGTCGCACGCCACCGGCTGCGCCATGGTCTTCACCCAGAACCGCCTCGTCGGCGCGCCGATCATCATCGGTCGGCGCATCCGCCACGCCCTGCTCAACAGCTCGACAACATCCCCCGCCCCCATCCCCCGCGCCCTGCTCATCAACGCGGGCAACTCCAACTCCGCCACAGGACAGCAGGGCATCGACGACGCCCAAACCTGCTGCACCGCCCTCGCCGCGCACCTGGGCCTCTCGCCCGCGCAGGTCATCCCCAGTTCCACCGGCATCATCGGGCGACTGCTCCAAACCGACAAAATCGTCAATGCCCTTCCCACGCTGGTCACTTCGCTGAGCAAAGGCGAAGCCGCCGATACCGCCGCGATGGGCGCGATCATGACCACCGACCTGGTCCCAAAGCACGCCCGCGCCGAGGCCGTGATCGAAGGCCACCTCGTCAAAGTCGGCGCCATCGGCAAGGGCGCGGGCATGATCGCCCCAAGGCTCGATTCCGCCTCGCGCACCGTCGCCCCCAGCGCCACCATGCTGGTCTTCATCACCACCGACGCCGCCATCGACACACCCACGCTGCAACTCGCCCTCGACTCCGCCGCCGACGCGAGTTTCAACCGCATCAGCGTCGACAACCACGCCTCGTGCAGCGACACCGCGATCTGCCTCAGCAGCGGGCTCGCACCACCCGTCGATCCCGCCGCACCGATCCTCCCCGAAGGCTCGATGCCCCCCATCCGCCCCGGCACACGCCAGTTCGACCAGTTCATCGAGCTCCTCCGCACCGTCTGCGCCGATCTCGCGAACCAGATCGTCTCCGACGGCGAGGGCGCCACCCGCATCTTCACCGTCTACGTCGCGGGCGCAAGCTCCGACCTCGACGCTCGCCTCATCGCCCGCGAGGTCGTCAACTCCCCGCTGGTCAAGTGCGCCGTCCACGGGCGCGATCCAAACTGGGGACGCATCGTCACCGCCGCGGGCAACGCCGGCGTCGACTTCGACCCCAACCACTGCTCGCTGAGCCTCGCCGACGCAAGCAACCTCGACGCCGCGGTACACGTCTTCACCGAAGGCCGCCCAAACCCCGACGCGCTGAAGAACCCGAACCTCAAGTTCGCCATGAGCGCCAAGCACATCGCCATGCACCTCCGCGTGGGCACAGGCCCCGGCTCCTGGCACTTCACCGGCTGCGACCTCTCCGCGGAATACGTCAGCGTCAACGCCGACTACACAACCTAACCGCACGGCACCTCCGACACCGCCGCCGCAAATGAGAAACGCCGCACGTCTCCGCGCGGCGTCTCAGGAGAACTCAAAGACTCACGATCGCTCACAACGCGATCAGATCCGGAACTGACCAACCAACCGCTTCAGGCTCTCCGCCTGCGTCGAAAGGCTCGTCGCAGCGCCCGCGGCCTGGTCCGCCGCACTCGCCGACTCGCGGTTCGACCCGGTCATCTGCTCGATGGTCCGGCTGATCTCCTCCGTCGCAGACGACTGCTGGTGCGTCGCCGCCGCGATCGAAGAAGCCCGCTTCTCGGCCTCCTTCTGCGCATCGACGATCTTCCGCACCGCGTCACCCGTCTGCTCGCCCATCTCGCGACCCTCGTCGACCGTCTTCCGGCCCACGACCATCGCCTCCGCGGCCTTCTTCGTCCCTTCGCTCATCCCGCCGATGGTCTTGCTGACCTCACCGGTCGCTTGCGTCGTCCGCTCCGCAAGCTTGCGAACCTCGTCGGCCACGACCGCGAACCCGCGCCCGTGCTCGCCCGCTCGCGCCGCCTCGATTGCGGCATTCAGCGCCAGCAGGTTCGTCTGGTCCGCGATGTCCTGGATCACCTGGACAATCCGACCAACTTCCTCGCCCTGCTGCTCGAGCGTCGAGATCACCGAGCCAACCTCGTTGAACCGCCCGTTGATATCGCCAAGCTGCGTGACGGTCTTCGCCACCAGGTTCCCGCCGCTCTCCGCCTGCTTCATCGACTCGCGGGCCGCGTCGCTCGCCTCGGCGCTCTTGGTGGCAACCTCGCTGACACTGCTCGCCAGCTCCGAAACCGCGCTGGAAACCTGCTGCGCCGCGTTCTCGTTGTTCTTCACGCTCGAAGCCAGCTGCTCGCTGCTCGCCGCGACTTCCGTCGCCGCCGCCGCGATCTGGTTCGTCGTGCCCTGGATCTCCGAGACCATCTGCTTCAAGGCCGACGACATCCGGTCCGTCGCACCCGCCAGCACGCCGATCTCGTCCTTGCTCTTCATCGCCAGCGCCGGCTTCGTCAGGTCGCGGTTCGCAATAGCCGACAGCGACTCCACCACGCGCCCCAAAGGCCCGGTGATCCCGCGGATCAGCACATAGCTCAGCACCATCGCTACGCTCAGCGCCACCACCGAGATGATCGAAACCATCGTCCGCGCCATCGCGGCAACCGCGTCCGCCTGATCGCGCACTTCACCCCGCGTCTTCTTGAGCGAAGTGATCAGCTCCTCCGTGGTGCCCCACATCTTCGGGCCCACCGTGTCCATCTCCGCGATCGTCTTGCCCTGCTCCTCCTTCAACTCCGTCACCTTCGCCAGCCCCTTGAGCCAGAAATCGATCGCCGCCTGCGTCTCCTTCAGCCACGCACGCCGGATCGGGTTCTGCAGTTCGCTCTCGAGCTTCGCAACCTCGGCGCGAACCTTCGTCGCTTGGGTCGCCAGACCGCTCAGCTTGTCGTACTGGCGATCCGCCACCAGCGCATACATCTGCGATTCGATCTCCGTCAGATCTGTGTCGAGCTCCAGAGCCACCAAACCCGCCTGATGATCGCCGTCCGCCGCGGCGGTCTTCGCGATCTCTTCGAGCAACGTGCTCGTGCGCTCCAAAGTCACTTTCATCTGTGACTTCATCACCCCGTGCGACTCGTCATCCAACTGCACCATCTTCTTCATCAGCGCGTTGTACTTGTCCATGTCCTCGCGCAGCGTCGTGAGCATCTTCACGCGCTCGGGGTTCTGGATCGATTCCTGGGCAACCTTGAACCGATCCTCGAACGCCGCGGTGTTGTTGCTGTAGTTCTTCAGCGCGTTATCGCTGCTGGTGGCCATGAAGTCCTTCACCTGAATCCGCGTCGTGGCCGTGCTGCCACGCAGGGCGTAGATCACCGCCATGTCGTCGCCGATCTCGTTGATCTCCCCAACCGCGTTCTGCACGCTGAACGACCCGTACGCCGAGAACCCCGCCACCGTCAGCACCGCCGTCGTCACCGCGCCCATGCCCCCGGCCAGACGCGTCCCCACCGTCAACGCCCGAACGGGCTTGCCGTCGGCGTCGGTGGTCTTCGACATCGTAAACGCCGCACCAACCGTCCCCAGCGCCGCCAAACCCGCCGCGCCGAAGAACAGGTACATCCACAACGCCGACGCCGGCAAATGGTCAGGCTCCGACGCAATCTTCTCAAAGGTCCCAACCTCAGGACCGAACGGCTTCCGCTCCTGAATCTTCAATGCAGGTTCCTGAAACACCCCGTCCGCACGAACCTGCGACTTCGACGCCGCCGAGCCCGAGGCTTTCACCTCTTCGCCCCGCGAGCCATACGCCGGAACACTCATGCTGCCAGCACACAACACCGCCGCCAGAACGATCGAGCGCTTCCAGAAACACATTCGAGTTCTCCGATCTACAAGTTACCCCGCGAACAAACCTCGGCCGAAACACATAAGCCGATGGACTGGTTCGTTCAGCAACGTTGCAATCGACCCAACGAATGATGTATGTGAGCCAAATCACTGGGGTTTTCCACAATTTGCCCCCCGTATTTGGGGGCCTCCGCCGTCACAAATCGGCGAGATCGTTCAGTTTAACAGCCCCACTTTCACGTCCACCCAGCGTTATCCGCAGACTTTTCACGACTTCCCAATGACCATCACATCATCAACTGATTTGATGAACATTCCGTCTCATAACATCACATCGTGACCCCGCTCCCACGCATCTCGGTCTTCGGGATTTCCCTTGAAGTCCGCTCCGCTTTTCGCCGACCTCTCCTCCACGGTTCACATCACCCAGATCGGAGAGCATGCCATGCCCAGCACGACCAACGCCAGCACGTCCTCATCCTCCTCCACGCAGCCCGCCTCGGCCGCGAAACCCCTCAACTCACCTTCCTCCTCTTCCTCCCCGAATCTCACCGGTGACATTCTCCTCGACGCCGGCACCAACGAGCTCGAAGTCCTCGTCTTCTCCATGGGCACCGGTAAGTTCGGCGTCAACGTCGCCAAAGTCCGCGAGGTCATCCGCCCCGTCAAAACCGTCGAGTCCCCCGGGCAACACCCCTCCGTCATCGGCATCTTCAACATCCGCGGCAGCGTCATCCCCGTCGTCGATCTCGCCCTCCACCTCGGCCTCAAAAAACGCTGGGGAACCAACGAACAGAACGCCCCCGAAGGACGCGTCATCATCACCGAGTTCAACGGCCGACGCACCGGTTTCATGGTCGACACCGTCGAACAGATCTACCGCATGAGCTGGCAGAAGGTCCGCCCCTCCCCGGACGTCGGCACCGCCGGCAACTCCGCCGTCGCCTCCGCCACCACCGGCATCATCGAGATCGCCGACAACCTCGTGCTCATGATCGACTTCGAGTCCGTCGCCGACGCCATCCTCCTCGAAGAAAAACTCCGCGTCGAGTCCGTCAGCAACGACCTGGGCGTCGACCGCGGAAGCAAGCGCGTCATCCTCGCCGAGGACTCCCCCTTCATGCGCAACATCATGTCAAAGGTCCTCCGCCAATCCGGCTACAGCAAGCTCGAGGTCTACCCCGACGGCCAGGCCGCCTGGGACGCCATCTCCGCCGGCACAGGCGAAAAGATCGACGCCGTCGTCAGCGACATCGAAATGCCCCGCATGGACGGCCTGCACCTCACCAAACGCATCAAGTCCACCCCCGCCACCAAGGACATCCCCGTCGTCCTCTTCTCCTCGCTCGTCAGCGAGGACAACAAGAAGAAGGGCCTCCAGGTCGGCGCCGACGTGCAGATCCCCAAGCCCGAACTCCCCGAGATGGTCCGCCTCATCGACCGCGTCTGCCGCGGCGAACGCGTCGGCGTGGCGCAGACCACGCCCGCCAAAGCCGCCGCCTGAAGTCATCCGCTCAACTTCCAATCCCAAGCCCAACAAAGAAAGCCCGGCGTGCTGCCGGGCTTTTTCCTTCTGTGCATCCGTCACACCCGCCTCTCCACCCCGCACACAACCACCACCAACCCCCGCGCTCCGCTATCCTGCCCGATCATGAACGGGCACGTCCGCATCACCGATGTCTCTCCCCGCGACGGGCTGCAGAACGAGCCCGGCGTCGTCTCCACCGCCGACAAGCTCCGCCTCGTCGGCCTCCTCGCCGCCGCGGGCGTTGACGAAGTCGAAGTCACCAGCTTCGTCTCTCCCAAGTGGGTCCCCGCCCTCGCCGACGCCACACCACTCGTCACCGCCCTCGCCGAAATGCTCGGCCGCAGCGACGAAGATGAAGGTGGACGACCCGAGCCCTGGCGCTCGTACTTCGACTCCGACGCCGCCTGCAAGTTCTCCGCCCTCGTCCCCAACCAACGCGGCATGGAATCGCTCATCGCCTGCAACGTCGACCCGCGCGACGAAGACGCCATCGCCACCCCGCTCAGCAAGATCGCCGTCTTCACCGCCGCCAGCGAGACCTTCTGCCAGAAAAACCTCGCCTGCGCCATCCACGAATCCCTCACCCGCTTCAAGCCCGTCATTGCCCTCGCCGGCCAGCACCAACTCTTCACCCGCGGCTACATCTCCTGCGCCATCGCCTGCCCCTTCGAGGGCCCGATCAACCCCAACGCCGTCGCCGACGTCGCCGAACAACTCGCCGAGCACGGCTGCGCCGAAATCGACCTGGGTGACACCATCGGCGCCGGCACGCCCGAGACCACCCGCGCGATGATCGAAGCCGTCGTCGCACGCCTGGGTCCAAAGTGGCTCCGCGATTACCGCCTCACAGTCCACCTGCACGATACCTTCGGCCGCGCCGCCGACTGCGTCAAAACCGCCCTCTACCTGGGCATCCGCTCCTTCGACGGCTCCGCCGCAGGACTCGGCGGCTGCCCCTTCGCCGGCACGCCCGAGAAGCCCGCCCCAGGCAACATCTCCACCGAACTGCTCGTCCAGACCATCCACGACGAGGGCTACGAAACCAGCGTCAACACCCCCGCCCTCAAGCACGCCGCCGCCTTCGCACGCGAGATCGTCACCAAGTCCCGCGCTCACGCCGCGGCCCTCCGCGCCGCACAATCCAACCCCGCCGCCGAAGGACCAACCGCGTGACCGCCCCGCGTGCCGAGAACGCCAACACGAACCAACCGCTCGTGCGCGTCGAGACGCACGACGCCGTCACGGTCATCCTGCTCTCCCGCGTCGACAAACGCAACGCCATGACGCCGACAATGCTCGACGAGCTGCTCAGCGCCATCGATCACGCCAACGCCTCCAACACCTGCCGCGCCCTTGTCCTCTCGGGCGACGGGCCCATCTTCTGCGGCGGGTTCGACCTCAAACTCTGCCACCAAACCCCCGGCACGCTCAAACAACTCCTCACCAAACTCGCCGCCTGCATCCAACGCCTCCGCTCGCTCGACATGCCCGTCATCATCGCCGCCCAGGGCGGCGCCATCGCCGGTGCCGCGGCCCTCCTCTCCGCCTGCGATTTCGCCCTCTCCAACCGCGACGCGACCATCGGCTACCCCGTCGTCCCGCTGGGCATCTCCCCCGCCGTCTCCGCACCAACCCTCTCGCAGCGCGTCGGCAAGGGCAACGCCCGCCGCCTGCAACTCGACCCCGGCTTGATCACCGGCGAAGAAGCCGCCAGACTCGGGCTCATCGACATCTGCTGCGACATCCGCGAAGACGTCCTCCCCCGCGCTCAGCGCCTCGCCCGCGAACTGATCAACAAACCCGCCCACGCCTACGCCGCCACCAAGCTGCTGCTCCGCGAGCTCGAAGAACTCAGCGGCAGCGCCTGGAGCGAAGAAGGCCTGAACGCCAGCCTCAAACTCGCCGACAACCCCGACCAGCAAGCCCGCCTCGGCGCGATCTGGAACAAACCCAAAGCCTGAAGATTCGCACGAAGTCGCGAAGAGTCGAAGAAATGCACTGTCAACGAAGGGATGGAAGGAAGGGAAGAGTGACCGTTGATGCACGCTGAATGACTGCCGTCGATCCAGAATCGCCAACATTGAAGTCCCCCACTCCTGACCGAACACACCACCCGCCTTGTTTCCCGTTCCCGTTCCCGTTCCCGTTCCCGTTCACGTTCACGTTCACGTTCACGTTCAGAACCAACCCATGCTCACCATCACCGACTCCATCGCCCGACTGACCATCAGCCGCCCCGAGGCCCGCAACGCCCTCTCGCTCGATCTGCTGAGCGCCCTCCACGCAGACGTCGATCGCCTCCACGCCCTGCCCGAAGCGCAGCGGCCAACCGTCGTCGTCCTCACAGGCGAGGGCAAGGCCTTCTGCGCCGGCATGGACCTGAAACAAGTCCTGGGCAACCCCGAGGGCTCGCGCAACCTCCTCCGCTCGCTCGCTTCGCTCACCTTCAAACTCCGCACACTCCCCGCCGTCCTCCTCGGCGTCGTCAACGGCCCGGCCATCGGTGGCGGCTGCGGGCTCGTCACCGTCTGCGATCTCGCCATCACCTTCAGCGACAACAAAATGGGCTTCCCCGAGGTCGATCTGGGCGTCTGCCCCGCCGTCGTCGCGCCCTGGCTCGTCCGCAAGGTCGGCCCCGGCCCCGCCCGCCGCATCCTGCTCATGGGCGGGCTCATCTCAGGGCTCGAGGCCCACCAATCCGGGATCGTCACCCACCTCTGCCCCACCCAAGCCGAACTTGCCGCGCAGAGCGAAGCCATGATCACCCGCCTCGCCACCGGCTCACTCAACGCCCTGAAGGCCACCAAGCACCTGCTGAATCAGCTCGACGGCTCGCTCGACGAAGCCGTCCTGCTCCGCGCCGCGGACCTCTCAGCCGACGTGCTCAACACGCCGCAGACTCAGGAAATGCTCAAGAAGAAGCTGGGGAGCTGAACGCCGACGCGTGATCGCTCCTGCTAACCGCCCAGTACCTTGCTCCACGCGGTCCACGCGCCGATGACCATCAAGATCTGCGTGAACAGGCCCCAACGCAGGAAGCCGCTCGACGATCGGCACAGAACATAGAACAATGTCATCGGCGCCGTGATGCCGATCACGCACGTCATGAGGTTGATCACACCCCAGAATGTGTCGTCCTCAGAGAACGGCCCGACGATGCTCACCAGCGACCACGTCAGCCCATACAGCGAGCCAAGCGCGATCATGGCGTAGCAGGCCTCTTTGTTGCCCTGCATGAGAAAGATCAACACCACCGCCAGCACGGCGCACACCACGCTGATCCACCGCCCCGCGTCGGACTCACCCAACAACCGCTGCCGGCCCTTCCCCTTGTTCCGCAAGCGTGAAGGGATCTGCTCGCTCGGTTGCTTATAGACCTTCGTCTTCGCCGCCACCGTGCCCGTCTGATTGTCAAACCCGCACCCGCTGCAGATCCGGGCACCCGCGGGCGCAAGAGCTCCGCAGTGCGGGCAGCGCTGCATCTCGGCGTAGTGCACGTTCTCGCTCGCCTGCTTCTCAGCGCTCACGAGCGACGAAAGGTCCATCGCGTCGTCGTCGATCTGCGCCAACGAAGCACCGGAGACAACGCGGCTTGAACCCACGGCCACGGGCGCCTTGGCGTTCGCGACGACCTTCACCGCCGGCGCACTGGCCGCTTGGGTCGATGGACCCGTGGCGGCGAGGCGATCAAAGCACGCCTTGCACGCGTACCGCCCGTCGGCATCCTTCACCCGCGGGCGACCCTCGCAGTTCACGCCGCAATGAACGCACACCTTCCCCGCCGCTTTTCCCGATGTCTCTGCCACGATGCACCCCACAGTTCGGATCAGAACGATCCTTCACGAGTATGAACAGCCTACTTCATGAAGGTCGGGCGATGGAAGGGGCGTTCATGAGTTTCTGTGAAATGGACAGAAATTTGCGCGCAAAGTTGGCCATGCGCGGAGCAAGGTTGAATGCAAGCTCGGGTTTACCCGCGCTCGGGATTCCCTCGTTGCACGTCGAACGTGTGTTTGAAGGATCAGCTTTGAACGATTCGTATCACCGAACCAAGCCGGCGGCGAAGGAGCCGTCGTGGTAGAGGCTCGGGCCCTGACCCGGCTGGCCCTTGGGCTCGGTCTGCTGGGTAAACGCGAGATTCAGGTTCCACTTCGCCCGCGCCCAGCCGACCTGATCATCATTCTCCTGCGGCTCCAGCGAACACGTCGAATAGAGCAGCACCGAGCCGGGCGTTGGACGCAGAAGCGCCATCCCCTGGTCGATGATGTCGCGCTGCAGCGTGATGAGTTCCTGCATCGACTTGCTGGAATAGCGGTACTTCGCCTCCGGTCGGCGGGCAAGGACACCCGTATTGGAGCACGGGACGTCGAGCAGCACCACGCCGGCCTTCGCGGCGCAGTACCGCTTGAGCTTATCGATGGGCATGACCTTCACCCGCTCATCGCCCGCGAACGTCTCCGCAAGGGTGATCAGCCGGCGCTCGTCGGTATCGGTCGCAACGATCTCCACCCCCGGCAGCGTGGCGCGAAGCTGACGCGTCTTCGTCCCCTGCCCAGCGCACAGGTCCACCACCATCCCCAAGTCCTTCGGGTTGATCCCCTGCTTCTTCAGATGCTCGTCGAGCAAACGCACCGCGTGCGAGCTCGCCGCATCCTGCACCCACAGGCCCTTGTCCGCCGCCATCATCGAGGCGATTGCGGCCGCGGGCCCGACAAAGACGTGATGCCCCGCGACGCTGTGCGGCTGGATCATGTCGAAACGCTGCAAACTCTGAGGCGAGGCGTGCCGGGTGTTCATCACCACCGGCGGGATGGCCAGCGAATGCAACGCCCGCGCACGCAAGGCCTCATCACTCAGATGCGACCACGCAAAGAACAAATCCGCGGCGTGGCTGGTGGCGATCCGCAATCGCTCGCGCGAATCCTCGGGCAGCAGCGGCTGGGCGAGGTGCAGGGCGCTGCCGTCGGAAAGGGGGATCTGATCTTGCGCGTGCGTGAGTTCAACACGCGCTCCCTCAGGCCCAGATTCAGGCAGCAGCTCGGCGATGCGGCGCATCACGGCGTTGACGAACCGCCCTGCGCCGCCCGTGCTGTTGATCTTCGTCCACTGCACGATGTGATCGAGCACCGCGTACGCGGGGACGCGATCAAGGAAGAGCACCTGAGCCGCCGCAACCAGCAATGTGGCGCGGACAAGTTTGTCCATCTGCTCCCAAGGCTTATCGCTCTTCGCACGCAGCAGATGCTCAAGCGTCAACCAGCGCGCAACGACGGCGTCATAGATCGCGTGCGCCAGGGCGGCATCACGCGAATCCAACCCCGGCGGCAACCGCAGATCCGCAAGCCCCAGGTTCGGGAACTTGCCAACCTGATGAATCACATAGCGACAAACCGCATCGCGCGCCGGGTGCACCGCGAGATGGTCAGCCGCCGGACCGGTCGGCCTAGGCGGAAGCTTCTTGCCAGCAGGGCCCGAACGACGCCCACCACCGCCCGACCGCGGACCAGAGCGCGGACCCGAACGCGAACCAGGCCCCGAGCGTTCCGAACCTTCAGGCGGGCGCGGGCCCTTCCCCCGACGTGGCTTGCCAGGCTTCGGGCCCTTATACGGCCGACCCGCCGGGCCCCGGCGGTTGGGGGGAGTCGGGGAGTTGGAAGATGAAGAGCCTTCGCCTGAACTGGTCATTGCAGAGGATATGGAGCACAGCGACGGAAAGTGGGCTTCTACCATGGATTCATGGCCTCGGGCTTTGCGGCACAACGTGCGAAGGTTCTGCTCGACAGGCCCGGCAACCTGCTCGCAGGCATGCGCATCCGCAAAAAGCTCATCGTCCTGCACACCGTCTTCTCGCTCGTCCTCGCGGGCGTTCTCCTCGGCCTGCTCCGCCCCGCGATCAACCGCGTCGTCGAAGAAGCGGAACTCCACGAAACCCGCCTGGCCATCGGGCTCGTCCGCGCACGCTTGCAATCCGAGGGCCCCGGGCCCCGCAGCCCGGACGACGTCGCCCGCCTGATCGGCGAGCTGCAGCGAGCCATGCCCTCGGGCGTCTCACTGAAAGTCGGGCAGGGTGAACGCCTCGGGCTCAACGCCATCCTCCTCGACGAAGCCCGCCGCACGCCCGGCGAGTTCGTCAACTTCAAACTCGAAGCCGGTGAGAACGCCGCCCTGCTCATCGACGAAAGCGACGGCACCGCCTTCGTCGCCTCGGCACGCCTCGAAGAAGCCCGCGCCGCCGTCACGCGCTTGTACTTCGTCGCCACCGCGGCCCTACTCGTGGTCTACGCACTCATCGCCGCCGCGCTCGAAGCCTTCATCCTCCCACGCCATGTCTACGGCCCGATCCGCAGGATCCTCCACGCCGACGAGGCCGCCCAGCGCGGCGACCGCAACGAAGAACTCGTCCCCGCGGAGCACATCCCCGCCGACGAACTCGGCGAGATCATCCGCTCTCGCAACTCCGTCATCCTCGCCCTCCGCAAGCACGAGGCGGACCTCGCGGAAGCGATGCACCGGCTCGAGCAAGCCGCCAGCGACGTGCGACGAAAAAACGTTCTGCTCGAAACCGCCCAGAAGAACCTCGCCGACGCGGACCGCCTCGCGAGCCTTGGCGTCCTGAGCGCCGGTCTGGCCCACGAGATGAACACGCCGCTCGCGGTGGCGAAAGGCCTCGCCGAAAAAATCCAGCGCGGCGAGGGCGGCGGGCTCACATCCTCCGAAAGCGCCCTGCTCGTCCGCGTCGTCGCTCGCCTTGAAAGACTCAGCGAGAGTCTTCTCGACTTCGCCCGCGTCCGCCCGCCACGCAGCCAGCTCGCCTCCCTCCGCGGCATCGTCGAAGAAGCCTGGACGCTCGTACGCCTCGACCGCGAAGCCAAGCGGGCCCGCTTCGAATGCGAGATCGCCCTCGATCTTTCGGTCCTCTGCGATCCGGACCGCCTCACGCAGGTCTTCGTCAACCTCCTCCGCAACGCCCTCGACGCCGCGGGGGGTGCCGCCAGCGTCGCACCGCTCAACAGCGAGCAGCGCGAGGCGATCGTGCGTGTGACCGCCGAGCACGTCATGGACAACGCCGGCGCAACGACCGCAGCGGGAAGAGTCGGCGGCGGGGTCTTGATCCGCGTGCGTGACTCGGGCCCGGGGCTCGACCCCACGATCGTCCCGCGCCTCTTCGAGCCCTTCGCTTCAACCCGCCTCGACGCGCGCGGCACCGGGCTCGGGCTCGCCGTCAGTCAGGGGATCATCCGCGAGCACAACGGCACCCTCACCGCCCGCAACGCCCCCGCCGACGAGTTCGCCCCCAGCGGCGCGATCTTCGAGATCTTCCTCCCAGATTGCCCGCTCGAAGATCAAACCACCACCACGAACGAAACAACCCCGCGGACACAGCCCAGTGCCCTCGGCTCCTCCGCCGCGACGTGATCCCACACACCGACGCTCCCCGTTACGCTCACGTCCACGCCAACGACCCGCAACGCGGCAACGAGCAGAACCATCATGCCAACTCCCACTCCCACCCCTGCGACACCCCCCACCCCACCCACCCCACCCACCCCACCCACCCCTCCCACTCCACCTTTGCGGATCTACGCCCTCGACGACGACGAGGACTTTCGACAGTACCTTGAATCGATCCTCTCCGCCGAGGGGCACGACATCACCGCCGTCGCCACGCCCGAAGAGCTTTACGCGCTGATCGACCCGCACGGCACCACCGCGTCAGCAGCGCCCACGTCGGGCGGCTTGACGGGTTCGTCACCATCGGCATCGGCGACGATCGGTGCGGGCTCACCCGCCGGCGCGGGGGGCGTGAACGAGCCCGCCATGCCCGACCTGGTGCTGCTGGATATCAACATGGGCCGAACCCGCGGCGAGGCGGTGCTCGCCGAGCTTCGACGCCGCTGGCCGAAGCTGTGCGTCATCGTCGTGACGGGCTACCCGTCGATGGACTCGATGCGGCAAACCTTCAAGCACGACGCCTTCGACTACCTCGCCAAACCCTTCTCCATCGACGAGCTCAAGCGCGTGCTGTCGCAGGCGGCCAGCAGTCTGGGGCTCGGTCAAAGGCCGCACGATCGGTTGCGGGTGGAGCTGGGCCGACAGATCCGACTCGCCCGCACCGAACGCGCCTGGACGCTCAAAGACCTCAGCGAGCGCTCGGGCATTTCCGTCAGCCAGCTCTCCAGCATCGAGCGCGGCACCCACCTGCCCAGCCTCGAAAGCCTCGTCGACATCGCCTCAGCCCTGGGCAAACCGCCCAGCGCGTGGATGATCGCCGCCGGTCTGTAACCTCTGCGTGAGGAGTCGCCGCCCGCGGGACGCGAGTGCGAAGTCAGTGCGGATCAACACGGATGCCCGAAGCTCGCCGCGAAATCGGTCGGTGTTTCGTTGCGCGACGGGGTTGAACGCGTCGTCAGTGATCGCGGAACGGACAGAGAAAAAAGCCCGCCGAAGGGCGGGCTTGGGACGCGGTACGTGCGAAGGGGTGAGTTGTGAGAGAAACAGGCTTGCCTGAGACGCTGATTACTTCCCGGCCGGGGCTTCCGCGTTGGTTTTCGTCAAGCGTTGTTCGAGGGCCTCGAGGCGGCGTTGGAGGCTGAGGTTCTGTTCGCGGAGAGCTTCGAGCTGGCGATCTTTCTCCGTGCGAAGATCGCGCAGGGCCTCGACCATCAGCGCGGTGGTGGCACGCTCGGTCACGCAGAGCTTGCCGTCCTCGCTGACGGTGACCCAATCCGGAAAGACGCGTTGAACGTCCTGCGCAACAAGGCCGATCTGAACCCCGGGCAGGGCGCGCCCGGCGGCGACAAACTCGGGTTTGTACTCGTAGGCGTAGCCGTGAAGCGCGAGAAGCTTGTCCAGCGTGCCGTTCAAGGGCGTCAGGTGGTTCTTGGTCGAGACATCTGAGAGGACGGCCCACGTGCCGCCGCCCGGCTTGGAGGCCACGCCGTCGGATTGGAAGCGGAAGCGTTCCGTGTAGATACCGGCGGTCCCGGAGACTGTGCCGATGGAAAAGGCATCAAGACCCGGGGCGACGGCGTCGTCGCCGACGACAAGACGGAGGTTGGTGGTATTCGAGGCCGCGTTGTCTCTGGTGAAAAAGACGGCGTCGGTGTTCTCGGCGGTGCTGCCGAAGTTGCCAACCGCCCCGAACTGCACGCGGTTGCCAACGGGGAGTTGGATGTTCCCCGAAACGGTCAGGCGTTCGGGCGGAGCGGTTTCGGTGGTATCGCCGAGCCACGTGTTGCCGTTGGCGTTGACGCGAAGTCGCCATTCACCGCCGGTGAAGAATCCGACGTTGTTGTCGTCGCGTTGACCGACGAAGGCACGTTCGACGATGTTGCCGGCTGGGGCAGGGCTTGCGAACCACAGACCCGGTGAGAAGCTGGACGCACCGGCTTCCCCGCGAATCCTTGTCCTTCCGTTCACTTCGAGGGCGTACGCCGGGAATTCGATCCCGCCGATGCCGACCTGATTGCCGGTGTCCACCGTCACGCCCTTGAGTTGCAGGGCGAGGGGGACGCCGGTGATGAGCTGCCTGGGGGTCAGGGCGGTAAACGGCCCACCCGCACCCGTGGTTGAGACTTCGATGTTCAAGTACAGCCCGGTCTGGCGTTGGATGTTGACGCCGAAGTTCACGCTCGTGGTGAAGAGATTGCCGTCGAGGGTGACGCCCTGGGTCACGGGCCCGCCCACGCGGTTCAGAGAATCGGCGCTGGCGGGATCATTCCAAAGGCTGAAGCGGAGATGGACGCTGCTGTTGGCCGGAACACCGGAAAGCCGTCCCTGATAGGTGAAGGCGGTGCCGATGGGTTCGGGCTGCCGGACGGTTTCGTTGAAGGTGATCGACCAGCCGCCGGCGATCGACCCGGCGTCCTCGGGTGCGAAAACATCGGTGACGTAGAGAGTCCAGGTGCCGTTGGCGTTCAAGCCGTTGAAGGTGGCGAGGTCGGTGGAATACGGACTCGCCGGTGCGGGCGCGGGAAGGCTCCCAGACGCGAAGCTGGTGCTGCGGTAGACACCGGTGACGAGCTGGTTCCCGGGCAAAGGGGTCTGAGCGTCGGTGGCGAAATCCAGCATCACGCCCGCGACGTCCGTGCTGCCCCCGTTGGAGTTCATCAGCAGCACTTTCTGCCCGGTTGGGGCCACGAGCAGCGCAACCACGTCGCCCGGATAGGTGTGGGCGAAGCCGTTCAACCGCACGCGGACATAGTTGATGTTCGTCGTGGCCCCGGAGACGTTGACGACGCTGGGGTAGGGCGTCGCGGACCCGCCGATGTTGATGGTGATCGGCGCGGTGTTGGAATGGGTGGTGATCTGGGCAAAGGCCGAGCGCGGCACCACGCACCAAACCAACGCGACGAGCAGGCACACACACACATGTTTCATGGTCAGTCTCCAGATTGGGCAGGGCTTCGCGAGCATACCACCCGCGAAAGAAAGCGGCGAACGCTCTCGGCGGATTCCACGAAGGAAAAGAAGGCAAAGGCATCGCCAGTGGCCAGGAGGGGATCGAGGACAGGCACACGGGGATCGGCAATCGGCCGGCGCAGAGCGTTGAGGGCCGTTGGTGATGCCCAACGTGCTCGGCGTTCATTCCAAGTTTGCTGCTGTGCTGCTTTGCCCTTTGCTGCTTTTCTCTCGAGTCCCCCTCCGTGCCTCCGTGACTCCGTGGTGAATGCCTTCGGTTTGAACCCGAAGACGCACGGCGACAGAGCCGAACGTTCAATCGCTCACATCGATATCGGACCCGAACAGATGAATGACGAACGTGCCCGCCGCAGGAGTTCAGCCGGCCGCGGGAAGAGTGTTTGTGCCCGCATCAATCATCCAAGCGGCCACATCAGGAGCTCAAGCGGCCACGTGAGGAACCAACGCGGCCACGTTGATGATCAAAGCGGCCACGTCAGGAGCTCAAGCGGCTGCTTGAGGAGTTCACGTGGCCACGTTGATGATCAAAGCGGCCACGTCAGGAACCGAAGCGGCCGCTTGGATCATTGCCGCGACCCAAACGACGACCGATTCGCCCGCTCGAAGAATCGATTTCGGCCCATGAATGGCCGATTTTCGCTTTAGCACGGCCGACACGCCGGTCCGAGCGACAGCAACCCCCGCCGATTCCGACGATTCGGACATCAGCCAAACGCCCATCCCCACTCAGCACTCTTCTCCGTCTTCCTCTGCGTTCTCCGCGAACTCCGCGTTGAATCGGATCTTCAACTCGCGACTGACGACTCGCGACTCGCGACTCCCCCCTCACCCCACCGCCCGGCGCACCGCACCTTCCGCCAGCAACGCCGTCGCGTCGTACGCCGGGATCGGCGAGGTGACCTCGTCGATGATCAGCGGCGTCTCCGACGAACCCAGGATCACCCCCTCCGCCCCGCGCTCCGCGAGTCTCCTCACGGCCGCGAAGACCAGGTCGCGCGACGTGTCGGTGACCACGCCGTGGACGAGCTCGTCGAAGATGATGCGGTCGATGGCCTGTGCGTCGGCCTCGTTCGGCGCGATGACCTTCACGCCCTTCAGGCCCAGCACCGTCTGGTACGTTGAGCCGAAGCAGACCATCTTCGTGCCGATGATGCCGACGGTCTTGCGCTTGTCGCTCGTGATCGCCTCCGCAACAAGATCGGTCATCGTCAGCCAGGGGATCGGGCTCCGCGGCTCAGCAAGCTGCACCGCGTGCTGCATCAAGTTATCCGGCGTAATGCAGAACGCCGCCCCGGCCTTCGCCAGCACATCCGCAGACTTGATCAGCAGCTCGCCCACCGCGTGCCAGTCGTCGCGCTGCACCGCCGCGAGGTAGCTCTCGAACGGTTCGTTGTGGATCGTGACAATCGGGTGCCCGGTCTCGCCGAGGACTTCGCCCGCGTAGCGAAAAATGTCGCGGTAGCAGAGGGCGGCACCCTCGGGGCTGACGGCGGCGATGCCGATGTGCTTGGGCAAGGCGGGCTCCTGCTTGGGGGAAGGGATCGAGGTATCGGGGGACCGAGGGATCGAGGGTTCGGAGGGGGAGAAGAACTGGCACGAAGGCGCGAAGGCTCGAAGGAGAACGGAGAGGGTTGAAGGCGGGGTGACGAGAACACTTTGGGACTTGGCGACAGGATAGGGGGTTGTTGGCCGCTGGGTGCGTCATCCGGCCGTCGGGCGGGCGCTGCCGACCTTTGGCGGGTCGGTGCTTCGCCGTCCGTGTACGATGGGCCCGATGAGTGCGCGTGCGATGGACAGCTTTGATCTGCTGGGCGTGCCGGCGCGGTTCGATCTGGACCCGGCGGCGGTGCGATCGGCGTTCCTGCGCAAGATTGCCGAGGCCCATCCGGATCGTGCGAGCTTGGATGGGGCAACCGCCGGAACAGACGAAGACGACAACGACGCCGAGGCCCTCGCAGCTCGCTTGAACGCCGCCAAGCTCGAACTCGAGAACCCCGAGTCGCGCGCGACGGCCCTGCTCCGTCGGCTCGGCGGGGCCGAAAAGACCGACGACCGTTCCCTCCCCGCGGGGTTCCTCATGGAGATGATGGAAACCCGCGAACGCATCGACGCGGAACTGAACGAAGCCGTGTCGCGCGGGCCTGAAACAGCCCGCCAAGCCCTCGCACGCTGGGAAGTCTGGGCCGCCGAGCAGCGTGCCGCGCACGCCGCGGAAGTCGGCATGCTCTTCGCCGAAGTGACCAACGCGGACCCGACGAGCAACGCGACCAACACGAACGTGCACGCGGTCCTCAAAGCCATCCGCACGCGCCTGAACGCCTGGCGCTACGTCGAGCGGCTCGTCGAGCAGCTCCGCGAGCGGGCTCTTGGTGGGGAAGCAGGACTCGGCGGGGGAGGCGCTTAGCCCGCGATGGACCTTGCGACGATCGTCATCCTGCTGGTCCTCCCCGCGCTCGTCGTTCTCGCGGCGTGGTGCGCGTCGATGGAAACGGCGCTCTACAGCCTGAGCTATCAGGACCGCCTGCGCCTGCGCAAACTCAACCCCGCCGCCGCTCGCGCCGCCCACGAACTGCTCGCACGCCCGAGGGCCACGCTCGTCAGCCTCCTCTTCGTCAACATGATCGGCACCACGCTCTTCATGGTTCTCACGGCGGTGCTCGAAGAATCCGTCTCGTCGAAGGTCTGGTCGGTCGCGCTGGTGATCTTCAACGTCGTGCTCATGACCGTCGCGGGCGAAGTCATCAGCAAGGTCCTCGCGGCGAGGCAGCGCGTGCAGTTCTGCGCCTGGTTCGCCCAGAGCGTGCTGACGGTCGTCCGCGCGATGGGCCCCCTCCGCACCGTGCTCGACGGCATCCTCATCACCCCGCTCGTCCGCGTGGTCTGCGGCGTCGAAGCAACCAACGGCGGCGGAACCGGCGCGGGGGGGCGAAGCGACACACGCCTCAGCGAAGACGAACTCGCCGCCCTGCTCGTCCACGGCCGCGACGAAGGCGCCATCGACGAAGGCGAAGTCTCCGTCCTTCGCCAGGTCATCGGGCTGGGCAGCGTCCGCGTCCGCGAAGTCATGGTGCCCCGGGTCGACGTGGAATGGATCGAAGACCACGAGCCCGCATGGGAACGCGTCGTTGAACTCGTCAAGCGCACAGGACTCACGCGCGTGCCCGTCGTCAAACGCGGCGGCGATCTCGACGACGACGTGCAGGGGCTTCTGAACGCGAAACGCTATCTCGCCGCCGTCGCCCGTGCCCGCACAGGCGGTGCGCCCGCGGGAGAGATGAAGGCGTACTTCGAAGCCGTGACATACGTGCCCGCCTCCGCCACCCTCGACCGCGCGCTCGAGCTCTACCGAACGCGCGGCGTGAAGACCGCCCTCTGCGTCGACGAGCGCGGGGCCGTCGTAGGCGTCGTCAGCATGACCGACGTCGCCCGCCGACTCATGATCGAAATGGGCGAAACCAACACCACGCACGACGGCTCCGCCCCGACCGGAATGACCGGCAGCGCGCCGGGCGACTCAAACGACTCGGGCGTGGTAGCAATCTCGCCCGGACGCTGGAGTGTGCCCGGGCGGTTGTCGGTCCGCGACTGGGGCGCGATGTTCGGCGTCAAGACCGACCGTCGCGTCACAACCATCGCGGGGCTGGTCATGGATCGCCTCGGCCGCGTCCCCCGGGTCGGCGATGAAGTTCGTCTGGGCAACCTGGTCATCTCCGTGCGTGAACTTTCTGGCCGTGTGGCTGATCGGCTTGAAGTTCGTCTCGACAGTGGGAGTGCCCCGGCATGACCACCACCGAGATCGTCATCGCGATTGCGTTGATCGTGCTGGGAACCGTCGGCGCGTCGATCTGCGCCGGGGCCGAGATGGGGCTCTACGCCATCAACCGCGTCAAGCTGGCGCTCCGCGACCGCGCGGGGATCCGCTCCGCACGCATCCTCCGCGGCGAGATCGACCGTTCCGCCGCCACACTGGTGGTCTTCCTTCTCGGGTACAACTTCACCAGCTACCTCGCCGCCGAAGGGATGACGACACTGCTCCGCGAAGGCTGGGGTTTAGGCAACTGGGGCGTGATTCTCTTCTCGATCTTCGTCGCCACACCTGTCCTCTTCGTCGTGAACGACGCGTTGCCCAAGGAAGTCTTCCGCATCCGCGCCGATCGCCTGATGGAGCCGCTCGCCTGGTCGCTGCGTGCCGTGCGCGTGCTGCTGACCTGGACAGGCGTGGTGCCGGCGCTTCGCTTGCTGACGAAACTCGTCGCGGGCTTGATCCCCGGCGGCGGCGAAACCGGCGAAACCGAAGCCGAGGTGCGCTCATCGCGTGAGAACATCGCCGAACTGCTGAAAGAAGGTGCCCGCCACGGCGCCATCAGCGAATCGCAGGTCGGGCTGCTCGACGGCGCCATGGGCCTGCGCGGCACAACCGTCGGCGATGAGCTCATCCCCTGGCACCGCTGCCGAGTCATCCGCGAAGATTGGACCCGCGGCAAGGTGCTCGATTTCCTCGCCGCCTATCCAACCAGCCGCCTCCCGCTCGTCGACGCGCGCGGTGAGGTCGTCGGCGTGGTGGAGAGCGTTCGCGTGTGCATCGCAGCCGCAGAGAGCACCGCGTCAAAGACCAGCTCGTCTTGGCTCCGCGATCTCGCCGTCAAGCCCATCGAACTTTCACCCAAGACCGGCGTGCGCGAAGCGCTCGCAACGCTGGTCAGCGCCGGAGAGACCCTCGCGATCGTGCGGGCTCCCGTATCAAACAGTGCACAAGCAAACGCACGCGCAGTGGGGCGAGTGATCGGGATCGTGACCGTCTCGGACCTGCTCGATCCGCTGCTGCAAACCGGCGACGACCCCGCGTGAAGCCGTTCACGCGGCCGCGGGTTGCTCAACCTCCCGCCGCTCGATCTCCGCCTCCACAAGCTCCCGCGGCACGAAAATGCGCACCGGAAACGTGCAGCCCGGACGCGGCAGAAGCTCCACCGCGCGATGAAGAAACGAATCCTCCGTTCGGAAGCCGTCAACCTGATCCCAAGGGATCACCAGCGTGGGCAAACCAAAGTTGAACGGCGCATCAAGCTGCAGCGTCAACGCCACCTCATCCTCCGCCCAGCGCACACAGTTATTCAGTGAGTAGATCGGCTTGTTGAACGTCACGGTGCAAAGCACCTCACGCCACGCGGGCGTGGATGCAGCAACCTCCCCATCGCTCACACGCTCAATCCGCGTAGATCGCAAACGCGCAAAGTGCCGAGCAAGCCGCGTCCAACCGAACGAGCGCGCCACAAGCGGCACAACCAAAATCGGCGCAGCCAATAACAGCACGGCAACGCCGATGCCGCCGAACACACTCTGAGTGGTTGGCGATCCGCCCTGCCCCACACGAAAAAACGCAAGAAGGACAAAGGCGACAACTGGGACGGTGAGCCCCGCAAGGATGAACTTCGGCATGCCGCGCTGAATGAACATGGCACAGGTGATACGTGCTGGTCGCCGCGCGGTTGCTGATCAACGTCCCCGCGGCCGCGTGTTGTGGTACCAGTACTTCCGCGTCGCAGCAATCGTCGACCCGTGCCCGCACTCAGGACACGTCACCGACTCGGACGGTTCGTTGAGCACTTTGCGGAGCGAAACCATGTCGCTCCACACCGGTCGCCCGTCGCCTGGTTTCATCTGACCCTTCAAGTCATAGCCGCAACGCGAGCACGCCAGCCAGCCGCGCTGAAGATCGGCGCGAATGCTCGCGAGGTGTCGGTGCAAGTTCAGCAGATAGAGCGCCAGCAGCAGCAGCCCGCCGACAAGCCCCGCGACGATGTACAGCTTCGGCGAGATGAAAATCGAGCCGAAGACACCCACAACCACCATCACGCTGATGACTTTGACGGCGTTCGCGAACGTCCTGTCGCTCTCCCGGCTTCGCATCACACCCACACCCCTCACTCCTTCTTCATCACAAACAGATAGTTGAACCCGCGCAGGAAAAAGTTCTGCTCCTCCGCCGCCTTGCGGTGGTTGCCCTGGTCGAGCTTCTGGTTCAGCCGCTGCACCGCGATGATGTCCACCGGGTTCAGCACGTCGCTCATGATCGCGAAGAGGTGAAACCCGATGGGCATGAACACATCCCTCTTCGCCCGCTGCGTCCGCCGCCATGAGTCGCTGACGTACAGCCCCAGGTGCCCCCCGGGCTTCAGCACGCGCGCCAGCTCAAGGATCACCTTCTGCATCGCGGTGTAATACGCCTCCCCGTTGTCCTCCCCCGCCGCATCAAGCTTCCCGATGCACTTGGGATTCTCCGAATAGTCCACGTGCGTCGAATACGGCGGATCAATAAACGCAAAGTCCACCGACCGATCCTTCAACGGCAGCTTCCGCGCATCATTCGCCTTGATCTCCTCACGCCGCGGGTTCAGATCGAACGCAATCGCCGTCCGCGAAAGATCGTTGCAGACGTCGATGGTCGTGCCGCTGCCGCACATCGGGTCCAGTACCGTATCGCCCACCTTCGTATACCGCACCAGCAGATTCCAAATCACCCACGAAGGCGTCGCGCCCACATACGCCTTGTCCCCCTGCATCGCAAACCCCGCCCCCCGATGCGGCGTCTTCGTCCGCGTCAGCTCGCCCGTCTCAGGGTGATAGAACGCGTCATAGTGCATGCTCGGATACGCCCAAAGCGTCGTCACCTGCGGCCGAAGCGGCGGCCGCACCGAGCCCGACGATTCCCCCTCACCTCGACCGCTACCACCGCCACCGCCGGGTCGCCCGAAAGAACGATCGCCGCGCGAAGAACGCTGCGATGAAGAACGATCAAACGGTCGGCCAGAGCCAGAAGAGCGCGGATGCATCAACGCAAGAGTAGTTGCAGCAAAGCCATTGAGCACGAGGCATTCGGTGAGGACAACCGATTCGAAGCAGTCGCCAGCGATCGAACGCTCAGGCTTCGCTCGCTGCCTCTTTCCCAGTGCCCAGTGCCCAGTGCCCAGTGCCTACTCATCCCCTCTTCATCCGCAGCGCCTGCAAAACCGCCTCCTGCGCCTGCGGGATCTCCATCTTCAGCTTCACCCCCGCCGCCCGCGCGTGCCCCCCGCCGCCAAGGCTCGCGCACACCGCCGCCACGTCAATAGCGTTCGCCCCAGGCTTCGATCTCAGCGAAACCTTCGTCGTCGGCTGCGCATCCCCCGCTCGCGTCGCATCCGTGAAAACCGCCACCACCCGCACGCTCATCACCGACATCGCCGGCTCAGCAAACCCGCCCGTATCTTCCTGCCCCGCGCTCAACTCACGCAGATCACCGCCCGTCAGCGCCATGAACGCAATCGTGTTCTCATCAAAGTACCGCAGACTGCTCAACGCCCTCCCCAAAAGCCTCGGCCGCACCGCCGCGTCCTGCTGATCGATCAACTGATACAGCCCCGCGTGATCCACTCCGCTGTCGATCATCCGCGCCGCCAGGCGCATCGCCGCCGCACTCGTGTTGCTGAACTTGAACCACCCCGTATCCGTCGCCAGCCCCAAATACAGCATCCGCGCAATCGGCTCGGGCATCGCCTCATCCGCCCTCAGCCCCAGCAGCGCATCGATCACCGGCGCCAGCACCTGCGTCGCGCTCGCCGCGGTCGTCTCCACCAGCCGCCTGGGCGAAAGGTCCGCGTCCCCCTGCAAATGATGGTCAATCACCATCACGCGCTGCGTCCGCGGCTTCAACCAAGGCGTCAGCGTCTCAAGCTGCACCCACGACCCCGTATCCGTCACCACAATCGCCCGCGGCTCATTGCTCGCGTCCGAAGGCAACGCCGAACTCAACGACGCCGCCGGCGTGTCCTGTGAAATCCGCCGCGTGGGTGTGTCGCCCGCAATCGCCTTCAGCCAGCCCTGAAAAGGCCCAACATGCCACACCTCCGCCGGCACGCCCTTGTGGATCAACGCCCGCGCCAGCGCCAGCGAAGAGCCCGCCGCGTCGCCGTCGGGCTTCGCGTGCGTGGTGATCACCACCGGCCCCGGCGCATCGCTCGTCGGCGCGGCAAGCAAACGAGAAGCAATCTCGCTCGGCGTGGTTGTACTGAGGGGGGGGCGTGAATGGGCGGCGGCTGGCGTGTTGTTGTTCATGTGCGCGAAATCGTTTCTGGAAGTGAAGTCGACACGGGTGGCGGCGAAACAGCATCCGAACCAAGATCAACAGTCCGCCGAACATCTCGTGCAAGCTGGGCCTTGAGCGCATCGAGCGAAGCGAACTTCACCTGATCGCGCAGCATGTGGTGGAACCGCAGGCGGATCTCCCAGCCATACTCGGGCAGATCAGGCAGCGTGCTCCAAGGCTTCGCGATCGCCGAGTCATCACCCGCACGATCCGGACTCAGAATCACGTGCGCTTCAAGCGTGGGCGGCGCGTTCTCAAACGTCGGCCTCGCCCCGACATTCACCGCCGCGGGAAAAACCGCCCCGCTCGGCAAAGCCGCCGAGCACGCATACACACCCGCCACGGGCAAATGATGCTCCGTACGGATATTCGCTGTAGGAAAGCTCAGTTGCCGCCCGCGCCGATCGCCCTGCACCACGGTGCCCGTGATCTCATACGCCCGCCCGAGCAGCAACGCCGCGTCGCCCACCCGCCCGTGCGTGATCAACCACCGCACCAGCGAGCTGGAAACCGTCACCACACTGTGATCGTGCAGCACCGCCTCCACCGGCTGCACAATCTCAACCGCCATCCCCAGCTTCGCCCCCAGCCACTGCAACAGCGTCGTATCGCCCGCACGCTTCCGCCCAAACCGAAAATCAGGCCCCTCGACCATCCCCACCGCGTTGAACCGCGTCCGCAGCGACTGCACAAACGTTAGCGGATCCTGCGACAGCAGCTCCTTCGTGGGCGAAAGCGCCACCACCTCATCCGCGCCCGCCTCACGCAGCCACGCCCGCCGCTGGTCAAACGTCGACAGCCGCGCCGGCGGCAACGACTCCGGCCTCAACGTCGTCTGCGGGTGCGGATCAAAGCTCAACGCCACCACCCTGGGCGTCTTGACCAACGAACCGTCCCCGGCCAGCGACCGCGCCATCGCCCGCGCCCGCCGAACAAGCCGCGCATGCGCCAAATGCACCCCGTCCAGCACGCCCACAATGACCACCGAGGGTTCCATCAGGGCAAGAGCATAGCGAGCAAGTTCGGCCCGCCCCGCACGCGGATATCCTGCACCAGCCGCGGGCGATGACACCTCCCCAAGGCCCAACTCACGGAGCGCTCAAGCATGGCCTGGTTCGGTCGCAAGAAGTCGGGCTCCTCCAGCAGCAGCACCACCACCTCCACCTCAACCATCGCGCCGCCCGCAAACGGCTCGATGCACCTCAGCCCGAGCGGTTCGTCCGCCGAGCTCGAACCCCAAATCCGCGCCCTCGGCTCCGAGATGCTCGCCCGCGCCCGCCAAAACAAAGCCGGCGTCCTCTCCGCCGCCTTCTACTCCGACGCCCTGATGAACTGGTCCATGAAGGACCCGAACTTCAAAGTCCAGATGTTCCGCTTCGTCGACGCCTTCCCCGTCCTCCGCGAGACCGAAGACATCTACGACCACCTCACCGACTACCTGGGTCAGCCCGGCGTCACCGTCCCGGGCCCCATCGCCGCCGCACTCACCGCGGGCAAGCTCGCCAAGGGCATCGCCGTCTCCGCCATCCGCAAGCAGATCGAATCCATGGCCGGCAAGTTCATCGCCGGTATCGACGCCTCCTCCGCCCTCCCCAACCTCCAACGCGGCTGGTCCGACGGCATCGCCTTCAGCGTCGACCTCCTGGGTGAAGCCTGCGTGGGCGATTCCGAAGCCGACGCCTACCGCGATAAGTACCTCGACCTGATCAACAACCTCCCCACGCAAGTCTCAGGCTGGAAGCCCAACACCCGCCTCGAAAGCGACCACCTCGGCGCCGTGCCCCGCACCAACGTCAGCGTGAAGATCAGCTCCCTGAGCGCCCGCTGCGATCCGATCGACCCCGCCGGCGCCCGCCGCGACCTGATGAAACGCCTCAAGCCCATCCTCGAAGCCGCGAAGGCCAAGGGCGTGCTGGTGAACTTCGACATGGAGCAGTTCTCCATGAAGGACTTCACCATCGACCTCTTCATGCACTGCTGCGAAGAAGTCGGCTTCGAGGCCGGTATGGCCATGCAGGCCTACCTCCGCAGCGGCGAAGCCGACGCTCGCCGCGTCTGCGAATGGGCCACCAAGAAAGGCCGCACCGTCACCATCCGCCTGGTCAAGGGCGCGTACTGGGACTACGAAGTCATCAACGCCGAGGCCCGCGGCTGGCCCTGCCCCGTCTGGAGCAACAAACGCGAGACCGACGCCTGCTTCGAACGCATGGCCCGCATCTTCATCGACTCAACCCCCAAAGCCCCGGGCACCGGCGGCGTCAAACTCGCCCTCGGCTCCCACAACGTCCGCTCCATCGCCGCCGCCCTCGCATACCTCCGCTCCAAAGGCCTCCCCGACAACGCCATCGAGCTCCAAATGCTCCACGGCATGGCCGACCAGCTCAAGCACGCCGCCAGCGAGATGAACCTCCGCATCCGCGAGTACGTCCCCGTCGGTCAGATGATCCCGGGCATGGCCTACCTCGTCCGCCGCTTGCTGGAAAACACCAGCAACGAAAGCTGGCTCAAGAGCGGCTTCCTCGACAACGCCGACGAAAATAAACTCCTCGCCAGCCCGCACATCACCACCGACACCGCCGCCATGGCGCACAAGCCCCAGGGCACCCACTCCACCACGGGCGACGCCAACACCATCAAAACCGCCGAGCCCAGCGCCAGCAACCTCGACCGCGCGCCCGAACGCCATCAGCTCACCGACGCCGTCACGATCAACAACCGCGCCGTCCGCCCCTTCTACAACGAAGCCTTCCGCGACTTCTCCGACGCCCAGCAACGCCGCGACTTCGAATCCGCCGTGCGCGCAGCCCGGGGCCCCGCTGTCAAACACGACGCCACCGTGCCGCAAGCCAGCGAGATGGTCGCACGCGCCCAGCAGCTCTTCACCGCCTGGCGCGAGATCAGCATCGACACCCGCAGCGAAACCCTCATCCGCTTCGCTCAGCTCATGCGACAGCGCCGCGACGAGCTCTCGGGCGTGATGATCAAAGAAGCCGGCAAAACCTGGCGCGAGGCCGACGCCGACACCTGCGAGGCGATCGACTTCTGCGAGTTCTACGCCCGCGAAGCCCCATCGCTCTTCCGCCGAGAGCGCATCGGCAAGTTCATCGGCGAGCTCGACGAACATCTCCACGAACCCCGCGGCGTCGCCGTCATCATCTCTCCCTGGAACTTTCCCCTCGCCATCTGCTGCGGCATGACCGTCGCCGCCCTCGTCACGGGCAACACCGTCATCGTCAAACCCGCCGAGCAAACCCCCGGCATCGCCCGCCTCATGGTCGATCTGCTCCACCAGGCCCTCAGCGAAACCCTCTCCCAAAGCAGCGATCCCGAAGCAAAGGCCCTCACCAAAGACATCAAGGGCATCGTCCAGTTCTGCGCGGGCACAGGCGAGACCGTCGGCGCCGCCCTCGTCCGCGACGACCGCGTCGCCCTCATCGCCTTCACCGGCTCACGCGAGGTCGGCTGCGACATCCTTCACGCCGCCGCCCCACGCTCACCCTTCACCGCCGACCGCGCCGCCTACGCCGCATGGGCCTCGTCCCCCAACGCTCTCGTCAAGCACGTCGTCTGCGAAATGGGCGGCAAGAACGCCCTCATCATCGACACCAGCGCCGACCACGACGAAGCCATCCTCGCCGCCCGCCATTCCGCCTTCGCCTTCCAAGGCCAGAAATGCTCCGCCCTCTCACGCCTCATCGTCGTCGACCCGCAAGGCCCCGAAGGCCCCTCCATCTCCCACTTCCGCCAGCGCCTGCTCGAAGCCGTCAAAGCCCTCTCCATAGGCGATCCCATCAACCCAGGCACCGACGTCGGCCCCGTCATCGACGACGAAGCCAAATCCAAAATCAACGGCTACATCGAACGCGCCAAAGCCTCCGGCCTGAAGTTCATCAACCTCGACATCCCCCAAGGCCTCGAAGCAGCCACGGGCAAAGCCTTCGTCTCCCCCCACGTCTTCTGGACCGTCCCCGAAAACCACGAACTCGCCCGCGAAGAAATCTTCGGCCCCGTCCTCGCCATCATCCACGCCAATGACTTCGACGACGCACTCCGCATCGCCAACGCCCTCCCCTACAAACTCACCGGAGGCGTCTACTCCCGCAAGCCCGCACACATCGAACGCGCCAAGGCCCGCTTCCGCGTCGGCAACCTCTACATCAACCGCGGCATCACCGGCGCGCTCGTCGCCCGTCACCCCTTCGGCGGCTTCGGCATGTCCGGCATCGGTTCCAAAGCCGGCGGCCGCGAATACCTCCACCACTTCGTCGTCCCCCGCGCTATCGCCGAGAACACCATGCGCCGCGGCTTCGCCCCAGAACTCTGATCGCCCCGCTCCTCCCTTCACCAACCTCCGCGAACAACCCCGTCCCACGTCACTTTGGGCGGTTTTGGGGCCTTCCTCGCTCCGTGACCCCCCCCAAATGCCCCGGAGAAAAACCTGTTTCCTGGGTTCAACCGTGAATCGTCGTATACACTCCTCATGAGTCGCCGCCGCCCACAGCGGTGATCGTGGAGAGGAGTTTGTCCATGTTCTTCGCCCCCACCCGAACCGCTTCCACCGGCGTCACCGTCGCCTGCCTGCTCAGCCTCGCAGGCCTCGCCATCAACTCGGGCGCCGCCAACGCCCAAACCGTCGCCCCCGGTTTCCAATCCAACTACACCGTCTTCAACCTCGGCACGCCCCCCGGCGTCCCCCAACCCCTCGGCGGCATCAACTTCCTCGACCGCGACAACCTCCTCATCGGCGGGAGCGCCAACAACGTTTCCGCAGCGATCTACCGCGTCCCCATCACCCGCGCACCCAACGGCGACATCACCGGGTACGCTGGCAACGCCGTGCAATACTGCACCGCCCCCAACATCGACGGCGGTTTGTGGTTCTTCCCCAACGGCACCATCGGCTTCACCACCTACCCCAACAACACCCTCCAACAGGTCAAACCCTTCGAGCCCACCCCCGCCCGCGTTGACAACCTCACCACGCTGGGCGTCACCACCTCCACAGGCACAGGCACCATCATCCCCCCCGGTTTCAACGGCGCCGGCAACCTCATCATCGGTTCCTACTCCGCCAGCCGCTGGTACATCCTCCCCTTCATTGAAAACGAGAACGAGCCCCTCACACACATCCTCTCCCCCGCACTGCCCACCAGCGTCGTCGCCGGCAGCGGGCCCGAGGGCATCGTCTACGTCCCCCAAGGCTCGCCCCTCTTCCCCAACCAGTCCGTCCTCATCAGCGAATACTCCGCCGGCCGCGTCTCCGCATTCGCCATCGACAACAACGGCCTGCCCATCCCCAACACCCGCGCCGACTTCGTCACAGGCCTCACCGGCGCCGAAGGCGGCGTCCTCGATCCCTTCACCGGTCAGTTCCTCTTCTCAACCTTCGGCGGCGGCGGGCGCGTCGTCGTCGTCCGCGGCTTCGGCTCCCCAGTCTCCACCACCCGCTGCCAACCCGCCGACATCGCCGACGACCAGGGCACCTATATCCCCAGCTTCAGCGTCAACAACGGCGTCAACGAAGGCGATTACAACGCCTTCTTCAACGGCTTCTTCCTCCGACTCTCCGCCGTCGACATCGCCAACGACAACGGCGAGCCCCGCCCACCCTTCGGCCCCGCCGGCACCAACACCGGCGTCAACGAAGGCGATTACAACTGCTTCTTCAACAACTTCTTCCTCGGCTGCCCGAGCTGATCCCGCTTCACCCACGCCCTCTCCTTCTCAACCAACTCATCCAACGCCCCGGGTCACCAACCCCGGGGCGTTTTTCATTTCTCCATCCTTCCCCCATTCCCCCACCACCTTCAGGGATCGCCCCGTCTGTCAATCCCCTCCCACCTGTGCAGAACCGGTGGAGATCATCTTCCACCATTCACCCCCGCGCGGTAAACTGCCTTCGTAGTCCTCTCCAAACCCCGCCCCCCCCGCCCCCCCTGGCTTCATCAGCCGACACATCAAGGAGTCTGTGCCCTATGGCCCACTACGCAACAACCGACATCCGCAACATCGTCCTGACCGGTCACGGCTTCAGCGGCAAAACCTCCCTCGCCGAACGAATCCTCTACCACACCCACGCCACCAGCAAAATGGGCAGCGTCGCCGACGGCACCACCGTTAGCGATTACGAGCCCGAGGCCAAGCACCACAAGCACTCACTCTCCAGCACCCTGCTCCACTTCACCCACGCCGGCAAGCTCATCAACATGATCGACACCCCCGGCGCGGGCGACTTCATCGGGCACGCCATCTCCGTCTTCGCACCCGCCGAGATGATGGTCATGGTCGTCGACGCCACCAAGGGCATCGAGGTCACCACCCGCCGCCTGATGAAAGTCGCCGGCGAACTGGGCTTCCCGCGCTTGATCCTCATCAACAAGATCGACCACGAAGAGGCCGACCTCGGCGCCGTCTACGCCTCCCTCCGCGAAACCTTCGGGCCCGAGTGCCTCGCCATCAACCTCCCGATCCGCAACAACGCCGACGTCATCGACGTCTTCGACCACGCCACACCGCTCTCTGGTGGCGGTGATCCCTCCTTCGCCTCCGTCGCCGACGCCCACCGCGCCATCGTCGAACAAGTCGTCGAGATGGACGAAGAGCTCACCGGCGAGTACTTCGAGAAGGGCGACCACCTCGACGCCGCCAAACTCCGCCGCGCTTTCGAGGCCGCCATGCGTTCAGGCCACCTCGTCCCCGTCTGCTTCGCCAGCGCCAAGACCGGCGCGGGGATCGACGACCTGCTGCACATCATCGCCGACCTCTGCCCCACCCCCATGCACGAAACGCCCCCCGCCCTCGAACAACTCATCGACGGCGTCCGCACCATCTACGACCCCGAAATCTCCGACAACCAGCCCGCCGTCGCACACGTCTTCAAAATCATCAACGACCCCTTCATGGGCAAGCTCGCCTGCTTCCGCGTCGTCCAGGGCGTCGTCAAATCCAAGAGCGAGCTCTACCACAACGAAGACAAAAAGCCCGTCCGCCTCGGGCACATCTTCAAAGTCCGCGGCAAGGAGCACACCGAGGTCGACCACCTCAACGCCGGCGACATCGGCTGCGTCGCCAAGGTCGACGAACTCAAGTTCAACTCCGTCCTCCACGCCGACGGCAACCTCCACCTGCTCAGCCCCAACCTCCCCCTCCCCCGCCCGCTCTACGGCGTCGCCATCGAACTGAAAAACCACGCCGACGAAACCAAGTTCTCCTCCGCCATCCACAAAATGATGGAAGAAGACCCCTGCTTCGTCATGGAACGCGTCGCCGCCACCGGGCAAACCGTCCTCCGCGGCCTGGGCGAGCTCCACATCCGCGTCATGCTCGAAAAGCTCAAAGCCCGCTACGGCGTCGAAGTCACCACCCACACCCCCAAGGTCGCCTACAAAGAAACCATCTCCGCCAAAGCCGACGGCCACCACCGCCACAAAAAACAAACCGGCGGCGCAGGCCAGTTCGGCGAAGTCTTCCTCCGCGTCCTCCCACTCCCTCAAGATCACCCCACCGGCTTCGAGTTCGAAAACGCCACCGTCGGCGGCAGCATCCCCCGTCAGTTCATCCCCGCCGTCGAGAAAGGCTGCCGCCAGGTCCTCGCCACCGGCTGCATCGCCGGCTACCCGCTCACCGGCGTGCGCGTGGAGGTCTACGACGGCAAGTACCACGACGTGGACAGCAAAGAAGTCGCCTTCGTCGCCGCGGGCAAAAAGGCCTTCATGGACGCCATCGCCAAGGCCAAGCCCGTCCTGCTCGAACCCTGGGTCAACGTCGAAATCACCGCCCCCGCCAAAAACATGGGCGACGTCACCGCCGACCTCTCCGGCAAACGCGGCCGCGTCCAAAGCAGCGACATCGCCGGCGACCTCTGCACCGTCAAAGCCGCCGTCCCCCTCAGCGAACTGACCAACTTCTCAGGCCAACTCAAAAGCATGACCGGCGGCCAGGGCACCTACACCATGGAATACAGCCACGACGAACGCACCCCGCCCAACGTCCAGCAACAACTCGTCGGCGCATACAAGCCCAAGGCCGAAGAGGAATAAGGGAAAAGAGTCGCGAGACGCGAGACGCGAGTTGAAGATCCGATTCAACGCGGAGAACGCAGAGAACGCAGAGGAAAACCGAGCGAAGCAAAGGTGGCCAGCCGCAAGGATCTCGCACCACTCAAGTCTCGCATCGCGCAACGAATCCCTCAGCACTCAGCACTCATCGCTCAGCACCCAGCACTCTTCTCTCGCTCTGTCTTCCTCCGCGCCTCTGCGCCTCTGCGGTGAAATCCCCTGTCTTCCAACTCGCGACTCGAGTCTCGCGACTCGCGACTTCACTTCGTCTCCCCACCGCTCCGAACCCAGCCCTCCCAGCCGTCCTCGAACCAGCGCACGTCGCTGTACCCCGCCTCGATCATCTTCTTCGCCAGCGCCTTGGCGATCGCGTCGCCGGGGTTGTCGCCATAGACGACCTTCGTCGAGAACTTCTCGATCGCCGGGTTCGTCCGCTTGTTGATCAGGTCCACCTGCGTGATGTCGAGCATGATCGCCCCCGGGATCATCCCCTGCCGCGTCACGCTCGGCCGCCGCGCATCAATAAAAATCGCCGTCGTCCCCTTCGGCTCCGCCCGCTGCTTCGCAAACAGCGACTTGACGTCACTGACGACAAGCTTCTCTTCCTCCAGCCGCCGATCGTCAAGCTTCGCACACCCCGGCACGACCACCACGGCCGCCGAAAGCCCCACCACCGCCAGCAAACCCGCCAGAACCGCAGAGCGAACCGATCGGCCAATCATCAAAGTCGTCGTCATCATGCCGCAAGGATACGCGGAAAGAACGCGAACACGAACGCGAACACAAAAAGCAGCCGGTGCCTCAACACGCCGGGCCTTCTTTCCCGTTCACGTTCACGTTCGCGTTCACGTTCACGTTCCCATCTCACCCCGAACCTCCGCCCCCGCCAACACGTACAAATCGCCAGCAACCCCCACGCCCCCCGGCCCCCGGTGCGCAATCACCAAATCCCCCAGCAATCCCGATCCCACAACCTCCGTTCAGCCCTTCAATACCACCATGACCCCCAACCCCCCCACCACCCTCTCCCCCACAACCCTCCGCTCCAAAGCCGCGGCCATCCTCGCCCTCATGGGCCTCACCTTCGCCGCCACCGCCGCTTCCAACCCCTCCACCCCCTCCCCCAAC
>JAVTWO010000105.1:521-8896 GCA_032229765.1 Phycisphaerales bacterium | reverse complement strand
CCCCCGCGCCCCCCCCCCCCCCCCCGCCCCCCCCCCCCCCCCCCCCCCCCCCCCCGCGCCAACGGTGGGAACGGGGAATCGGGCGTTGCTGGCGAACTTCTGTTTTCGTGTGGTTGGGCGGCGCGAGCTGCGCTCGCTGCTGCGGTTTCACTATCGCGCGGGGATGCCCGCGACGGTGGCGATGGTGGCCGGGGCGTATGAGCGCGGCGTGTCGCGCGCGGGCGGAGGGCTTGATGAGCCGGCGGCGGTGCTGTGTGTGAGTTACCCGGTGCTCAATGGGCCTTGGAGAAATGTGGCGTGGCCTGGGGAGGATTGGGGTGATGCGCGGGTGGTCAATGCGCGTGTGCGGTGTCTTTCGCGGGTGGTGGTTGAGCCGCGGTATCGGGGGGTGGGGCTGGCGAGCGAGCTTGTGCGGTGGTATTTGCGAAGGCCTTTGACGCGGTGCACGGAATCGCTGGCGGCGATGGGCGGTGCGTGCCCGTTCTTGTTTGCGGCGGGGATGAAGCGGATCGAGCTGGCGCGGTCGGCGCGGGATGAGCGGCTGCTGCGTGATCTGCGCGGGTTGGGATTGATCCCGGCGCGGGTGCTGTGCGGCGACGTTGGCGGAGGTGGTGTTCGTGCGCTCCGCGCGGTGATGCTGCGGTGGGCGAAAGCGAGCAAGGCAACAGCGCGCGGTGCGGCGGATCGCACGACACGGGAGTTGATAACGCAGGCGTGTGGGGCGCTGAGGCCCACGCGGCTGGTGTATGTGCACGAGTGTGACGAGGGCGGCGAAGGTGGCTTTGAGAACATGAACACGATGAGGGAGGGTGGGCGATGAGCGGGAAGAAGAAGATCGCGAAGGTGGAGGTGAAGAAGACGCGGAGGCGTGTCAAGACGGAGAAGAAGACGGAGGTGGTGGAGAGTGCGGCGGTGGGTGATGAAGGGGGTGAGGGTTTGAGGGTGAGTGAGCGGTTGGTGCCGCCGGGGAATCCGGGGGAGCTGAGGGCCTTTTTGCGGGAGCTGGGGATTGTGGTGCCGGTGCGGGCGTTGATTGAGCGTGGGAGTGCGAGCCCGTTTGAGTATGTGTGCTTTGCGTACTTCGAGGGGCTGCGGTTTGACGAAGCGGGGGTGTCGTTGGGTGAGGTGGGGCGGACGAGTCCGGACTGTGTGGTGTGGGCGAATCGCGGAGGGGGGAAGACGTTTTTGTCGGCCGTGGCGACGATGTTGGATTTGGTGTTCAAGCCGGGGATTGAGGTGCGGACGCTGGGGGGTTCGCTGGAGCAATCGCGGCGGATGCACGAGCATTTGCGGGCGTTGTTTGAGAAGCCGAGCTTGGCGGGGTTGGTCGGTGAGCGGGGCGTGACGGACAAGCGGCTGAAGCTGGTGAACAACTCGCGGGCGGAGGTGTTGAGTCAGTCGCAGGCGAGCGTGCGCGGCACGCGCGTGCAGAAGGTTCGGTGCGACGAGGTGGAGCTTTTCGATCCGGAGGTGTGGGCGGCGGCGCAGCTCGTGACGCGGTCGATGGCGTGCGCGGGGCCCTGGGGGAGCGTGGTTCGCGGGAGTGTCGAGGCGTTGTCGACGATGCACAGGCCGATGGGGTTGATGTGGAACGTGGTGCAGGAGGCGAGCACGACGCGCGGGCTGAGCGGCGGGGCGCTGGTGATGGGAGAGAACGCGAACGCGAACGTGAACGTGAACGGGAGTGAAGACGAGACGCATCGGCGGCGGGTGCTCTTTCGGTGGGGCGTTGTTGATGCGCTGGAGCATTGCGATGAATCGCGTGTGTGCGCGCGGTGCGGGTTGAACGATGAGTGCGCGGGGAGGGCGAAGACGCGCGGGGTGGATGAGGCGGGGCACGTGCATATCGACGATGCGCTGCGGGCGAAGGCGCGGGTGAGTGTTGCGCAGTGGGAGTCGGAGATGCTGTGCTTGAGGCCGAGCCGGAGCGACACGGTGTACCCGGAGTTTGATGTGGCGGTGCACGTGATGCACGAGCGGCTGGAGCCGACGGCGCAGAAGGATGGGTTGTCGGCGGTGATCAACGACCCGCTGGCACCGGCGCGGGTGAACAGGCTTGGGCAGGTGCTACGGAACTTTGGTGAGGGTGGGCTGGCGAACGCGCGGCTGGTGTGCGGGATGGACTTTGGTTTGCGCTCGCCCACGGTTGTGCTGTGGGCGCTGGTGGGCAGCGACGGGGTTCTGCGCGTGGTGGACGAGATGGTGGCGAGCGATCGCGCCACGGGTGAGCACATCGACAGCATCCTGCGCAGCGCGTGGGGCGAGCCTGAGTGGGTGGGCGTTGACCCGGCGGGGTGCAATCGCAGTGAGCAGACGAGGTTGAGCGCGGTGGACTTGATGCGCAAGGCGGGGCTGAATGTGCGGGCGAAGCGGACGACGATCGAGGCGGGGATCAACCTGGTGCGGGCAAGGTTGGTGCCGGCGTTGTTTCGTGTTGGTGGTCGGCTTGAGGGCGGTGGTGGGGAAGAGGGGGGTGTGGTGGGGGGGGGGGGTGTGGGGGGTGTGGGGATTGGGCCGCGGATTTTTGTGCATGCGCGGTGTGTGAAGTTGATTGAGAGTTTGTCGCGGTATCGGTATGACGAGGAGAACCGGGAGAATCTTGAGCCGCGGAAGGACGGGAGCGATCACGCGTGCGATGCGCTGCGGTACTTGATCACGAATCTGGATGCGCGAAGCGAGTCGCGGGCGGGGCGGTATGCGTAGCACAGAGCACAGAGCACATGGCACAGAGCACAGAGCACAGAGCACAGGGCCACATGGCACATGGCACATGGCACATGGCACATGAAGAGTGGCTCTGTGGCGATGTTGCGGGGTGCCTGAACGCCGCGTTAGTTCATTGTGGTGGCCGCGGGTTGTTGAGCGAGGTCGTGTTCGGTGATGGGGGTATCGGCGGGGATGGTGTGGGAGGTGGTGCGGCCGAGGACTTCGGCGAGGCGGAAGGGGGGGATGCCTGTGCCGGGGCGTTTGAAGCAGAGGTCGTTTTCGCGGATGGTTTGGCCTGTGGGCAGGTCGCGGAGGGTGCAGATGCTCTGGCGCGAGACGGCGCGGACGTCCTGTTCGATGGGCAGGACGTCTTTGCTGTACGGCGGCTTGGGGAGGCGGTCGAGGACGGCGCGGTCGAACTCGGCGGCGGCTTGGTGAGCGGCGATGATGGGCGAGCCCGGGGGCAGGCGCTGGGCGACTTCGTCCATGTCGAGGTGCTGCGAGCGCATGCGGACTTGATAGCCGAGGATGGCGGCGTCGGCGTAGCGGCGGAAGCTCAGCGGCTCGAGGGAGGCGGCGTGGTCGGGGCCTTTGGCGGCGCGGTTGTAGGTGAAGTGTTTTTCGAGGATGCAGGCGCCCAGGGCGCAGGCGTCGAGGGATGTTTGATCGCTGTCGGTGTGGTCGGAGTAGCCGACGGGCCCGCGGAAGATGTCGGCGATGGCGGCCATGCCTCCCAGGGCGGCGTGCTCGATGGGGGTTGGGTAGCTGCTGACGCACTGAAGCACGGCGAGGCGTGCGCGGGCGGACTTGATCCAGGTCAAGGCGCGGGCGACTTCGCTGAGGGTGCTGGCGCCGGTGGAGATGATCAACGGCTTGCCTGTGGAGGCGAGGGCTTGCAGCAGTGGGCGGTGGATGATGTCGGGTGAGGCGGTTTTGTAAGCGTCGAGGGAGAGGCGCTGGGCCATTTCGACGAGCGGGAGGGAGAAGACGGTGGCGATGGCGTGGAGCCCGAGCTTGTGGGCGTGGGTGACGCAGGTGGCGAGTTCGTTTTCGGTGAGTTGCAGACGCTGGAGCATGGCGAGCGGGTCGGACTCGCCGGCGGTTTGCTGATAGGCGGCGAGGCGGCGGGCCTTGCTCATGAGCAAGTGGGCGTCGAAGATCTGGAACTTCACGGCGTGTGCGGCGTGGGTGGCGGCGAGCTCGATGAGGTGGAGGGCTTTGTCGAGCGAGCCGTCGTGGTTGACCCCGAGCTCGGCGATGAGGTAGGGGGGCTGGTCGTGGGCGATGGTGCGGTCGGCGATGAGCATGCGCGGGGCCTTGGTTGGGTGGATCGGTCAGGTGGAGGAGGGGCGGAGGATGGCGTCGGCGACGAGGAGGTCGGTGCGGGCGTCGATGTCGATGACGGCGCCCTCGGGGTTGATGATGCCGCGACGGTCGAGCCCGAAGAAGGCGTGGGGCCCGGGCGGGGTGTTGGGGATGCGGAGGAGGAGCGCGTCGGCGGAGAGGGCGATGATGCCGCCGTCGGGGATGTAGGCGGGGGGGAGGTCTTGGCGACGGAAGATGTTGTGGTTGAGGACGGTGCCTTCCCACGGTGAGACGAGGTTGGTGGAGGGATCGAGGCGCGCGGTCCACCAGGGGTGGTACTTGCCCACGGGGGCGTAGGACTGCACGCTGTGGCAGCGCGAGGTGAAGAGCAGATCGAGGGCGCGGTCGGTCAGGTCGGTTGGGCGCACCGGGACGTTGGCGTAGAGGATGACGGCGTGGGTGTGCGGGCGCTGGCGGCGCTGATTCAGGAGCGTGAAGGCGTGGCGGGCGGCGTCGTCGACGGTGGCGCGGTCGCTGGCGAGGTCGGTGGGGCGATCGACGACGAGGCAGGAATGTTCGCGCGCCACGGCGGCGGCGTGGGGGCAGTCGGTGCTGACGACGACCTCGCTGAGGAGTTTGGATTGATGGGCGTGCTGGATGGTCCAGGCGATGCAGGGCTTGCCCGCGACGGGGGCGGTGTTTTTGCCCGGGAGGCCTTTGCTGCCGGCACGGGCGAGGATGATCGCGATGGCGGAGTGGTGCTCGCTCATGCGGTGGTGCCTGAGTCGAGGTGGCGTTGCCAGAGTGTGGGGAGGGCGGAGGTGGGCGTGAGGCCGCGGAGTGAGGAGGCGTTGATGGTGAGGGTGGTAAGGCGGTTGCGGAGGTTGGTCAGTGATGGGAGTGGGAAGGGCTCGATGCGTGAGCCGGGGATTGGAGCGCGGAGGGGATCGAGGACGCACCAGCCGGTGAGCATGATGCAGGAATCGACGACGGCCTCGACGTGGGAATAGACCTCGTCGCGGCGGGTGAGGCGTGGGCAGATCCAGGGGAGGGGGATGCCGGCGTTGAGGTCGGATTCGGTTTCGCGGCGGCGGTTGATGAGCTCGGCGAGTCGGCGGCGCGAGGTGGCGTGGCCCGAAAGGCCCGCGCGGGGCGAGAGCTTGGCGTAGGTCTCCGCGTCGTCGCTGACGATGTCGAAGGAGATCACGTCGGCGAGCGGTTGGGCGGCACTCGCGGCATCGGGGATCAGCGTGGTGGCTTCGAGCGAGCCCAGGGCGAACTGCGAGCGGAGGTGGATGAAGGGGATGTTCTTGGTGCGGGCGAGTTGCAGCAGGTCGAGTGTGGCGGGGTGATCGCCCAGCGGGTCGTGGATGGTCAGGGCGCCGGGGCGCGATGAGGAGGCGAAGGACTCGATGATCTGTGCTGCGGCATCGCGTGAGAGGGCTTCGCCCGCGGGGAGGATGTCCGGATGGTCGGTGTCGAAGGGGTTGATGATCAGGCGGAGGTGCTCGGGGGCGTCGGGGATCAGGCGGCCCTGTGTGATCGCGTCGGTGATGGCGCGGGAGATCTGCGATGCGGAGGCGGTGATGGGATCGAGGCCTGCGCTGGTGATGGCGGAGAGGAGGGCGGCGGTGTGGTTGGGGTTGTCGGCGATGGCGCGGAGGGGCAGATCGCGGACGATGGGGTCGACCTGCACGCACATGGGGCGGGTGATGAGGTCGGACATGGGGACGACGGGGATGTAGCTGAGGGTGCCGCCGAGGGAGGCGTGGATGCCGGCGGTGGCGGTGGCTTTGGCGAGGTTGCTGGCGAGGGTGGCGTCGATGACGCACGCGGCGAGGCCCGGGCCTGCTTGTGAGAAGCTGAAGCGGTGGGCGGGGGGGTCTTCGAGGTATCGGCGGGCGATATCGCTGGTGAGAGCGGGGTCGACGAAGCACCAATCGCTGGCGAGGACGACGGCGGCCTCGAGGTTGTTGGCGGTGAGGGTTTGGTGGAGGAGAGCGGGGTCGATGAGTTCGTCGTAGACGGTGAGGTTGCCGAGCCCGCCGCGCCAACTGTGGCGGGCGAGCGAGCGGGCGGCGTTGCGGACGCTGGGGCTGTAGCGTTCGACGCGGCGGGGGAAGGTGGTGAAGCGGATGCGTGGGTTGGAGGCGAGTTGGCCGGCGGCTTGGCGGGCGAGGGGTTCGTTGTCGGAGGCGATGAGGATGGGCCCGGTGAGGGCGGATTGGAGGAGTCGGGTGAGGGTGAGCTGGAGCGGGGTGAGGTTGAGGGCGGGGAGGGTGGAGGTGGGGGGGAGTGCGGGGAGGCCGAGGCCGTTGGTTTGATGGCGGAAGACGACGACGGCGGCGAGGGAGGTTGGGAGCGGTGCGGCGGGGTTGTCGGGGGAGAAGGTTGTGGAGGTGGAGGAATGCGGGGCGGATTGCGCGACGACGGGGTCGCGGAAGAGTTTTTCGCCTGTGCGGAGTGCGGTGGCGGCGTTGTCGAGCGTGCGGCGCATGACGTCGGCGCAGTCGATGAGGCGCTGGAGGTTGGCGATGTCGCGCTCGATCTGGCGGCGTTGGCGCTGCAGCGGCGTCAGGTCGGTTTCGGTGATGATGGCGCGGTCGGCGCGGGTGCGGTTGAAAGCGCCGGTCTGGTTGAGGCGCTGGACCATCGAGTAGGCGGGTTCGATGACCTTGACGGACTGGGCGAGCTGCTGGGCCTTTTCGATCAGGCGGTTGACGGTGGCCTGGTCGTCGTGCTGGTCGAGCATTTGTTGAAGGAGCTTCAGACCCTGGCGCGAGATGTCGCCCACGCGGGCGGAGTCGTGCGAAAGGGTGTGCAGACGGCGGAGGAGCTTTTCGGCGCGGGCGGGGTCGCGCGGCGGTTGCTTGGCGGCGGTGTTGAAGAGGGCGGGGAGGGGTTTGCTGCCGGCGTAGGTGGAGAGGGCGCTGGAGAGGGGTAGGTTGATGGTGTGGAGTTTGCTGACGCCGCCTTCGGTGGCGTCGATGGTGGTGAGGCCTTTGTCGCTGTCGAGTTTGAAGTCGCGGTTGAACTGGACGAGGTAGGCCTCCATCTGTTCGTCGGTGTAGATGGGGCGGTTCAGGGTGTCTGTGCGGGAGCGGAGGTTGCCGCGGTGGCGCATGATGCGCTGCCACTCGAAGTTCTCGAGGGTGTTGAACTCGTTGAGCTCGGCGGCCCAGACGTTATGGATGGCGGCGTTGGGGGCGTAGTACTGCCCGTCGGTGAAGCCGAGGTCTTGTCCGATGAGGATGGCGGGGTCGCAGCCGAGGTGACGCGCGAGGTAGTAGGCGAGGTGCGCGACGGTGGCGCCGGGGCGGATGGTGCCCATGGGGCGGGCGAGCTGAGGACCCAGGAGTTGGTCGAGCCAGTCGTCGCGGACGCAGCGGACGAGGCCCGGGAAGGAACTCGGGGCGGCGGGGTTGACCTTGGGCTCGATGACCAGGGTGATGCCCTTGAGCATCTCGGGGGTCAGGCCCTCGTAGAAGCGGCGCGAGATCTCGTGATAGTCGAGCGCGACGACGAAGTGCGGGCGGATGCCCTTTTCGAGCAGGGGCTTCAGGACCGTCTGTGCGGCGATGATCACCACGCGCTCGCGGATCGAGGGGTCTTTCAGCAGGTCAATGTTGCGGCGGAGCGATGGCCCGGCGCTGACGACGATGGCGGCGTGGCCCTTGGCGGCGAAGTGCAGGTCGTCGATCCCCGCGCCCAGGGCGTAGTGGTCGAGGTTCTGCGTGAGGTTGCGGATGGTGGCCTGCGTCTGCACCATCGTGGTGGCGATGGTGGTCTGGACGGTGCGCATCAGGCGCGTGAAGGTGTTCAGGAAGGTGGAGGCCTTTTCGCCCATGCGGGTGAGGCTGGGCGGGTGGTCGAGGGTGGTCACGCCCATCGCCAGCAGCGACTCGATGGGGTTCATCGCGGCGGAGATGTCGGCCTCGTCGGCGCTGGTGAGCAGCAGGAGGTTGGTGGAGCTGAAGCACGCGGTGAGGTCGATGCGGGAGAGGACGGAGCGGAGGAGGGCGGCGTCGGGCTCGAAGACGAAGATGACGCCGTTGCGTTGCATGCGGCGTGCGAGGGCGGTGAGGTGGTGACCGAGAGCGAAGCCTCGGACGACGACGACGGCGTTTTTGGTGATGTCGACGTTTTCGGTGAGCTTGGTCGCTTCGGTGAGGGGGCGTTTTTTGCTGGCGAGGGCGCGGTGGACGAGGCCGGCGGTGGTGAACTCGCTGATGGTGGCGCTGGGGGCGTTGTCTTCGGGTGTGAGGATGAACTCGATGTCGGTGCGCTCGGCGGCGGCGCGGATGGCGTTGGCGGCGGCGGGTGAGGTCTTCGCCAGCGCGTCGAGGTTGGCGGTGAGGAGGTCT
>JAVTWO010000105.1:239-511 GCA_032229765.1 Phycisphaerales bacterium | reverse complement strand
CCCCCCCCGCCCGGCGGCGGGCCCGCCGGCGGCGCCCGCCGCCGCGGCCGCCGGCGCGGGCGGCCCGGGGGCGCGCCCGCCCGCGGGAGGGGTCGATGGGTGGGAGGACGAGTGAGGCGAGATTCAGATCGGAAAAGCTGTTCACAGGCTGGGCCTTTGTGGAGGTTGGGGCTGACGGGCGGCGCGAGCAGCGGAACGCCGGGGAGCACGGCTCTGGAGAGCCGTGCCACCGGAAGACAAGGACCGAGAACCACGCAGATACACCATCGGCG
>JAVTWO010000105.1:0-229 GCA_032229765.1 Phycisphaerales bacterium | reverse complement strand
GCCCGGACACCCCCGCCGCGACCCCCGCGGGGTGCGGGGGGGGGGGGGGGGCGTGCGGCGGGGGGGGTTGGGAACAAATGCGCGGGGAGTGGATGAATGGGAGCATCCGGCACGTGGCCCGGGGGCGTATACCGTGCGGCTGGTGGGGTCGGAGTGGGGTTTGGGAGAGGGAGGGGGGAGGGGGGAGGGGGGTAGGGGGGGTGGTTGGAGGATGATGATGCAGTAGAAC
>JAVTWO010000104.1:0-9091 GCA_032229765.1 Phycisphaerales bacterium | reverse complement strand
CCAAGATGCTCGGCAACGGAGTCGATCCGCTCGACATCATCGCCAGCCACGGCGCCGATGCCATGCGCTTCACCCTCTGCCAGATGTCCACGCAGACGCAGGACGTCCGCATGCCCGTGCAGGTGGACTCAAAGACCGGCAAGAACACCTCGCCCAAGTTCGATCTCGGGCGCTCCTTCGCCAGCAAGCTCTGGAATGCGTGCCGATTCGCGCTGACGATGCTCGAAGGCTCCGCGAGTGCGTCAACCGACAGCACGCCGATCGACCCCGCGTCGCTGAGCCTGGTTGACCGTTGGATGCTCTCGCGTCTGCAACGCGGCATCGTTGCGTGCGAGAAGGCGATCCACGCGTACGAGTTCAACGCGTACGCCGAGGCGTGCTACGACCTTTTGTGGCGCGACTTCTGCGACTTCTACTTGGAGGCGATCAAGCCGACGGTTGCGCAGAGCGTTGAGCAGCGTGCCGTGCTTCGCAGCGCGCTGGAGACCATCGTGCGGCTGCTACACCCGATGATGCCCTACGTCACCGAAGCGGCGTACGAAAAGCTCGTCGCGCTGCCGAGCCGGTCGATCACGGGCCTCACGCTCAGCGTCGGCCGGGCGTCGCAGGTCAGCGACGGCGCCACCCCACTGCTCTGCGTCAGCGCCTGGCCCGAGGCGAAGAACCTCATCGACGAAGCCAGCGAGCAGGCCGTGCAGCGGCTGCGCGAGCTCGCCACGACGATCAACCAGGTGCGTGCGACGTACAACGTGCCCCCCAAGGCCCGCGTGACGCTCTTCGCGTCCGAGAATGTCCGCACGCTGCTCGCCCACGCGCCGAAAGTGGTCGAAACACTCTCGGGGCTCAACGCCGTGGAGTCCCAGGGTGCGCAGATGCCCGAGGGTCCGGGAACCGCGAAGGTGCTCTTCGAGGGTCAGGAACTGCGTTTGACCGGGCTTCCCCAGGTTGAAGCCAGCGAGGGCGGCTCATCCGAGAAGGACCGCCTGAGCAAAGAACGCGCGGAGATCAGCAAGAAAATCGCCGTTCTGGAAGGGCGTTTGTCCAATCCGGGGTATATTGGCAGGGCTCCGGCGAAGCTCGTGGAGGAAACCAAATCCCAGTTGCACAGCGCCCAGAACGAACTGAAAGTCATCGACGACGCCCTCAAGGCGCTCGGCTGATCGGCTTCACTCGCGCCGCGAAGGCCGCGGGCGTGGTCTCGGCGTTGCTGCTGATCATCAGCGCCGGCGCCTGCGCGGGATCGCGCAACAGCGATCCTTCGGGCCCGATCGCCATGTCGGACCTGGGCTCAAAGGCCCGACAGCGCGGGCCGGTCGCCGGCGGCTCGTCGAGTTCACCATCCGCCGCCAACGCCCCGGGTGTTGGCGTGGTGCGCTCTGTCTCGCACTGGTCCTTCGAGGGCACCGCGGGGCAGACGATCTCCACCGACCACTTCATCATCCGCACCACCGACAGTTCTCCGGCGATCGCCGAGCGCTTGCCGGGGATGATGGAAGCCGCACTGGCGAACTACACCCGCGTGATCGCCGATCTCCCCGCGCCCAAGCGCACGATGGAGATGTTCGTCCTCTCGCAGCGTTCGCAGTGGCAGCGACTGACCCTCCGCGAGCTCGGCGAGCGCGGCCGCAACGTGATCTCCATCGGTCGCGGCGGGTTCGCCTTCGGCGGGCGTGCGTTCCTCTTCGACATCGGCTCCGCCGACACCATGAGCATCGCCAGCCACGAGGGCTGGCACCAGTACGTGCAGACCACCTTCGTTGAGGCGCTTCCCGTCTGGGCCGACGAAGGCATCGCGACCTTCATGGAAGGTCACCGCTGGGTCAGCACGCAAGGCCAAATGAGCGTTGCTTTCAGCGGCTGGTCGAACATGGAACGCTTCGACCGCCTCCGCAGCGCCAGCAACACGGGCGACGCGGACGACCTCTTGACCCTCGAAGTCCTCCTCGGCGCCTCCCCCGACCAAATCCTGGCGATGGGCAACGACAAGGGCGTGACGTACTACGCGCAGATCTGGGCGCTGATCCACTTCCTGCGCGAGGGCGAGGGCGGGCGCTACCGCGCGGGTTTCGAGCGCATGGTCAAAGACGCCGCCGCCGGCCGCCTGGGCGCGACGGTGATCAACCGGCTTCGCGCCAGCGGGCAGCTCGAAGGCACGAGCCGCAACGGCGTCTTCGTGCTCGCCCGAAGCCTGGGCGTGCAGATTTTCCGGACGTACATCGACCCGGACATCAACCGTCTGAACGGTGAGTACCAGCGCTTCGTGCAGCAGGTGGTCGCCCCGGGTTCCGCCCAGCGGATCAGCCAGGGTCAGTCGCCGATCCGCTGAGGCAAATCCGCCGATCTGTTGAAACCGAGCCGGTGCGGACCGCGTATCACCGCGACCCCGGGGTCGTTCGACCCTGGACAGCCCCCGATTCCGAACCCCCACTGCTTCGGTTCATCGTTCAACGAAGGCAGGCGGGCGGGCTCCGATCAATCGCAGATATGACCAGAAACGGTCGACAAACTGGTGCTCTGGGTCATCTCCGGTCGGGGAATCAGGCCGGTCGGGCGGGAATTGCTGGCGTCCTTCGATTCGGGGGGTAAACTGGATGGAAGGTGCGCAGTTCGGTTGACGTTTGTTCAGGAGCATCGGATGCCGCGCGGTATGTTTCGACACGCTGGTCAGAATCACGATCACGGGGGCTCTTCAATGGTGAACGGTCTGCATCGCAATCCTCGTCGCGGTCCGACGGCGGCGACGTTGGCCCTCCTCGCCGGGCTCGGGCTAGCGTGTACGTCGGTGCTGGTCTCCGCTCAGCCCGCCCGCGCCGACGACCGCGAGGTCTTCCTGCAGTGGTTCGAAACGTCGTGGACGAACATTGAAAAACGCATGCCCGACGCCTTCGTCACGGGGTACAACGCCTTCTGGCTGCCGCCGATCTGGAAGGCGAGCTTCAGCTCCGCGGGGTACGACATTTTCGACCGGTTCGATCTCGGTCAGCCGGGCTCGGAGACGACCTACGGCACCGAGTCGTACTTCCGCGCCATGATGGGCGAGACGCAGCGTGCCAACATCGGGGTCTATCCCGACCTGATCATGAACCACAACGGCGCGCGAACGAACAACGCGCAGTTCCTCGCCGACGGCGGCTGGCCCGGGTTCTATCTGCCCAACACGGGGGGCGATCCGTGGGGTGATTTCCACAACGGCACGACGCAGAGCCAGCAACCGAACCCGCAGGGGGGCGATCAGCCTTACAACCTGTGGGAGGGCGACCTGGTCAGCCTGATCGACATTGCCCAAGAGAAGAACTATCAGTATGTTCGTCATCCGGTGAGCAGCACGCCGCCGGTGGGCTCGGTGAACCTGCCGGCGGGTCTGGTGCGGAACAAGCCGGACGCGAACAACGCGCGGTTCTATCCGGACCGTCAGCTCACGCCGCTGACGTTCACGAACCCGATCGACGGTGCGAACTGGACGGTGTATCCGTTCAACACGACCACGCCCTTGAACGGCGACGCGTACGCCGAGAACGCCACGGGGCTGCTGATGCGGTCGGCGCAGTGGATGCTCGATGAGTTCAAGGTCGCGGGGTTCCGTCTGGACGCGGCGAAGCACATCCCGCAGTGGTTCTGGAACAGCTTCTACGACCCGATTGTCTTCAACCGGATCGTCACCCCGACGGGGACGCGGCGCACGCCGTATTCGTTCGGTGAGTCGGTGGCGGGCAACGACTTTGTGCAGACGTACATCCGCAACAAGGACGGCTTCGGCAACCGCGACGCGCTGGACCTCAACGGTGCGGGGCAGTTGCGTGACATTCGCTCGCAGCGCGGCTTCGGCAGTTGGCTCAACGCCCTCAACGCCGCCATCGATACCCAGGACGACGGCAACAACAACGGCAGTCAGGGCGTGCGCCACGTCTATTCGCACGACAACGGCTCCACCGGTGGCGGCGGCAGCGCGCCGGGCGTCCCCGGGCCTGAGCTCGCGGCGCTGCCCCAGAACGCCTTCGTTTTGCTCGCGCCGGGCAAGCCGATTGTCTACTACAACGGGCGTGAGATGCACGACCGCTTCCAGAGCCGCGGGTTCTGGCCCCGCGAGGGCAACCCCACGGCGCTCGGCAACGACAACCCGCACCTGCAGCGGCTGGTGCAGATCGCGCAGGGGTACGTTCGGCACGATAACGCCAACATCCCCGGGGCGATGAAGAACTATTTCTACGTCCTGAACAGCACCGACCCGCAGAACACCTCGCTGAACGACGTGCTGGTCTTCGAGCGGTCGAACTACAACGCCGCGGATACGTCGCGGAACGACATCGGGACTGAGGCGGCGGCGAGCCTGCTGGTTGGCCTGAGCGATTCGTACTCGACGGGCGTGCAGCAGCGCAGTGTGCAGACGAGCTTCCCGCCCGGGACGCGTCTGCGCGAGTTGACCGGCGCGTGGAGCGACAGCACCGTCAACGCGACGGGGCAGATCCCGCAGGTGCTGGTGGTGGACAACAACCGGCGCGTGCTGCTGACGATCCCCAACAACGCGAGTCTCGTCAGCGGGCAGACGGTTGAACATCACCGCGGGTACGTGGTCTATGGCCCGGCGGCGCCTTCGGGGACGCTGAGCCTGGTGGGCTCGACGTCGACGATCCCCGCTGACCCGCCCAGCGTGCCGACGTATCAGCGTCGCCTCACGCCCATGGACGTGATCACCACCCCGACGTTCGAGATCCGTCTCGATACGACCAAGACCGATCCGAACGACCCGAACTGGGATGATTTCGCGGTCTTCCGCATCGACGGCGGGTATGTCGATTACAACGGCAACGGCAACTTCGATCAGTCCGCATCGCTGGCGCTCGACGGCGGGATGGAGCAGTTCCTGACGCAGAAGAGCTCCATCGCCGGGCCCGGGGGTACGGGCACGACGGGTGTGTATCGCCAGACGATCAACACCTCGCAGCTCAGCGAGGGCACGCACTATCTGTCGGTCTTCGCGTATCGGCGGCGGACCGACGGCGGGGCGCCGATCCTGACCGACTTCCGCAAGGTGTTCTATGTGGACAGGCTTCCGCCGCAGGTCACGCTGCAGCCGAACGTGATCGCCGCGGGTGGCGGGACGTTCCAGTACCGCGTGACGACGACGGACCGAACGGTCAATGCGGTGCACATCATCGCCAACGTGCCGGACGGGACGGACCCGCTGACGCTGGTGAACTCGGGGAACCGCGCGTTCCAGTACGACCGGTTCGAATGGCGGCTGGCATCGGGCTCGTTGCCCCCGGGGACGAATCAGATCACGGTGGTGGCGTACGAGCTTTCGGGCCGGTCGAGCGTGCAGACGGTGCCGATCACGATCGATCTGGGCTCGGGCGATGTGAACCGCGACGGGCTGGTGAACATTGATGACCTGTACGCGAGCTGGCTGCTGACGGGGTATCAGGCCGAGGCGGACATGAACCGCAACGGGCAGTGGGACCCGGTGACCGACCGCGTGCAGCTTGAGCTGCTGCTGCGTCAGCAGGAAGTGCAGCGGATGGAAGGTTTGCAGCGCTAAGCGTCTGAAGTCGCAAGTCGCGAGGAGCGAGTCGCGAGTGGAGCAGAGCAGAAGATTCCTCAGAGCCGCGGGCTTCAGCCCGCGGTTTTTCTTTGGTGGTCATGGTGCTGAGGCGTGAATCGGTTTGTGCTACGCTTTGTTTGCGATGGCGGACGTGACGACGACCAACACGGCGCAGACGAACGAGCCGCAGGCGGAGCTGCTGCGGGTGAGTGATCTGCGGGTGCATTACCCGGTGCGGAAGGGGATTTTGCAGCGTGTGCGCGGGATGGTGAAGGCGGTGGACGGGGTGAGCTTGACGCTGCGTGCGGGCGAGTCGCTGGGGCTTGTGGGTGAATCTGGGAGCGGGAAGACGACGGTCGGGCGGGCGGTGCTGGCGCTGATCAAGGCGACGGACGGGCGTGTGCTCTTCGACGGGCAGGACGTGCTGACGGCGCGCGGCGCGCGTCTGAAGGCCCTTCGGCGTCAGATGCAGATCATCTTTCAGGACCCGGGCGGGTCGCTGAATCCGCGGATGACGGTTGAGCGGGTGGTGGGCGAGCCGCTGGTTGTGCTGGGGGTTGGGGGGGGGCGGGATGAGCTGCGCGAGAAGGTGCACAGCACGCTGGAGCGGTGCGGCATGCCGCGGTCGGCGGCGGAGCGGTACCCGCACGAGTTTTCGGGTGGTCAGAAGCAGCGGCTAGCGATTGCGCGGGCGCTGATTTTGAGGCCGAGGTTTCTGGTGTGCGATGAGCCGACGAGCGCGCTGGATGTCTCGGTGCAGGCGCAGATTCTCAACCTGCTCAGCGATCTGCAGAGCGAGTTTCAGTTGGCGTATTTGTTCATCAGCCACGACATGGCGGTGGTTCGGCACATGTGCACGCGCATCGCGGTGATGTACCGCGGGAAGATCGTTGAGGAAGGCGCACGCGAGGCGGTGGTGGGCAACCCCAGCCATCCGTACACGCGGTCGCTGCTGAGCGCGGTACCTGAGCCCGACCCGCGGCGGGTGCGGGTGAAGTTTGATCCGGAGACGATGTCTGCGGGCACGCCGACGTGGGCGTAGGTCCGCGGCGCGGCGGATTCGGTACACTGGGGCGATTATGGGCGAGACGTTTGAAATCGAACGTTTAGGGTCGGGCGAAGGCTCGGGCGGGCGACCTTGCCCGGCGTGCGGGAAGATGATGGCCTCGACGGACGTGGTGTGCATCGCCTGTGGGTTCGATACGCGGACAGGTTTGAGCACGCCGGCGGCGGTGGCGACGGCAACTGCATCAACTACCTCGACTGGGGCGGGTGAGGCGGGGAGCAAGACGGCATCGGTGGGCGCGGTGCCTATGGCGGCGTCCGTTGAATCGAAGGGCGCAACGATCAGCGGCGCGGAGGCGATGCACGCGGAGGCGGCGAAGGAGGATGCGCAGCCGATCAGTCCGGACTCAAAGCCCGGGCTGAATGTGCTGCTGGGCATCGGCGGTGTGGCGGCGGTGTGTGCGCTGGTGGTGATCGCGGCGGGTGCGCCGGTGGGCGCGGGGCTGTGGATCATCTCGGGGCGCGTACTGCTGGGTATCTATGACGTTGCGATCCACACGGGGACGGGTGTTGTGGCGGTGGTGCTGGCGGGGCTGCTACTCAAGAAGCCCGTGGGGCGGCTTGATCTCGCGGCAGGGCGGATGCTCGTTGCGTTCTCGGTCTTTCTGCTGGTGAGCAAAATTCAGCCCGGGGCGCTCGGGTGGTTCGGGTTGCTGCTGATGATGCTCATGGGTGCGGCGGCGTATTGGGTCACGCTGCTGCTGCTGTTCAGACGGAACGTGCAGGAAACCCACACCATCGCGTGCGCGCACGCGGGGTTGTACATCGTGGTGTGGTTGGGGACGAGCCTGGGGCTGGCGTTGGATGCGGCGGAGAAGCAGTTGCCGCGAGCGCCGACACCCGCGCCGCCGGCGCAGGTGCAGGGTCCCTGAGTGAGGGGTTCTGTGGTGTCTGCGGGCATCGATCGGAAAAATGCGGGAAAGCGGGCGGATGAGCGACGGGGCGGCCGTGCGTGCGATATCCTGTTGCTCCCTCGGGGCGGGCACATGGAGCACGGATGGTTCCTCCCTTTTCACCCGCTTCGGATTACGTCCCGTCGAACATCAACGCATCGAGTTGGGAAGCGTTGGAGCCGCTGTACCGCGGGCTGATCGAGAGACCGTTGAAGTGTTCCGGGTGTCTTGAGCAGTTGCTGCTGGACCGGTCGGAGCTTGATGCCGCGGTGAGCGAGGCGAGCAGCGATCTGTACATCGCGATGACGTGTCATACCGAGGACAGCGCGGTGAAGAAGGCGTACCTCGATCACGCGGAGCAGGTGCTGCCCAAGCTGAAGCAGGCGAGCTTTGAGCTGGACAAGAAGATCGCGCACAGCGCCTTCGCGGGCGATCTGGACCCGAAGCGTTTCGGCGTTCTTTTGCGAGACCTGAAGGCCCGGGTGGAGCTCTTCAGGCCTGAGAACATCCCCCTGGAGACCGAACTGACGCGCTTGTCGCAGCGGTATCAGGAGATCCTCGGCGCGCAGACCGTCAACTTCGACGGGCGCGAGCAGACGATCCAGCAGATGGGCGTGTACCTGGAGAAGACCGACCGAAGCGTGCGTGAGAGCGCGTGGAGGGCGATTGCGCAGCGCCGTCTGCAGGACCGCGAAGCGCTCGATGCGCTCTTCGACGAGATGCTGGCGCTGCGGAACAAGGTTGCGGTCAACGCGGGCTTCGCGACGTACCGCGATTACGCGTTCCGCTCGCGGCTGCGCTTCGACTACACCCCCGAAGACTGCACGAAGTTCGCGCAGGGTGTTGAGCGGACGATCGTGCCCGCGCTGAAGCAGTTGCACCGCGATCGGGCGAAGAGTCTGGGGATCGAGAAAGTCCGCCCGTGGGATCTGAGCGTGGACCCGATGGGGCGTGCGCCGCTGAGGCCCTTTGCGAACACCGACGAGCTGGTGACGCGGACGAGCCGACTTTTTCATCGCATGGACCCGTCGCTGGGCTCGCTCTTCGATTCGCTGCGCAGCGAGCGTTCGCTCGATCTCGAATCACGCAAGGGCAAAGCGCCGGGCGGGTATCAGGCGACGCGGGATCGAAGGCGGCTGCCGTTTATCTTCATGAACGCGGTGGGTTTGCAGCGGGATGTTGAGACGATGGTGCACGAGGCGGGGCACGCGTTCCACGCGCTGCTGTGCCGGGCTGAGGACCTGCACGCGTACCGAGCGGAGATCCCGCTGGAGTTCTGCGAGGTCGCCTCGATGAGCATGGAGCTGACGAGCTATCCGTACCTTGACGAGTTCTACACGCCGGACGATGCGCGAAGGGCACGCCGAACGCACGCGGAGGGGCTCGCGGGGATCATGCCCTGGATCGCCACGATCGATCAGTTCCAGCAGTGGATCTACACCAACCCGTCGCACTCGCGTGCGGAGCGCACCAACGCGTGGCTCTCGCTGCTGGATCGCTTCGGCGGCGAGGTGGATTGGACCGGGCTTGAGGACGCTCGGCAGTCGCTTTGGCATCGGCAGTTGCACATCTTTGAGTCGCCGTTCTACTACAT
>JAVTWO010000103.1:4204-9178 GCA_032229765.1 Phycisphaerales bacterium | reverse complement strand
CACGCCCCGCGCACCGACAATCACGTTGTCACCGATCGTCACCCCGGGCCCAACAAACGCCTCCGCGCAGATCCACACCCCACGCCCGATCACAATCGAAGGCCTCACCAGCGGCAGATCCGGCTTCGTGTAATCGTGCGTCCCCGCGCAGATATGCGCACTCTGCGAAATCACCGAGTGCGCCCCCACGCTGATCGCCCCAAGGTTGTACAGGTTCACATCATCCGAGATCGACGCGTGCTCATCCAGCGTCAAAAGCCACGGGTGCCGAACTTTCGCCGAGGGCCTGATCGTCACCGTCGGGTGACACTTCGCCCCGAACCTGTTCAGCAGCCACACCCGAAACCCGTGCGCACGCCGCGGACTGAACCGAAACAGCGTCCGCGACACCACCATCCACGCTGCCAGCCGCACATAGTGACTCCGCTCATACGCCCGAGGCGTGCACTGATCCAACCTCTGGAAAATCCGTTCCTGCCGAAATGAACCACCCGCGCCTTCCCGCGCGTCACCAGGGCCACCTCCGCCCGCCGATCCCACAGCGCCCAGATCGTTCGCGTTGGTCGGTGTATCCATGCTCACCTGTGCCGATCGTTCTTCGACCATTCTCCCCGCGGGCTTGCGTCGGTCTTCCTCGTTTGGCAAGCCCTCAAGGCCCCTTCGTCGGCTGATCCGTTCCGCCTCCACCACCACCCTCAATCTTCTTCGCACCCGCCGCCGTCTGCGTGCTGAACTTCAGCAAGAGCCGATCCCCCTCCCGCGGCAAGTCCCCCTCCATCCCCTTCATCGGCACCACCACCCGGCTAAACGCCCCCTCCGCCTGCTCTTCGCTCCGCACCTTCAGGTGAACCTCGCTATCCCCCGCGCGATACCCCTCCACCGCCAGCACCTTCACCGCCAGCGATGTCTGCACGTCCACATCCGGCGCATCAGGCCTCAACAGCGTCGTCTTGAGCACAAACATCGCCACCGTGAAGTAAATCACAATCCCCGTCACGTCCACCATCGTCGCAACAAACGGCGTAGACGACCCCGCCGGGTCAAACTTCAGCTTCTTCAATATCAGCGGGAACATCGCCCCCATGATGCTCCCCCACACCACCACGCCCAGCAGCGTCACCGCGATCGTCACACCGAGAATCGTGTAGTGATCCGCAACATCCGGATCCGGGAACCACCCCATCCACCCGAAAAGATGAATCCGGAAAAGCCCGATCGCCCCGATCATCAGCCCCAGCATCAACGCCACCACAAGCTCACGCCGAAGCACCCGCGCCCAATCCCTGCTCGTGATCTCACCCAGCCCGAGCGCGCGAATCACCAGCGTCGACGCCTGCGAACCGCTGTTCCCGCCCGACGAGATAATCGCGGGGATGAACGCCGCCAGAATCGCCGCCCGCTGGATCTCGTCCTGAAAAAACGCAATCGCGTTGCTCGTCAGCAGCTCCGAAAAGAACAGCAGCGCCAGCCACGGCGCACGCTTCTTGAACAGCGACAGCACCGGCGTGCTCATGAACGGCTCGTCCAACGCCACCACGCCGCCCATCTTGTGCATGTCGCTCGTGGCCTCTTCCTGCGCTACGTCCGCCACGTCGTCGTGCGTCACGATCCCCAGCAGCACCCCCCGCGAGTCCACCACAGGCAACGCCACCCGGTCATACTTCAGCAACGCATCCACCGCGTCACGCTGCGGCTGGTCCGCCGTCAGGGCCACAAACTGACGGTTCATCAGCGTCGCGATCGGCGTATCCGGGTCCGCCATGATCACTTGCCGCAGTCGGATGTCGTCGATCAGCACCCCGTCCTGATCCACCACGTACACGACGTTCACCGTCTCCGCATCCCGCCCGTACTTGCGGATGTGCTCCAGCGCTTTGCCAACCGTCCACTCGCTCCGCACCCGCACATAGTCCGGCGTCATCAGACGCCCAACCGACCCGGGCGGGTACCCCAGAATCGCCTGCGTCGTCTTCCGCTCTTCAGGCGACAACGACGCCACGATCCGAGTCGCCACCTCCGCCGGCAGCTCATCCAGCAGCCTCACCCGGTCGTCCGGGTCCATGCTCTCAACAAGCTGAACCCCCGACTCACCCAGCTTCCGGATCAGCTCTTCCTGCTTCTCAACCGGGAAATACGCGAAGACATGCCCCGCATCCTCACGCCGAAGGATCCGAAACGCTACCGCCGCTTCCTCCGCCGAAAGCTCCGCCACGATGTCCGCAACGTCCGCGTGCTGAAGCCCGTGAAGAACCTCGCGCAACTCCGCGAACGCCCGCGCCTGCACCAGCTCCTGAACCTCCGGCAGCAGCAGTTCAGCAGTTGGGTTCATGCTTCGCGCTCGCCGGAGAAAAACGCCTCGCCACCTCGGCCCATCCTTCAGAGCCGACCGTCCCGCCAAGGTTACAACCCCGGTCCGAGAAAGTCAGCCCGCCCTGACACTTTCCCGTGACCACGCCCGAGAACCCACGCACGCACCGCCCCGAACCCAGGGATGAACCCCGTTCTCGCCCCGCCGATCAAACCCCGCCTCAGACTCGCCCATCGCGGGCCGATATCCACCGTACAGGCTTCCACGCTCACGTTCTGTCCTCATCTCTTCACCAATCCCCCAGAATCGACCTCACCCTCGCGGAGCACCCCGTGCAGACCAGCCCCACATCCCGCCCACGCAGGACCCGCGGCGAGCACTCCCTCCGCATCCTCAGCCTCCCGCTGGCGCTCATCACCGCCGCCACCGCCGCCGGCGCCGCCTTCGTCGCTGAAAAGACCACCTCCGCACTCCTCCCCGCCCTCGTCGCCGGCGTCGGCGCGATCGTCATCGCCGCCCTCACCGCCCATTCCGCACGCCGCCTCACAGGCCTCGGCGCCGTCGCCAGCGCACTCGACGAAATCGCCAAAGGCCAACGCGATCACGACACCCTCTACCTCAGCGATTCCCTCGGCACCCGCGCCCGCGCCTTCAACACCCTCCTCACCGAGCTCACAACCCAGTCCCGCGCTCACATCATCAACCGCGCCGCCGACGCCCACTCCCGTCCCGCTCGCTCAGATACCGAACTCGCCTCCGCCATCGACGCCCTCTGGGTCGGCCTGCTCATCGTCGATTCCGCCGGCCGCATCCGCTACGCCAACGGCGCCGCCGCCATCATGCTCTCCTCCGTCCGTGAAAAACTCCAGAACACCGACCTCGCCTCGGTCCTTCAAGACCAAGCCGTCCTCTCCGCCATCCTCTCCTCCGCCAAGGGCACCACCCGCGTCAAAACCGCCGTCGAATCCACTTCAACCGCCGCCGAGGGAACCGAGGGCGTCCTGCGGTACTCCGTCCGCGCCGTCGGCACGCGCGACCAGTCCTTCGCCGTGGTCGTCATCGACGACGTCACCCAGCAGCGCGTCGCCGAACGCTCGCGCAGCAGCTTCGTCGCCCAAGCCACCCACGAGCTCCGCACCCCGCTGACCAACATGCGCCTCTGCCTCGACGAGCTCCTCGAATCCGAATCCCTCGAAGACGCCCAGAAGGCCAAGTACCTCAACATCGTCAGCCAGGAATCCCGCCGCCTCGAACGCATGGTCGGCGACATGCTCTCCATCTCCGAGATCGAAGCCGGCACCCTCAAGCTCCGCGTCGACGACGTCCGCCTCAACCAGCTCTTCGAAGAGCTCACCCGCGACCACACCCTCCAGGCTCAGGACAAGAACGTCCGCCTCGCCTTCAAGCTCCCCCCCAAACTCCCCGTCATCCAGGGCGACCGCGACAAACTCGTCCTCTGCCTCAGCAACCTCATCGCCAACGCCATCAAGTACACCCCCGCCGGCGGCGAGGTCACCGTCGCCGTCCGAACCGGACAAGGCCCCATCGCCGTCGACATCACCGACACCGGCATCGGCATCTCCCCCGACGAACAGGAACTCGTCTTCGAACGCTTCTACCGCTCAAAGGACCAGCGCGTCGAAAAAATCACCGGCACCGGGCTGGGCCTCGCCCTCGCCCGCCAGGTCGCCCGCCTCCATGGAGGCGACATCACCCTCTCCTCCCAACTCAACAAGGGCTCCACCTTCACCCTCATCATCCCCGAATCCGCCCCCTCCTCTTCCTCTTCTCCTTCGACCTCACCCTCCAAAGCCGCCGCCTGATTCCCTCACCCCGCCCGCAACGGAAGCATCACCATGCAGATCGGCCTCCAACGCCACGGCGCAGTCACGGTGCTCTCACCGCAAGGCCCCATCATCGGGCCCGACGCCGACGCGTTCCGCCAGGCCGCCAACGACGCACTCCTCCGCTCGCAAGGCCGCTTCATCGTCGACGCCTCCGCCATCGCCTACGTCGACAGCAAAGGCCTCGAAGCACTCCTCGACATCACCGAAAAACTCGCCACCTCGGGCGGCGCACTGAAACTCTGCAACGTGGGCGAAACCCTCCGCGAGGTCCTCCAGCTCACCGAGCTCATCGCCCAGTTCGAAAACTACGCCGACGTCAACACCGCCGTCAGGAGCTTCCTGTGAAACCCGCCGGCTCAAAGCCCCGCCTGGGCGACGAGCTCGTCAAGTCCGGTGTCATCACCCCGGACCAGCTCAACCAGGCCCTCAACGAACAACGCCGCAGCTCCCGCCGATTGGGCGAGCTCCTCGTCGATCAGGGCATCATCAACATGCCCACCCTCGTGCACACCCTCGGACGCTGCCTGGGCGTCCCCGGTTGCCACCTCCGCCACGGCCTCATCGACCCACACCTGCTCAAGCTCATCGGCGCCGACGAGGCCGAACGCCTCCGCGCCCTGCCCATGTTCAAGGTCCGCGACACCCTCACCGTCGCCATGGCCGAGCCGCAGAGCCTCCCCACCATCGACCGCCTCCGCGAGCTGACCAACTGCCAGATCCGCCCCGTCCTCGCACTCGAAGCCAACATCCTCGAGTTCGTCAAGAAATACGCCTCGGGCGACGTCGACGTCGACGCCTTCCTCACCCAGCTCGCCGAGC
>JAVTWO010000103.1:0-4194 GCA_032229765.1 Phycisphaerales bacterium | reverse complement strand
TCGTCGCCGGCTCCCCCATCATCAACCTCGTCAACGTCGCCCTCCTCACCGCCGTCCGCGACAAGGCCTCCGACATCCACATCGAACCCGACAAACGCGGCACCCGCATCCGCTACCGCGTCGACGGCCACCTCCGCGACCTCATGAAGCCCCCCGCCGGCATGCACGCCTCCATCGTCTCCCGAATCAAAGTCATCGGCAAAATGGACATCGCCGAGAAACGCCTCCCACAGGAAGGCCGCGTCCGCATCGTCGCCGAAGGCCGAGAGATCGACCTCCGCGTCTCCTCCATGCCCACCCTTCTGGGCGAAAAAATCGTCGTCCGCATCCTCGACAAGTCCAACCTCCGCGTCCGCCTGGGCGACCTGGGCTTCCGCCCCGGCGCGCTCGAAACCTTCACCCGCGTCCTGAAAAAACCCCACGGCCTCGTCCTCGTCACAGGCCCCACAGGCTCCGGCAAAACCACCACCCTCTACTCCGCACTCGACCTTCTCCGCAGCCCAGAGGTCAACATCCTCACCGTCGAAGACCCCGTCGAATACCAGCTCGACCTCATCAACCAGATCCAGGTCTCCGAAGGCGTGGGCCTCACCTTCGCCCGCGCCCTCCGCTCCATCCTCCGCCAAGACCCCGACATCATCATGGTCGGCGAAATCCGCGACGAACCCACCGCACGCGTCGCCATGCAGGCCGCACTCACCGGTCACCTCGTCCTCGCGACCCTCCACACCAACGACGCCCCCGGCGCCGTCGCACGCCTCTCAGACATGGGCATCGAGCCCTACCTCCTCTCCTCCGCACTCAACGGCGTCGTCGCCCAGCGCCTCTCACGAACCATCTGCCCCGTCTGCGCAACCAAGTACTTCCCACCCGAAAACGTCCTTCACGACGCAGGCCTCAACGACCACGCCGGCCGCCCCTTCCGCAAAGGCGCCGGCTGCAAGCAATGCCACGACTCCGGCTTCCGCGGCCGCCTGGGCGTCTACGAAGTCATGGAAGTCACCCCAGAAATCCGCCGACTCATCCACGCCGGCGCACCCACGCACGACCTCCGCGCCTGCGTCCGCAAGCAGGGCATGCTCACCCTCCGCGAAGAAGGCGTCCAGCTCGCCCTCGACGGCAAAACCTCCCTCGAAGAAATCCTCCGCGTCACGGCCGAGGACGACGACGGCTCACCCTCCGCCAAACCCGCCTCCTCCACCGACGTCACATCGACCGAGCCCACCGCGTCCGCCCCCGCACCCGACTCCGCCCCGCAAGGGAGGGCCGCGGCATGAAACTCGCCTACCAGGGTTACGACCTCACCGGCAAATCCGCCACCGGCATCATCGACGCCCCCACGCGCCCAGAAGCCGCCGATCAGCTCCGCAAGCAGGGCATCCTCGCCACACGCATCGACGAGCTCGACGCCGCCATCACCGACATCGCCTCCGGCGCAACCGCGGGCGTCTCCTTCTCCCGCGCGTCCAAGGGCTCCGCACGCCACCTCACCGAACTCGCCTCCTTCTCCAGACAGCTCAGCATCCTCGTCAGCACCAAAACCCCCCTCGTCCAAGCCATGGCCGCCGTCGAACGCCAAACCCCCGCCGGCCCATGGCGCGACATCCTCGCCGCCGTCCGACTCAAAGTCGAAGAAGGCCGAAGCCTCTCCGAAGCCATGGAAGAGCACCCAAGCTTCTTCTCCCCCGTCTGCCGCGCACTCGTCCAAGCCGGCGAAGCCGGCGGCACCCTCGACGCCATGCTCCGCAACCTCGCCGACCTCGCCCGCCAACAAGTCCACATCCGCAAGTCCATCGTCGGCGCACTCATCTACCCCGTCGTGCTCATCACCGTCTCCTTCTTCGTCCTCATCGGGCTCATCGCCTTCGTCCTCCCACGCTTCCAGGACCTCTTCAAATCCCTCGGCGCCGCACTCCCGCCCTCCACCGAAGCCCTCATCACCCTCTCCACCATCCTCCGCAACTACTGGTGGGCCATCATCCCCGCACTTGCACTCTCCGTCTTCGCACTCCTCTCCGCCGCACGCTCAAACGCCGGCACCGCACTCATCCACCGAACCATCCTCCGCGTCCCGCGCGTCGGGCCCATCGTCGCCAGCTTCTGCACCGCCCGTATCGCCCGCGTCCTGGGCGTCCTCCTCGACGCCAAGGTCGGCATGCTCGACGCCCTCCGCCTCACCCGCCAATCCGTCGGCAACCTCTGCTACGTCGAACTCCTCCAAGCCTCCGAAGACCGCGTCGCCCGCGGCGAAAACCTCTCCGACACCCTCCGCAAACCCGGGCTCATCACCCCCTCCGTCACCGAGGCCGTCGCCTCGGGAGAACGCACCGGTCAGATCGGCTCCGTCCTCATCCAGGTCGCCGCCTCCATGGACGAAGACAACGAACTGCTCATCAAAACCCTCACCAGCCTCCTCGAACCCGTCATCCTCACCATCCTGGGCCTGCTCATCGGCTGCGTCGCCATCGCCATGTTCATGCCCCTCTTCGATCTCACCGCCGCCGGCGCTGGAGGTGCACGTTGATCCCCATCCCCATCCCAATCCCCAACCTCAACGCGCCCTTCATCGGCGTCGACATCACCAAGCGCGGCATCCACCTCGCCCAGCCCATCAACCCCGCCGACCCCACCAGCCCCGTCCGCACCGCCTTCGCCCCGCGCGCACCCGACGCCACCCCGGACCACGACGCCGAGCTCGTCGCGGGCCTGCTCGACCGCCGCGACTTCGTCTCGCGCCGCGTCGTCATCGCCGCCCCGGGCGAGTCCGCCATCTCCGCCGTGCTCGACCTTCCCCCACGCTCAAGCGCCGCCCCCGTTGATCAGCTCGCCGCCATCGAGCTCGCCCGCACCCACAAGCTCGATCCGAGCGCCCTCTCCATCGCCACCTGGCAGCTCCCCATCCCCACCCGCGCAGGCGAGCCCGCCAAGCACATGGCCGTCGCCCTCCCCTCCGCCGCGGGCGAACGCCTCGTCGCCGCCTTCGAATCCCAGGGCCTCTTCGTCGAATCCATCGACGCCCGCGCCCTCGCCATGGCCCGCGCGCTCACACCCCGCCCCGACTGCGAAGGCTGCATCATCCCCATCCTCTGCGCCGACTGGCACCGCGCAACCCTCACCGCCGTCTTCCAGGGCGAGGTCTTCTACGAACGCGCCCTCGAAACCGCACGCTTCCGCGCCCTCGACGCCGCCGTCAAGTCCACCGCCATCGAAACCCCCGCCATCATCGACGAGATGCTCGCCGGCACCCGCTCCGACGGCTCCGCACTCGAGCCCACCCTCGCCCAGCTTGCCTCATCCCTCACACCCCTGGTCATCAGCCACGCCGCCGAGCTCGTCGATCAGTTCCGCCTCTCCCTCGCCTACGTCGCCCAGCTCATGCCCCAAGCCGGGCTCTCCCGCATCGAACTCATGGGCGAGCTCGCCTGCGTCCCCACCCTGGGCCAAGCCATCGCCGACGCCCTCCAGCTCGAAGTCGCACTCCCCGACCGCGCCATCGTCGGCTCCTCCTCCATCACCCACCGCGCCGCCCTGGGCCCCGCCCTGGGCCTCTCCCTCCTGAACACCTCCACCCCCGCGGAGACCACCCCGTGATGCGCGCCAACCTCATCCCAACCTCCGTCCTCACCGCCCGCGCTCGCAAGCGCCGCCTCCGCCTCTGGAGCATCACCGCGGGCGTCTACACCACCCTCGCCGCCTCCGGCTGCCTGCTCGCCTTCTCAGGCGATCACGAGTCCGTCCACATCGAAGGCCGCCTCGCCGAGACCACCGCCGAGATCGACTCCCTCACCTCTTCGATCTCCAAATTCAAGATCGACATCGCCTCCGCAACCCGACAGATCGCCGCCGCCCGCGAGGTCACCGCACACCCCGACTGGTCGACCCTCCTCTCCGTCGTCGCCGACGCCCGCCCGCAGGGCCTCGTCCTCGACGACCTCGCCATCGACCCCCTCGCCCCGAAGGCCGACCGCACCGCCAAATCCGCCCAACCCACCTCCACCCGCCCCGTGGGCTACACCCTCACCCTGCGAGGCCTCGCCAAGGGCCCGCGCGAGGTCACCGCCTTCGTCTTGAACCTCGAGGCCCTCAACCTCTTCACCTCCGTCGAGCTGCGTCAAAGCTCCGCCGCCCGAACCTCCGACGCCGACGCCGCCGCCTTCCACATCGTCTGCACCGTCGCCGATCCTCAACGGAGCA
>JAVTWO010000102.1:0-9203 GCA_032229765.1 Phycisphaerales bacterium | reverse complement strand
CAGGTCATTGAAGCGGCTGGACTTCCCACCGCCGCCGCCACCACCACCGCCGAAGCCACCACCACCGCCAAACCCTCCGCCGCCGCTCCCGAAGCGGTACTTGAGGTCTTCGATCTTGTCCTTGATCCGATCGCCCAGAAAACTCATCGCACACACTCCCGCCGGTGGTTCGTACATACCCGGCGTCTGGTTCAAGCATCGGTCGTTCCGTGCCGACGCATCAGCCACCCACCACGCCCGAGGGACATGGACAGTGTACAGAAAAACACCGACCGGGCGTGCAAGCCCGGTCGGTGCGTGATTGATTCACAGATTGAACCCAGGGGCCGCCAAGGACCCCATTTCCCGACGTTCACCCCCCACCGTGCCGGCTCCCGGCGTGGTTCAGGCGATGCCGTCCTTGGAGGCCATGAGCTTGATCAGGTCGACGCAGCGGGCGGCGTACCCCGCCTCGTTGTCGTACCAGCTGACGACCTTGAAGAACCGCTTGTTCAGCTCGATGCCCGCCTTCGCGTCGAAGATGCTGCTCCGGCGGTCGCCGATGAAGTCGCTGCTGACGACCTCTTCCTCGGTATAGCCCAGGAAGCCCTTCATCGAGCCCTCGCTGGCCTTCTTCATCGCGGCGTTGATCTCCGCCAGGCTCGTGTCCTTCGCGGTCTTGAAGGTCAGGTCCACCGCCGACACGTCCGCGGTCGGAACGCGGAAGCTCATGCCCGTCAGCTTGCCCTTCAGCGCGGGGATCGCCAGCGTGACGGCCTTCGCGGCGCCGGTGCTCGCGGGGATGATGTTCTGGTAGGCGTTGCGCCCGCCGCGCCAGTCCTTCTTGCTCGGGCCGTCCTGCGTCGGCTGCGTCGCGGTGGCGGCGTGGACGGTGGTCATGAGGCCTTCCTCAAGCCCGAAGTTGTCGTTGATGACCTTGGCGATGGGCGCCAGGCAGTTGGTGGTGCACGAGGCGTTGCTGACCACCGTGTGCTTGCTGGGGTCGAAGGTCTCGTGGTTCACACCCAGCACCAGCGTGGGGACCTGGGCGGGCTCGCTCTTGGTCGGGGCGCTGATCACCACGCGCTTGGCGCCGGCGTTCACGTGCAGGTTGGCCTTTTCAAAGTCCGTGAAGAGCCCGGTGGACTCGAGGACATAGTTGACCCCCATGTCCTTCCAGGGGAGCTGGGCGGGGTCCTTGATCGCGGAGGTCTTGGTGACCTTGCCGTTGACGGTGAAGGAGCCGCCTGTCTCGGAGGCGACGGCGGAAATCTCCGCGGGTTTCCCGCCGAGATTGAAGCGCCCGTGCATGGTGTCGTACTTCAGCAGGTACGCGAGATTGTCCGCGGGAACGAGGTCGTTGACCGCGACGACTTCGATGCCCTGCTCCGCAGCGATGCGGTAGACCAAGCGACCGATACGTCCGAAACCGTTGATGCCGATGCGAATAGCCATGTGTTGCCCCTTTCCGGAGGGTGAAAATTGTCGATAGAAGCCGTGCAAGCACGCAATGCCGTGCTCCGGTCAAGCGTAGAGCTTTCCCCGGGGGCTTTCTAGCAGGTAGAGTTTGTTCCTGTTCTGTTCGAGTAAATCAGGCGCAGTGTTTACCCTCAAGTTCCAACTGATGGAAGCCCCTTTGTTTGCCTGTGATGTATGCTGATCTGAATCCTTCGCACAAATTTGTTCGTATTGTGAACGATATCTCAAACACCTGATTCATACAGCCGTTCACGCACTTTCCGAGCCATGAGCACTCCCGGACCGAATAGCTACGACCTCTCTTGCCCCAGTCTGCTCGCTCGACTGACGGAGCGGTTGTCCGCGCCGGCGACGCCCGAGCACTTTGCGCTCGTACCGGCGCGGGCACGGCTGGGCGTGGTTGTGGCTTGGGGGACCGGCAAGCCGCGGATGATCGCGGTTTCGGAGGCCATCAAGCCCAGTTCAGCCTCGTCGATCGACGATGGAATCCCGATGCAGCGATCCAGCGTGGCGTTGCTGGCGAAGCCCCGGCTGCTGCAGGGGACGCTGGCGAAAGCCGTGAACAACGTGGTGAGCACCGGCTGGCCCGAGGTGGTCTTTCAACTGAAGAAAGGCCGGCGGATGTGGACGCTGGTCTGGCCTTTGACCACGTCGTGGATGCCGCGGGCGGTGATGTGCATCTCCGCGTGGGCGACGGCGAGCGATTGGTCACCCGAGGCGACGCGCGGGCTGGTGGTGACCACCAGCGACCGGGCAACTCTGGGCGATCTGGAAGTGCTGACCATCCGCGAGCTGGACGTGCTGCGTCAGCTCGGTCTGGCGCGGGGGATGAACGAGATCGCCAAGGTGCTGGGGCTGCGTCCGGGGCGGGTGAAGGCCCTGACCGAATCGATCGTGCAGAAGCTGCACCTGGAGGACCGGTTCCAGGCGTCGCTGCTGGCGATCTGGAGCGGGCTGGTCTACTTCTCTGACGAGGAGTGGGAGCGGCTGGAGTTCATCCGCGTCAGTCACGAGGCGGCATCAGGCCTGAGCGAAGGCGAGGCCGCGGGTGCGGGCGAGCTTGATCTGGCCGGCGACAACCACCGCGACGGCCCGGCCACGAACTGATCGACCCATGAACGGCGTGTTGAAGGACTGACCGGCAAGACTCTTGCGGGTGATGGTCCATTCCGCGTCCGGGTCAATGACCGTCACGTCGGCCGGGCCCCCCACTTTCAACATCCCCAGGCCCATCGCATCCAGCCCGCAGAGACGCGCCGGCTCGATGGTCATCATCGCGATCATGCGGGGCCAGTCGATGACGTTGCCGTGCACCAGCGCCTCGGCGTAGAGCGGCACCGCGGTCTCAAGCCCCACCAGCCCGAAGCTCGCGGAATCGAAGGGGACTTCCTTGGTCTCCGCGGGGTGCGGGGCGTGGTCGGTCCCCAGCACGGTGATGGTCTTGTCGGCGATCCCGAGCTTGATCGCGTCGATGTCGGACTTTTCACGCAGGGGCGGGTTCATTTTGTAGCGCGGGTCGTAGCCGCTGGTTTCGATCAGGTCGCAGGTCAGCAGCAGGTGGTGCGGGGTGGCCTCGCCCGAGACGGGCTGCCCCTCCGCACGGGCGCGGCGGATGATGTTGACGCTCTCGCCCGAGGAGATGTGCTGAACGTGGTACTTGCACCCGATGTTGCGGTTGAGGCGCACGTCGCGGTCGATGATGATCTCTTCCGCAGCGCGGGGCCAACCTCCCAGGTCGAGGCGTGTGGAGACGATGCCCGCGTGCATGACCCCGCCGCGGGTCATGGTGGGCTCCTGGCAGTGCTGCATGATGGCCTTGCCGGTGGGTTTGACGGTGGCGAGGGCCCGGCTCATGAGCCCGGCGGAGGCGACGCAGTCGCCGTCGTCGGAGAAGCCGCAGGCGCCGGCGCGGGCCATGAGGGCGATCTCGGCGAGCTCATCGCCCTTGCGTCCCTTGCTGATGGCACAGACGGGGAAAACGCGGCAGGAGCCGGTGGTCTCGGTGCGGGCGCGGACGAAGTGGACCATCGCGTCGTTGTCGAGCGCGGGGGTGGTGTTGGGCATGCAGCAGACGGTGGTGAAGCCGCCTTCGACCGCGGCGCGGGTGCCTGAGGCGATGGTCTCGGCGCGTTCGTTGCCGGGCTCGCGCAGGTGCACGTGCGGGTCGATCAGCCCGGGCGTGACCAGGCAGCCCTCGGCGTCGATGATCTCGTCCGCGGGCAGTCGGCTGAGCTTCGGGCCCATCTCGACAAACCGTCCCTGATCGATCGCCAGGTCGGCGTGGGTATCGAGGCCCGAGGCGGGGTCGAGCAGTCGCCCGTTGACGATGAGGATGCGTGCCATGATGGGCGGAGGGTATCGCAGAGGAAGGTGGTTTGGATAAGGTGGAGCGGCGAATGAGCGGAGAAGCCGTGACGGCGAAAGGACGGGGTGGACTTTCCTCGGGGGTTGATCAGGCCTAACCTCAAGGCTCAAAGCCACGGGCTGTAGCGCAGCTTGGTTAGCGCGTCTGACTGGGGGTCAGAAGGTCGGCGGTTCGAATCCGCCCAGCCCGATTCAGTTGAAGGACGGAATGAAAATGCCCTCGGCAGGTGCCGGGGCATGTGTGTTTTTGAGGGGTTGGTTTGATGATCGACGCAGAGGACGGGTTGGAGCGATTGTTTACCGCAGTTGCCCGACCAGAATCACATACCCGTCGGGGTCGGTGATGCGCAGTTCGCCCGCGGGCATGTAGGGTGGGTGCGCGACGGTGTGGATGGCGGCTGGGGTGTCGTTGGCGGTTCGGCGGCCGGTGTATTCGCCCGCGTCGCGGAGGCCTTGCTTGAGCAGATGCTCGCGGAGGCCCTGAACATCTTTGCTGTACATGTACAGCATGACGGCCTGGAGATCGGCGTCGATGGGGCCCGAAGCGGAGCCCAGCATCAGATCTGCGTTTTCATTCTTGAGCCACGCCCAGAAGAGCCTTGCGTGCGGGTCGGCCTTTGAGTCAGCAAGCTCAAAGCCCAGCTTGATGTAGAAGTCGATTGACCGCGCGATGTCGTAGACGTGCACGAAGGGGACGAGGTTGTTGACCGCTTGGGCCGACGTTGGACGCTGCGACGGGCGGCTTTCGACGGTAGCGCTGGATGTCGAACGATCGGCCCGCGCGAGGACCATGTGCGAGAAGGTCGGGTCGTTGCTGGCGAGAAGTGACGGCGGGCGTCGGCGCCCGGTGGAATCGACGACAAGTTCGAGTTGGTCGTTGTTGAACGAGAAAAGGCCCGGGCAGGTGAGGCCCGACATCGGACCATCGGAGAAGTCGATATCGATCTGGTGGGGCGTGGTGGAGACGTCGATCGTGAAGAGGCCCTGCGATGAGCCGGCGGTTGAGCGGATGAGGAGTTGATCGCCGTTGATGATCAGCCGAGAGGAGGCGAGGTGCTGGGCGTTGACCAATCGACCGTCGACGAAGAGTCGGCGGAAGTGCCAAGTGCCTTCGAGATCGCGGAGCTGCGCTATGTGCCGAGAAAGATCGGGCCAGCGGTCGAAGCCGGATGAGCGGGCGATGACGGACTGCGCGTCCGCAAGGCGATACCCAGCGGCGAGGATTTGCGGGATGGCGAGCGAGGCCGCCGCGGGCAGATGGGTCTTGAAGAGCTCGGCGGCGGCGGCATCACCCGCGCGTAGGCGTGCCAGCAGCGACTTGGCTTGGCGGCGCAGCTGATCGAGATTCGGACGGTGAGGCAGTGGGTTCGTCACGGCGGTTTCTCCATGCGGTTCATCCCGGTCCGCAGTGGGATGGCACGAAAAAACGTGCGTGAGCGACATGGGTTGAAGACCGGTGAAGCGGGGCTTTGCCCTTCGCGCGGACCCGCGGGCGTGCTTCTCGCCGCGGGCGGATCATAGACTCTCCGCCCGCAAACCAGCGGGGATGCAAGCCGGGCCCGGCGGAACCGGTCGGGCCCCGAGAAGAGGATCTGCGGTATGACCATCGAACTTGTCCGCGCGAAACCCGAGCACACGGAGACCCTCGCACGCATCTGCCACCTGGCCTTTGACACGCTTCATCTGAAGCACAACGTCCATCGCGATGTGCCCGACGAGCATGTCGGCGGGTTGATCATCGGCGGCGTGATCAACCGGCCGGACTACTCGGGCGTGGTGGCGATCGAGAACGGACGCGTGGTGGGCTCGAACTTCCTGCTGCACGCGGACGATGTCTGCGGCGTGGGGCCCATCACGGTTGATCCGCGTGTGCAGACCCGCGGCATCGGGCGGATGCTCATGCAATGGGTCATCGACGAGGCCCGGCGTGTGCGCGGCGCGGATATGCGCGTTCGGCTGTTTCAGGAAGCGGTCAATACCACGTCGTTGTCGCTGTATACCAACCTGGGGTTCCGCTGGTGTGACGCGGCGGCGATGATGAATCCGAAGGCCGCGGAGATGGATCATCCCGCGATCTCGCCTATGGCCGTGGCGGATCTTCCGGAGGTCGGGCGGTTGTCGCGCGAGCGTGGGGGATTCTCGCGTGAGCGGGACGCGGCGCAGTTGCTGAAGCTGGGACTGCCGGGCTTTGTGCTCAGGCGTGATGGGCGGGTGGTTGGGTACCAAATCGCGTCGCTCTTTGGGCATGCCGCGGCGGAGACGACCGAGGAGCTGCTGGCGTTGTGCGCGCACACCGCCCGGCACGTGCCCCCGCCGATGGCGGTGGTGATTGTGCCGATGAGTCAGAAGGGGGTTTTCGCAGAGGCTCTTGCGAAGGGGTTCCGCGTGGCGAAAGTGGTGAACGCGATGAGCATCGGCGCGTATGAGCTGGCGAAGGGTCCATCACTGCCGTCGATCCAAAGCTGAACGCGGGGTGTGAAGCTGGGCGATCTGGGCGGCTGAGGCTTTGAGGTGCCAAGGGAAGCCCGGGCGTAGGCCACCCGCTCGGGTCTCATGCATTTTCCCGATCTTGCGTCTTTGGATAATGTTCGTGCGAATTCACACCCAAAGAGGTGGCATTGTCGGTTCAGTGGGTGTACGAATTGTGCGTGCGTTTCGGCGTGAGCCGGGGCGTGATGTCTGGCTTGAATAACCACGAGGAGAGAGAACCGTGCGTACACGCACCGCTTTGACCGCATTGTCGTTGTTGGCCCTGCCCGCCTTGGCTCAGGCCGGGCTGAACTTTCAGTTCCAGCACAACCTGTTTGTCGCGGGGAACATGAGCTCCGCGGGAAGCGATGTTGAGGGCAGCCTGGCGGTTGGTGGCAACCTGACCGTTGCGAACTACTCGGTTGGTCTGCTGCTGCCGAACTCCAACGGCGCGTCGAACTCGCTGGTTGTCGGCGGGAACCTCAACTTCGATAGCGGCACCATCTGGGGCGGCAACACCCGCTACGGCGGCATCGCGAGCCTCTCGGGCGTCTCGTCACCCAACGGCAACATCGCGCAGGGAACGCCCCTGAACTTCAACGCGCTGCAGAACTCGTACCAGACCTCCTCGCAGTATCTCTCGACGCTGTCGAGCGTCGGCACCTGGCAAAGCCAGTTCAGCACCCTGACGATGACCGGCACCAGCACCACGCTCAACGTCTTCAACCTCGGCGCGAACGCCTTCAACGGGATCTCGACCATCCAGATCAACGCGCCCGCATCATCCACCGTACTGGTCAACGTCGCGGGGACCAGCAATACGCTGCAGTTCCTGGGCATGTCGCTCGCCGGCGGGATCACCGAGAGCCGGGTGCTGTACAACTTCCACCAGAGCACCAGCCTGACCCTGCAGGGGATCGGCTTCCTGGGCAACATCCTGGCGCCGGACGCGCAGGTGACCTTCAACAGCGGCGTGGTCCAGGGCAATGCCGCCATCGGCGGCCTCAGCGGTAGCGGGCAATGGAACAACGTGCCGTTCACGGGCACGATCCTCGTGCCGACGCCCGCGGCTGGTGCGATGACGCTCGCGGCGCTGGGCTTGGTCGGCGCTCGCCGTCGTCGGGCCTGAGGTCTTGCTCGCTCCGCGTGAAGGATGACGAGAAAAAGCACAAGGGCACCCGAGTTTCCGGGTGCCCTTGTTCATTGTGGTCGGTGCTTGCGGTGTTCAGCCTTTGCTGAACGAGCAGACAAAGACCTCTTCGAGCGGACGCTTCAGGGCGTGCGCGATCAGCAACGCCGTCTCCAATGTGGGCGCATACTTGCCCGTCTCGATGGCGTTGATCGTCTGGCGGCTCACGCCCACCGCGTCGGCAAGCTCCTGCTGACTCATGCCCCCAACATCCTCGCGGCACAGGCGGATGCGGTTCTCGATCTTCACCGTCACGCGGCGTTTCACAGGCCCCTCCGGTAGTACTTCAAGCGGAGCGAGAGCGCAAGGACCTCGCTGAGGAACATCGAGCCCAGCAGGATGTGGGCGACCCACACCGTTGGTATCGAGAGCAGCAGCCCGGTGATGCCCGTGATGATCCCGGTCCCCAGCAGCCATGACGAGCGAGCTTCGGACTTCCACACGATGAGCCGATCGCGTTCGTCGGCGGGTTCGGGCTTGCGGGTCAAGGCCGCGATGGCGTGACCGACCGCCAGCAGGATGACCATGAAGACCAACGCCGCGGTAAAGAGCGGTGTGTACGCGGGCAGGTTAAGTTCGCCGCGTGCGAGCATTGTCGCGGCGATCCAGAAGTATGCGCCGAGGGCCGCGATGAGGGCGATGAGTTGTATCCAGACGCTCTTCTCTTCGAACGATGCGTTGATCACGAGGAGAACTCCTGAAAGAGCCCGGCTACGCGCCCGATTCTCGGGTACATCGGCGTGGGCACATGTCAAGTATACTTGACACTCTGAAGCATGTCAAGTTTTTTTGACACGTGCGGATACGCAGATGTGTATGGAGCTTCAGCGTGAGGCTTGATCGGCACGGTTCAGGGCGGTTTGCGGTTCGATGTTGCTGCGGCTGAAGGAGTTCAGGCCGAGGGCGGCGCCGGTGAGCAGACCGGCGATGCTGAGCAGGAGGAGCAGGGTCGGCAAGAGGCCGTTGGCAAAGAAAAAAATGGAAAGGCTTGCGAGAAATCCTGTGGCGAGGCCTATGCCCGCGGGGAGCGTGAGGTGCAGCGTGATGTCTTTGCGATTGAGTCCGGCGATTCGCGCGACGGCACCGGTGATGAGCAGGATTGGTAAGAGTCGGACGAGCAGATCGAAGATGAGCCGCTCGACGATGACCTCGCGGGTGATCAGCGCGTCCGCGCTGCCCTTCACTGGGGGCGGGTCGCCGAACTGAAACATGCTTTGGAATGCCTCGAAGGTTGGCATCGGCGGCGGTGCCCAGAGCGGGGCCCTCGCGGTCGGCAGGAAGTAGGTCACGAGATTGGTTCGCAGACGCGCTTGCCAGGGCGCGCTCGCCATCACCCAGACCACGCACGCGAGAATCGTCAGGAAAAGAACGAAACGCAGAAGCCGAGCGCCTTTGACGCGGTTTCGTGTCTGCGGATCGGCCATGAACATGAGTGTATCAGCGTAAAAGAGCTTTCGAAACCGATGACGAGGCGTCAGAGCGGCCGCGGGGTCGTCGGTTCGGCGTGGTGCTCCTTTGAGGCGTGAAATGCGTGACGAGCTGGCGCGGTTTAGCCAGCGGTCACGCGTTTGTCGCATGGAGGAGAGCGGGCTGGTGCTCGCGGTTGTTCGTTGATGAGAAGTCGTGATCGGGCGGCGTGCCCGGGTGTGAGTGCGTGATGCTGGTTTCCATCTTCGGTTCGTTGCTGTTGAGCGGGTTTGGGCTGAGCGTGCTGGCGCTTGGA
>JAVTWO010000101.1:0-9203 GCA_032229765.1 Phycisphaerales bacterium | reverse complement strand
AGTGCCTCGCCATTCTCCAACGCCAACGCGGTGAACCCCATCTACGTCTACCCGCACTCCACAACGCAGGCCGGCGGCAGCGCGTACCTCAGCACGCAGACGGGCATCAGCGTGACCGGCGGGTACGTGTATCGCGGCAGCGCGATCCCGGGCTGGCGCGGGCGGTACTTCTTCGCGGACTTCGGCACCAACCGAATCTGGAGCTTCCGCTACATCAACGGACAGCGTGTGGACTTCCAGGATCACACCACCCAGCTCACCGGGCCCAGCGGCACGATCTCGCAGATCGCTTCGTTCGCAGAGACACCGACCGGCGAGCTGCTGATTGTGCAGCTCAACGGTCGCGTGCGACAGATCGTGCCGCAGACGTTGCCCAACACCGCGCAGTTCGTCGCGTCGGACATCGCGCAGGACACGGGCGACCCGGGGACCAACGGCGTGGTGAACGAGGGCGACTACAACCTCTTCTTCAACTCGTTCTTCCTGGAGAACTACGTCGAATCCTGGCCGGCGGATATCGCCAACTCCGCGGGCGATGTGGCGGCGCAGTACGCTACGGGTGTCGTCGGCGGCGGGCCCAACGGCGTGATCGACGAAGGCGACTACAACGCCTTCTTCAACAACTTCTTCCTGTTCTGAGCACGGCGGCCGATCGATAAGCGATCGACGGATCGTTGCGAGATGAAACACAAAGGCCCCGCGTTGATCGCGGGGCCTTTTTCGTTGGTGGGTTGGTGCATCGCGGAACTCAGCCGCGGGTGATGTTCTGCCGATCGACCATGTGCCTGAACGTTCGGCAGACGAAGTCGATCTCGTCCTCGCGGAGTGAGCCGTAGAAGGGCAGGGCGATGGTGCGGGCGCTGACGCTCTCAGCGATCGGGTAATCGCCCGGTGCGTACCCGAATCGCTCGCGGTAGAACGGCTGCAGGTGGATGCACGGGAAGTAGTCGGCCGCACCGATCTCATGCCGGCGCATGCCCGCGATCACCTCGTCGCGCTCCTGCCGCGTGTACTCGGCGCTGAGGCGGACGACGTAGACGAACCAGCTCATCACCGAATCCTGATCGACGGTGGGCAGGATGACGTCGGGGACGTCGAGCAGACGCTGCGTGTAGGCGGTTGCGACTTTCTGACGGCGCTCGATGATCTCGCTGAGGCGTTTCATCTGCGCAACGCCCAGCGCCGCGTGCAGTTCACTGAGGCGGTAGTTGTATCCGAGGCGTTCGTGCGTGAGCCACGAGCCCAAATGCGAGGCCGCGACGCCCGGCCCGCCCATGCCCACCGCGGGCGTACTGCCCGCGGGGAGTGTGCCCTGCGGCATCGTCGGCACCGGTCGGCCCTGGCTGCGAAGACTGCGGCACAAATCGGCGAGGCGTTTGTCGTCGGTGACGATCATGCCCCCTTCGCCCGTGGTGATCTGCTTGTTGGGATAGAAACCAAAGACGCCCACTCGACCGAAGCTGCCGGCCTGTCGACCCTTGCGCGAACAGCCCAGCGCTTCGCAGCAGTCTTCCACCAGCGGGATCTCGTGCCGGGCGGCGATCTGTTCGTACGCCTCCATGTGCATCGGGTTGCCGAAGGTCTCAACCGCCAGAATCGCCTTCGTCCGCGGGGTGATGGCGGCCTCGAGCTTGCTGGGGTCCATGTTCAACGACTTCGGACAGATGTCCACAAAGACCGGCTTCGCGCCGACGTACAGAATCACGTTCGACGAGGCGATGAAGCTGAACGGCGTGGTGATGACCTCATCACCCGGGCCGACGCCCAGCGCGAGTAAGGCCATGTGCAGACCCGCGGTGCCGCTGGAGCACGCCACGGCGTGCTCACGCCCCACGCGCGCGGTGGTCATCTTCTCGAAGAGTTCCTGCATGGGCCCGATGCTCAGGCGTCCGCTGCGGAGCGTCTTGACGACCAGGTCGATCTCCAGGTCGGTGATGTCGGGTTTGCTCAGGGGGATTTCGTGAACGCTCATGGTGGCCATAGCTCCAAGCATCGACGCGTTTGCGTGGTCTGATAAGTCCGATCTTCGCGATGATTCAGATTTTCTCGGGCGTGCTGTCTGTGCGGTGTGTGTGAGGGGTGATGCGAAGAAACTCGCTCGATCGGCCGGGATGTATCGGCTTTCGGGGGTCGATCACCGTTGCGACGGCGTCTGGGGTGATTGTGTCAGCGGCGCCAGACGCGAGAGGACGCGGGCGAGCCCCGCACGGTCCTCGGCCGCACATCGCAGCGCCAGCCACGCCGCCTGCGCTCGCCAGCCTAAGGGCAGGTCGGTTCGTTCGATCGCTAGGTACGCGAGCTGCCTCGATCGGCGGATCCGCTCGGCACGCCGGGCAAGCTCGTCGCGATCGGCCTCGCCGAGTTCGTCGAGCGGAACGGTCGAGCTGGGTGCTTCGGCCGAGAGGTCGATCATCGGATCCGTGACCGAGACTCGCCCCGGGCGAGGCCAGGTGTCGGGGCTCCAGGGCAGACGGCCGGCGGCATCCATCGCCTGAGCGATCTCACACAACGCGAGCGCCGCACGCGAGGCCCGCTCTTCGCTGCTCAGCACCAGCCCGCAGATTGCGGGGGTCATCGCCTCGTCGTCCTGCATGCCCGGCACGCCGGCACGGATCAGCCCTAAGAGCAGCGCACGCTGCATCGGCGCGTTGCGGTCGCGGAGCGATTGTACAACCAAGCGTGCCGACCGCACGGAATCCGCCTTGATGATCTCCGAGGCCATCGCCTCCGCGAGCATCATCATGCCCGCGTTGCTCTCGGGGCGGAGCGAGGTGATCACCGCCTCCGCAACGCGCAGGCGATCGCTCTCGCCCCGTTCCGACGCGGCGAGCACCGCCCAGACCGAGAGCTCGAACTCGCCCTTGACCGCAAGCTGCACGATGGGTTCGATGTCCGACTCGGCGCGACTCTCGTGCGCCCGCAGGGCGCGTCCCATGAGCGAGATCGACTCGTCGGCGTCGGAGATCATGGCGCGAACGACCGTCGGAGCGGTGCGCCCGCTCGGACGAAGTGCGGCGTTGATGATCGACATCGCGTGCCGCCGCCGCTCGGGGAGTTCGATTCGCGCGTCGAGCTGATTGCGTAGGAGCGTGACGGTCTGTTGATCTGAAGGGGCGAGGGCGATCAGCACGCTGAGGGCCGAATCGCGGAGGGCATCATCGTCTGAGCGCGAGTGGACGAACTTCGCCAGTGGGACGCACGCCTTCAAGCGCGCACGCACCGATGACTCAAACAGCAGCCTCAGCCCCGCGGCCGATCGCTCGGTTAAGAGTTCGGATTGCTTCTCGGCGATCAACGCCTCGCACCGCACGCTGATGGGCGAATCACCCGCGCTGCCCAGAATCACCGCGGCGGAGACCGCCCGAAGCGGAACATCGTCGGTCAAGAGCTTTTCGAGACTCGAGCGGGGAAGGATGCCGCCGGCGCTGACAAGCTGCGCCGAGAGCGAGAGCAGCACGTTGGGCGGGAGTTCACTCCACCGCGCCAGGTCTTCAAGCTGCGAGGTGCTCAAGAGCCCCGCCTCGATCCCCAGCGTGATCACACGCGAGCGGGCATCGGGGCTCACGAGCGTTCGCACCGAGAGCAGATCGAGCGAGCCGGCCTCGGAAAGCTCCGCGGAGCCTAGCACGCCCTCAGCGCTCAACACCGGGTCGCGCATCATCGACAACTGAGCAAAGAGCGGCGCGAGCGCCGGATCGCGCAAGCGTCGCAGAGATCGTGCGGCCTCGCCGGGCGATGGGCTCGCGTCCGGGTCGAGCATCGCACGCAAGAGATCGGCAAGCTCGCGGGTCTCGGTCGCGCTCAGCGGGACGGTCTTGGCTTGAGCCGCGGACATGCTGAGCGTTGAAGCATTCGGCTCCATCGCCAACAGGACCGACTGTACGAAGATTGTCGCGGTCGCGAGCGAAACTGAGAGCGTCAGCACGCGACGAACATCGCGCGATCGCGCGGTTCTGCGTGCCCGGGTTGATCCATCGCGTCGGACCATCCCCCGAGTTTACGCTTATGACAGGCTCGCCCGAAGTTCCTCGTGCATGCTCCGGCACAGCTCGCTCAGCGGCTGGTTCAGCCCCGCGAGCGTGACGCCGCTGGCGATTTGCTTGTCCAACCGGCGGTGCGCGGTGATGACGGTGGAGTGGTTGGGCCTGCCGTTGGGGCGGGCTATGTCGGGGTTGCTCTGGGTGTTGTGCTTGGGTGCGTGGTAGGTCGCCTGGGCGCGGGGGTGGACGTCGCGTTCGTGCCGCCCGCGCGAGGCGAGCTCTTCGGGCTCCACGTTCAAACGCGTGCAGACGCGCCGAACGATGTCGGCCATGCGCACGGCGCGTTGCGTTGGCGCGTGGCGGAGGAACGCCGCGGGCTCCGGGTCGGTCCCGGTCAGCGCCGCGTTTCGTTCGTTCAAGGGGCTCAGGCGTGTGGGTTGATCGGGCAGGTCCGCGGTGCCCAGGGCTTGCTGCACGCAGAGCATGCCCACGCGGACAGCCACCGGTCCGCTGTCGCCGGCGGTGTCGCTCGCGCGAGCCGCACCGGCGTTGTCGGTGTAATGCCCGAGCAGGCGATGCACGGCTTCGACCTTGGTGATAAGCCCTTCCAGATCGCGGACGCTGACGGTCCGGGCGTTCTGGGGTGAGGCGGAGTTCAAGGCCGAGCGAACCATGAGCCCAAGCGCCGCCTGATCGAGCGCCAGCCCGCGCCGACGCGAGAGGGCAATCAGCAGTTTCTCAACCCCCGGCGCGTCGGGGGTGTTCATCGAGGCGTGCAGCCCCGCGACCAATCGGCTCAGCAGCGTTTCGCTGAAGGTTTTCATCTCGCGCGGGGCGCACTTGCAGGTCAGCGCCACGCGCCCGCCGCGCTGCACAACCGCGTCGATGGTCAGGACGAGTTCCTGCTGCGTCCCGGGCTTGTTTAGCAGGGCGCTGAGATCGTCGATGCACAGCAGGTCGCAGCGCCGGTACCGCTTGCGCAGCTCGTCGGTCTTCTGTAGACGGCAGGCCTGGATGTACTCGTTGACGAACTGCTCCGCCGTCACGGTGATCACCGTTGAGCCCGGGTGCGCCGCGTGGGCTTCCGCGGCCATCGCGTTCAGCAGGTGCGTCTTGCCCTGCCCGGTCGCGGCGCTGATCACCAGCACGCCGGGCCCGGTCTCTCCGCGTGCGCACCGAACCGCGCACTCGTAGGCGAGGCGGTTGCTGCCCAGCACAACAAAGTCGCTGAGCCGATAGCGGACGGGGCTGACGCGCAGTCGATTCTGCGTACGCGTCGCGGGAACGGACGCGGTAGATGCAGAAGCGTTGCCGGTGACGTTTGATGATGAACCCCCGAGCATGGTCGGCGTGCTCGCGGTGACGATCGGCTCAACGCTGACACGGACATTCGGGGCTTTATTCGTCGCGAGGGCCTCAGCGGCGCTGCGGGCGATGACTTCGACGAAGTCGCGTTCGACAATTCCCGCTACCAGTGGGCTGGGGACGCTGACGAGCACTTCACCGGTCTCGGAGAGCGAGACCGAGCGCCCGCCGCGGAGGTAGCGGCCGAGCTTCTCAGGGCCCAACCGGTCACGCAACAGCAGCTCAAGCTTCAGTCCGGCGCTGCGGAGGTTGGTTTCGCTTTGAGCTATCGGCGCACGATCGGCGGCGTGGTGGCGATCGTCGCGTCCGTCGTGCTCACGCCGCTCGGGCTGGTGAGCGCGAAGTGCGTCGATCGCACCGGCATGGTGAGCATCGGCGGCATCGCTCGTCGCGTTGAGGTTGAGATCAACACGCGGAGCGGCAAGAACACTCGTCGTGGGCTTGGTTTCAGCAGCATGGGCCTGTTCATTTCGCGAGAGGTTTTCCACTGCCTGGGATGGAGAAGCCAAAGAGACAACCGCTTCACGTGCATTCACGTGGATCTTCCTTGAAGGGTTGTGATGGAGCCGAGCTGATCGCGCCCTCGCTCGAAAGACCTCGGGCGCGGCCATCACGGTGCAACTGGTTGGAGAAGGAACCCACGAGTCCGTTCAACACCGCTCAGCCATTCGAGTCTCCCGCTGCCGAGCCAGAAAAGCCGGCGTCGCGAGAGGCCCGTGCAACCGGGCGGCGGTCGATCCGTGACCGGACAACAAGATATCGCCGGGGCGGCGCAACTCAAGGCGGAGGGGATCAGAAATCCTGTCCACATCGCGGAAAAGCCTTGGAAACAGGCACTTTCCGCGCCGAAAAAAAGTTCTCAACGCCGATTGTGAAGGAATGATGAGCATCCCGTGGAAAACTCTTGCGCGTCCGTTTTCGGCGCGCTGAGTCGATCCCGATCGATCGATCCACGCACCGACGTTCGCGCCCGTTCGCGGGTGGTTCGCTCCCAATCGACGCGCGACCGCAGCTTTGCACAGGTCATCACCGTGAACATCGCGGCGACTGAGGGTTCTTCCGGATCGGTCGCGACCCACGCGCGTGGGTGCTTTCACGCTTTCAGCACGCCGGCAGACTTGACGCGGGGCTGAGGTCTTGAACCAGCGCCACACGCTTGGCAAAGGCGCGGAAACGCAGCGATTCGTACAGGCGGCGCGCGGGGGTGTTCGCTTCGTCCACGGCGCACGCCAGCCAGCGTTCGCCGCGGGCGCACAGGTGATTCAGCCCCATTTTCATGAGCGCGGAGCCCAGCCCCATGCCGCGTGCCTTCGGGCCCAGCCCGATGTAGACGAGTTCGACCGTGTGCTGAGGCGGGCAGGCGCTCAAAAGCAAACACCCCTCGGGCTGGTCGTTGACAAAGACCACAAACCACATCGCCGGGTCGTAGGTCCCAACCGAGCGGTGCGAGGCCAGCACGTCCTGCGTGGTGCGTAGCGCGCAGAGCGCGGGGCAATCCAGCGTGCCGACGTAGCTGCGTTCCAGGGCCTGCGCGAGCGCGGCCTCCGCCTTCGCAGGCGGCATGGACGCGATGGTGCGCACGCTCACGCCCGCGGGCCAGATCGGTTGCTCAAAGCTCGGACGGCGCGGGATCTCGCGCCTCATGTACGCCAGGTCCGCAAGGTGTGAAAAACCCCCTTGCATGAAGCTCGCACGCAGCGACGATTGCGAGGGTTCCAGCAGCGACTGACCCATCGTGTACGTCGGAAGGCCTGCGCGGGTGTGTGATCGGCGGAGCAAGTTCGTCTCGGGGCCGCTCAGCGTTGGGGTTTCCTCGGCTTTTTCGCGACGAAGAACTTGACACACGTGGCGGAGCAGACGTGCGCGCTCGCGGATGGCCTCGCTCCCGCGGAGGCGTTCGGCATCGGGCGAACCTCCGCCACCGAGCAGGTCGTCTTCGGAGAGGAAGAACATCGCCGTGCGTCCGGGGCTGGGCATGACGAGGGCGACGTGGACGGGTCGTCCGGCGGCGTTGAGGGTGGCCCAAAGCTGCGTGAGGTCGTTGGCGTCGCTGGCGGCGGCGAGTTCCAGATCGCGGACAGACCGATCACCCGGACGCACCCCTAAGAGCCTGGCGAGGGCGAGCGGGCGGAGGGTGTCGTCAACCCGAACAATCACGGGCCCCTCATCGCCCGGGGTGGAACCGCTGGAGGTTTGGGTCGCAAAGGTGGTCATACGGAGGCGGTGGGGGGGCGGAAAAGAGGGAAACTGGGTTCAGGTTGATCGGCAGACTGGCAGAGAAGTGTGTACACTGGTCGGCTCAGTGGAAAGGACCGCTATGGGTTTTTCGTCAATCGTTTCGGGATTTCGGGTCGGGACGCTGGCGCTGGGTCTGGCCGTGATGGCCGGGGGGGCGATGAGCCTGTCGGCGATGGCGGCCCCGGAGCCTGAGGTTGTGCCGACGCGGTGGGAGCTGAAGGCGAAGTTCAGCCCGCTGCGGGTCTTGACGGTTGATACGCCCGAGGGCCCGCGGGCGTTTGTGTACATGACGTACGAAGTGACGAACACGACGGGGCAGGATGTGCTGTTCGCCCCGACGTTCGATCTGGTGACGGCGGACGGCGTGGTTGAGCGTTCGGGCAAGGGTGTCAACGCCGAAGCGACGAAGAAGGTCATCGCGTACGTGAATGACGCGGAGGTCAAGGATCAGATCGCGGTGATCGGGACGCTGCTGCAGGGGGAAGAGAACGCGCGGGTGGGGATTGTGATCTGGTCGGGCGAGCAGCTTCGACCGGGTGAGCTGACGGTCTATGCCGCGGGCTTCTCGGGTGAGAGCACGATGGTGACGCCGCCGAAGACGGGCGACGGCAAGGCGACGGCGGAGGGGGTTGTGCTGCGGAAGACGAAGAGCCTGACGTACAAGACTCCGGGGGAGATTGGGCAGATCAAGGACACGCCCATGAACCCGGTTGAGACGGGATGGGTCATGCGGTAAGTTTGGTTTATGATTGGTGAGGGGATGGAGGGGTTGGGTGGGGGGAAGGGGAGGTCGTCGGTCGATTTTTCGATTTCGACGGTCTAGGATTGAGGCCCGGCTCAGCCCGGCGGCCCTCTGTGGGAGGGCATGCGGCGAGGTTGAGCGGGTCGGACAGGTTTGTTTGCAGATCGAAGGGCTTTGCCATGGCACATAAAAAGGGTCAGGGTTCAACGAAGAACGGCCGCGACAGCAACCCGCAGTACCGCGGGGTGAAGTTGTACGCCGGTGAGGTGGCGCAGCCCGGGTCGATCGTGATCCGCCAGGTCGGTACGCCCATCAAGCCCGGCTTCATGGTCAAGCGTGGCAAGGACGACACCTTGTACTCGCTGGGTCACGGCAAGGTCGTGTTCATGGGCTCGACGGTCCACATCGATCCGCTGGATCCCAAGACGCCGCGCCCGTTCTGGCTGAAGTCCTCGAACGCGCCGAGCAAGAAGTAAGCCCTTCGCCCTGCGGGTTGAGCGGTGCTCAATGCGGGCGGACGGATGAAAACGAGTGATATCCGCCAGCCCCTGCCGATCGGTGGGGGCTGGTTGCTTTGGGGGGATGGTTGCTCTTTGTGTTCGCTCAGGCGTTCAGGTCGAGGGAAGGCTGATCGGGTTTGGGCTTGGGTGCCTGCGGCGGGGGCCGGCGCTTGTGGTCCTGACGGGTTTCTTCCTCGGTGGTGGAGGCGAGGTTTCGTGCGGCGGTGACGCCTTCGGAGGTTTCGACGGTGTCGATGACCTCGGAGTGCTTGACCTCGGATTTGACGTTGTCGCGGCGCTTCTTCGCTTGCTCGCGAGCGGCGAGACGTTCGGCCTCGGAGAGGCCCGCGACCGACTGCGCGATGGGCACGCCGAAGG
>JAVTWO010000100.1:0-9221 GCA_032229765.1 Phycisphaerales bacterium | reverse complement strand
CCCCCCCCCCGCCGGGCCGCGGGGCGGGGGGGGGGGGCGTGATAGATGTGATTTCGGAGGCCGAGGCGATTGCTCGGGCGATGGCGCAGAACGAGATGCTGCTCGCGGCGGGTGCGGCGGCGCTGCGGATGGGGCTGAAGACTGAGAAGTTTGATGCGGCTGGTGGTGGGACTGGTGGTGGCGGGGGGGCAGCGATTTGTCGGTTGGTTTGGCCTGTGCAGTTGGGTGGAGGGGGTGGTGGGGGTGGTGGGGGGATCGGGGAGAAGCTTGATCCGCAGCGGGCGGAGTTGGTGATTCAGGGTCTTTCCGATGCCGCGGATAGGGCTTTATTGCTGTCGCGTTTGCTTGCGATGGACAGCGAGTCGGCCTTCAATGGGCGGCTGGGCGCGGGGCGGTTCATCATCCAGACGCCGTATTTGGAGCTCAGCGACGAGCAGATGGTCGAGCTGGCGCTGGACATGGACGTGCCGCTGGGCGAGATCGTGCCCGGCCCGGGCGAGGCGGAGGACCGCTGGCTGAAGGTCATCCGAGCGGCGGGCGCGGGCGGGCTGGTTCGTGGGGCGGCGTGATTGGGAAGGGACCGAGGGATCAGGGGATCAAGGGATCGAGGGTTGAAAGACAAGAATGCAACGCAGAGGTCGCGGAGGGCGCGGAGGAAGACGGAGAAAGACAGGCGGGAGTTGGGATTGGTCAGGCGAGGAAGTATGGGGCAATGGGGAGTTGGCAATCGGCACTCGCAGAAAATGCACTGAGGTGATTCTGCGATTGCCTATTGCCTGTTCCCGATTGCCTTTCCCCTCAATCCCTTTCACCCATGGAGATGACCCAGATGGTTCCCGGCACGTTCAAGGTGGTGCAGAAGTTCGGAGGCTCTTCGGTCGCGGACGCGACGAAAATGGCCGCCTGCGCCAAACACGTGCTGAAGACCAAATCGCAGTTCGGGCCCAAGGGTGAGAAGACGCGCGTGGTGGTGGTGGTCAGCGCCATGGGCGATACCACCGATGATCTCATTGCCCTGAGCAAGACGGTGACCGCGGGAAGTGACTCGGTAAACACCGACACGCGGGAGATGGATCAGCTACTGGCTACCGGCGAGCAAGCCGCCAGCGCACTGGTGGCGCTCACGCTGCAACGCATGGGGCACAAAGCCCGCAGCCTGACGGGCTGGCAGGCGGGGATCTTCTGCGACGAGCGTTTCGGACGTGCATCGATCACGAAGATCGACCCGAACGCGCTCGAAGAACTGCTTTCGCAGGACATCATCCCGGTCATTGCCGGGTTCCAGGGGCTGGCGCCCGACGGCAGCGTCGCGACGCTCGGGCGTGGCGGCAGCGATACCACCGCGGTGGCGATCGCCGGGGCACTGGGGGCGACGTGCGAAATCCTCAAGGACGTGCACGGGGTGTACACGGCCGATCCGCGGCTGGTTCCGGGTGCACGCAGGCTTGACGCGGTGACGTACGACGAGATGCTTGAAGCGGCGGCGCTGGGCTCGCAGGTGATCCATCCGCGCGCGGTGGAGCTTGCGAAGAAGCTCAAGGTGCCCGTCCGCGTGCTGCACAGCCATGAGCCCGAGAAGGGTTCGACGGTGATCGTGGCGGAGGATCCATCCGCGGCGGGAAGGGCCGTGACGAGCGTTGTGCTCAAGAAAGCGGTGGGGCGGATCTCGATCCGCGGGCTGAACAACCGCGCCGGGGTGCAGAGCGAGGTCTTCTCACCCATCGCCGCGGCGGGCGTGCCGGTGGACGACATCATCCAGGAAGACGACGGCCCGGGGACGATCAACCTGACCTTCACGCTCGATCAGGGCGACGCGCCGAAGGCCGCGGGGATCGTTCGCGCGATCGCCGGGACGATCGGTGCGCAGGCGGTGCGGATCGACGGCGCGCTGAGCACGGTCTCGGCCGTGGGCGCTGGGATGCGGAACCGTCCGGGTGTGGCGGCGGTGCTGTTTGAAGCGTTGAAGCGCGAAGAGGTCGTGGTGGAGAACATCACCACGAGCGAGATCCGCATCAGCGTGGTCGTGGCGGAAGCCGACGGCCCGCGCACGGCCCGGTGCATCCACCAAGCCTTCGACCTGGCGAGTGAGATTGCTTCGTCCGCGGCTTTGGGTGGTGGGGGGAGCGTGGGCGGCACGAATGCGGGGATCAGCATCGAGCCTCTGCGTGAGGTGAAAGCCGGCCCGGCGCCGAGCGGCGTGTAAACGCTGAGTGGTGCGTTGTTTCGATGAAGCGAACGTGCACGGCTCTGGAGAGCCGTGCCACCTGAAGGCAAACTGCACAGCACGGCCTGAGAAATGGCCGTGCTTTTTTCTTCTTTTCACTGTCCGCGTGTGTTTGTCGGCGGCGTGGTCGAAGTTGACCCGGGCTCTTCGAGCTCGCGGAGCTTGGCGTTCAAGAACTCGCGCGTGGTGATGACGGTTCCGTCTTTCAGGCGGATGGTGTAGTCCTGACCGGAGCTTGACGATGCTGAGGCGATGGAGTCGATGAACTGGCGGGCTGTGGTCACGCGTGAGCCGGCGGAGCGCAGCTTGCCCCGCAGATGATCCGCGGCGGCGCTGGGCGAATGTTCGGACCCGTTGCGGATGAAGACCGCGCCGTCGAGTGTGGCGACGGCGTCGAGGAGTTTGTCGATCTTCTGTCGCTCGGTGAGCGTGGCCGACGGTGCGGTTGGATTGCTCGTGTTTGTGCCGGTTGACGCGCTGATGGTGAAGGTGGCTTCGTCGGTGCCGAGGGTTTGGAGCTTGAACGCGTCGAGCTTGAGGGTGAAGGCTTGCCCCTGGAGCGTGAACGGGATGACGGTTCCCACGCGGGCGACGACCGGGCCGGCGATCGTTTGGTTCTTTTCGTCGATGATTGTGAGCTCGACCGAGCCGCGGGTGATGTCGCTGAGCGTGATGGACAGCGGTGGGGGTGCGATTGAGGAAGCTGATGCCGGCAGCCCGGATTCGATTGGTGTGGTGCGGCGCTGCTTGAGCGTGATTGTCCGAGGCAGGTTCGTCAGCACGACGGCGGCGGGCTGCATGGACGGTTTGGCGGCTGAGTTGCTTGTCTGTGCCGGAGAGGATGTGAACCCGCCGCGCGACCAGAAGATCAGCGCGGGCACACTCGCCAGCAAGAGAACCAGCACACTGAAGAGCGTTCGCTTCATCTTCGCTCCTTCGCACGGTGCTCAAAGGCTCACGCGTTAGGCAGGATCACACCCCGGCACTCGCCGAAGCCGATCTTTCGGAAGCCGGGCCTTTCGCACCAGGCGCGCATGATCACCTCGTCGCCGTCTTCGAGGAAGACGCGTTTCTCGCCCGTGGGCAGTTCGATGGCCTTCCGCGGCAGCGGCTTGCCGTCGCTTCCGGTGCCGACCCAGGTGCTTTCGAGCAGACAGCCGCGGCTGTCGGGGGTGCTGCCGCTGATGGTGCCGCTGGCGAGCAGGTCGCCCGGGATGAGGTTGCAGCCGTTGACGGTGTGGTGGGCGATCATCTGCGCGAAGGTCCAGTACATTCGGCTGAAATCGCCCTTGCTCACACGCACCGGCGCGATGTTCTTCTCGCGCATCGCCTTGCTGCTGAGCAGAACTTCAAGCGTGATCTCAAACCCGGTGCTGCGGCCGGTAGTGTTGAGGTAGTCCAGCGGCGCGGGATCGCCCGCTTCGCGCAGCGGGCCTTGAATGCGGAACGGCGCGAGGGCGTCGCGCGTGACGACGAAGGGCGAGATGCTCGTGGCGAAGTTCTTTGCCAGGAACGGGCCGAGGGGTTGATATTCCCAGGCCTGCATGTCGCGTGCGGACCAGTCGTTGACGATGACGAGGCCGAAGATCGCTTCGTCGGCCTCGGCGATGGGGATGGGGTTGCCGAGTTCGTTGCCGCCGCCGATGATCACGCCCATTTCGAGCTCGTAATCGAGGCGTTTGCTGGGGCCGAAGGTCGGGTTGGGGGTGTTGTCGATGTTCTGTTGACCGCGCGGGCGTTTGACGGGTGTGCCGCTGACGACGATGCTGCTGGCGCGGCCGTGGTAACCGATGGGGACGTGCTTGTAGTTGGGGAGCAGGGGGTTGTCGGGGCGGAACATGCTGCCGACGGTCTTGGCGTGGTCGATGCTGGCGTAGAAGTCGGTGTAGTTCAGGGGCAGGAGGGGGGCGATGAGCTTCGCGTTTTTGATCGGGGTGAGGGCCTTCTGACGCAGTCGTCGGGCTTGTTGACCGCCGGAGGGCTGCCCGTCGAGGAGGAAGGCCTGGGCCTGTTCGCGAAGGAAGCGGGCGAAGACGGGGTCCATGGCGACGAGTTGTTGAAGCCCGCCGTAGTGAAGACAGTCGTGGAGTTCTTGGAAGAAATCGTCGTCGAGCTCTTCGCCGTCGATGGTGGCGTCATCAAAGAGCCCGGCGTGCATGAGCATGTCGAGATCGAGAACGCTGTCGCCGATGGCGACGCAGAGGCGGCCGGGGGATGTCGGGCCGGCGGGGGCGTCGGCGTCCTGGGCGTGCTCGGCGTTCGCGGCGGGGTCGTCGATCGAGCAGAACGGGAGATTCTGAATCGGGAAATCGGTGGTGGGGTCGTTGGCGGTCTCGACAAAGCTGCGGAGATTCGGATCGAGGGTGTGGTCGGTGCTGGGTTGCTTGGACATGGTGCGGCAGTGTAGAGCCGGTGGGGAGAGAGCAGCGGGCTGGCGATGAGGCGCACGTGAACAGACGCCGAGAAAAAACAACCGCCGGGCTGTTGGCGCCGGCGGCTGAAGGTCAACGTGACAGTGATTGTGAAACCGAGCGATCGTGAGAACGATCAAACGATCACATTACGGGCTTATCGTGAGCGGCGACGACGGGTCGAGAGCATCATGCCACCGACGAGGAGCACGCCCGCGCCCGGGGTGGGCAGGGCCCTGCCGGGGTTCGCGGCGAGGAAGCTCGCCTGACCTGGGGTGAGCGCGAAGTCGTAGATCTGCACGTCGTCGATCAGTCCGCTGAAGGTGCCGACAATGGAGTTGGTCAGTGAGCTGACGACACCGCCGACGACGAAGGCGGAGAATGCGCTGGGGTTGATGGTCTGCGCGGGGAGTGTGCCCTCGGCGATGCCGTCGATGTAGAGGGTCGTGGTGCCGCCGACGGTGTAGGTGGCGAGCATGTGATGCCAGACGCCGTTGGTGACGGTTGAGGTGCCGACGACGGTGTTGGCGGGGGAGTTGGACTGATAGAAGCTGCCGCGGCCGGAGGTGCCGTAGCCTGCGAGGTCCTGATTGATGCGGAGCATGTAGCCGTTGAAAGTTCCGGTGTAGTGTCGGCCGGCGATGATGGTGGAGTTGGCGGAGGTGTCGGACGTGCGGAACCAAGCGGAGATGGTGAAGCTTGTGCCGGTCATGGGCAGGATGTCGCCCATCCCAGCCCAACCGAAGTTGGTCACGTCGAGGGCGTTGCCCGAGACGCCGCCACCGACGAAGACGGCATTGCCACCGAGGATGCCGTTGTTCGAGCCGGCGGAGTCGGCGGCGATCGCGCCGCTGGTTTCGTCAAACCGCCACCAGTTGGTGGGGGATTGGGCGGCTGCGAGGGACGCCATCGACGCCGAGGCGATCACGGAGAAAAGGACAACGCGGTTGATCTTGTGCTGCACGACAACTCTCCCAAAAAGTCCGATGGAAAGGACACGTTCCACGAGCACGAAGCCGGCAGAGAAAGAGAGCCAAAGCTTCGTGGATGCTTGCAAAGTACACAAAACACCCGATAATTCCAGATTTTTTCGCTGTTGAGGCCGCGAAAGAGCAAGTTGAGGGGTTGCCATCAAGGGCCTGTGGAGAAGCTGTTCGCATGAAATCAGGGTTCAAACTCGATCATGTCGAGGATGTTGAGGGTTGGCAGCGTGCCGCGGCGTTGTTTCGTGAGTATGCCCAGGGCCTGCCGTTCAGCCTGTGTTTTCAGGGGTTTGATGAAGAGTTGAAGACGTTGCCGGGCAAGTACGCCAAGCCGCGTGGAACGATCATTCTGGCGACTCGGATCGACGAAGGCGGCGTGATTGCGGATCCGGTTGGGTGCGTGGCGCTTCGCCCGATCTTGGACGAGCGGACGTGCGAGATGAAGCGGATGTACGTGAAGCCGACGTGCCGAGGGCTGGGCGTGGGCAGGTTGCTTGCGGAGGAGTTGATCCGGTTCGCGCGCAGCGCGGGGTATGGGCGGATGCTGCTGGACTCTGAGCCGGACTTCGCGGCGGCGATGGGGCTGTACCGCTCGCTGGGCTTTGTCGATACGCAGAGTTACAACGACGACCCGCACCCGCAGACGGTTTTTATGGAGCTGCGGCTGTGAAGGTCACCGGCTGTCTATTTGATGAGCTGGACCCACGACGCGAAGTGCTCGATTGTTCGGGATCTGGGCGATATCCGGGTCGATTTGGGGCGAAAATCCCCCACTCTGCAAACCGCCGATAATCGAGGTTATGTTAAACAGCGTCTTAGGCTGGTATGCGTTGCTGGTGTTGTTCGTGCAACTGGTTCTGTGATCACCCGATTCACTGCTTGCTCGACTGGGGCTTCTCGCGTTGAAGCTTGATCGCCTCAGGGCTTTGTTGTGCTGGGGCCTTGGTTGTCCGACTGCTGCGGTGGCGTTTCGATCTTGGCGGAGGGCTTGGCTGCGGGCTTGCTCGCGGGCGCATCGGGAAGCGGTGATTCGCCCGCTGCGAGAACCGCGAATGTCCTCGCGTCCTGCACGAGTGTCACCACACGGGCCCGCTGGCGATTCACGTCCTTTGGCAATGTCAATCCGACGGTCAGCGGCTTGGACGAAATCGTCCCGGATTGAAACGTACGGACCACGGCATCGTGTTTGAGGGTGTGCCCGGCGTTCTCGCCTCGGGTCACTTTGGATTCCAGACCATCTTCGACGATCGCCGCGAGGTACCGCATTTCGCCCGTCGATGGCGAGTTCTGGGCAAGTGCATTCACCGCCAGCACGACTTCAAGATCCGCCGGCGGCGTCTTCGACGCGTCAGCGGTCGGGGTCGGCGTTGGTTTCTGCGAAGTTGATGTCGCGGTCTTCCAGGCAGACAAGGTCGTCAGCGTGACTTTGCTGGTTTGCGTCTTCGCTTTGGTGATCTCGTGATTCGCGCGGGTCGAGTCGGAGCCGACGAACTCGCGTCGCCCGCCAACGACCATCTGTGGCGTGTAGAGGCCTCGGTTGCCCAGCACGTCGGCGTATTCACGTTGACGATCGGTGGCGGCCTTTGATGAGAAACGGTCGGGCCAGCCCAGATAGTCCCAGTAATCCACATGAAATGCCAGCACGATCACGCGGGCGTTCTTGTCGCGTGAAGCACCGACGATCTGCGAGGCGACGTTGTCGGCCGGCGGGCAGGATGAGCAGCCTTCGCTGGTGAAGAGCTCAACAACCACCGGCACGGTCTCGGCCTGCGGTTGAGGCCGAATCTGCGGGGAGGGTTGCGTCGGCACGGGTGTTTGCGGCTGCGGTGCGCTCATGGTCTGGGTGGTGACGGAGGCGACCAACGCGGCGGCGAAGATGGGATTGTGCATGGTGATCACGCGGAAGAGTTGGATGCCAACGGCCGCGGTTCGTTGCGAGTCTTCGTAAGCGTGTCCGGATGGTGGTGTGGATCAGGGTGCAAATGTGCGGCGGATGCCCTACACTGCGTGGAACGCCTTTGTGGAGATTTTCATGGCTATCCGCACCGCGTACACCGCGAACATTGAACACATCTCGATCCTCGACGAGAACGGGGTTCTGGACGAGAAACTCGCCAAAACCGCTTCGGGCGAGCCCTTGCTGACCCCTGAGCAGGTGCTGTTCCTGTACGAGCGGATGGTGGAGTGCCGCCAGCTTGACGAGGTGGCCTTTAAGCTGCAGCGTTCGGGTCGGTTGTTTACCTATCCGCAGAACAAGGGGCAGGAGGCGTGCGCCCTGGGTTCGGGGTTTGCGATGCGGAAGGGTCAGGATTGGCTGGTGCCGTGCTATCGCGAGAACGCGGCGCTCTTCCTGCACGGGATGCCCATGGGGCACGTGCTGCTCTTCTGGGCGGGTGACGAGCGCGGCAGCATCATCCCAGAGGGCGTGAAGATCACCCCCATCGCCATCCCCATCGGCACGCAGATGCTGCACGCCGCGGGCATCGCCTGGGCCCAGAAGGTCCGCAAGAACGACAGCGTGGTGATCACGTATTTCGGCGACGGCGCCACCAGCGAGGGCGACTTCCACGAGGCGATGAACTTCGCGACGGTCTTCAATGTGCCGGCGATTTTCTTCTGCCAGAACAACCAGTGGGCCATCAGCGTGCCGCGTGAACAGCAGATGAACAGCGAGACGGTTGCGCAGAAGGGTCTGGCGTACGGCGCGCAGTGCGTGCAGGTCGACGGCAACGACATCTTCGCGGTGTATAAGGCGACGCTCGAGGCCCGTGAGCGTGCCCGGCAGGGCGGCGGCGTGACGCTGATCGAGGCGATCACGTACCGCCTGGGTGATCACACCACGGCCGACGACGCGCGGCGGTACCGCTCGGCGGACGAGGTGGAAAGCTGGAAGAACAAGGATCCGATGATCCGCACGCGGAAGTACCTCGAAGCCCGCGGGCTGTGGGACGAAGCGAAGCAGAAGTCGGCGGAAGAGCGGGCCGAGGCGATGATCAAGAAGATCGCCGACGACGCGCTGAACTTCGCCCCCCCCACGACGGACGAAATGTTCAACTACCTGTACGCGGAGATCCCCGAGGAGCTCCGGCGTCAGCGCGACACGCTGCGGACGAACTCGCTTTCGATGAATCCGGAGCAGGCGGGGCTGGCTTCGCGATAAATGGCAAATCGCAAGTTTGCAAATAGCAAATAAGAGAAAGCCAAACGAGCGAGCGTGAACATGGGGCGATTGAAGCCGGAGTTTCTTGATCGCGTTGAGTCATTCAGCCATCGTGTGCTGGACGTCGTCGATGCGCTCTCGGAGACTCCGATCAGCCGCCGGGTGCTTGACCAGGTTGCCGCTTGCGGGACTTCGGTCGGCGCGAACGTCTACGAAGCCGACGAGGCGATGAGCCGGGCGGACTTTTGCAAGACGCTCGCGATCTCGGTCAAGGAACTGAACGAAACGCGATTCTGGCTCCGGCTCATTTCAATGCGAAACTGGCTACCCCCTGCCAAGTTCGAACCGTTGCAAGCGGAAGCCGTCGAACTCAAGAAAGTCTTCGGCACGATGCTCCACAAGACCCGCCTGAGCACCAAGAAATACTGATCCTTCCCTCCCCC
>JAVTWO010000099.1:0-9261 GCA_032229765.1 Phycisphaerales bacterium | reverse complement strand
AGATCACCAGCGCCACGAGCGGGTAGGTCGTCAGGTCCATTCGGCTCATCAGGTCGGACATGCTCATGGGTTGGCTCCGTTGGTTGCGGGCGCGGGGGTTGTGGGCGCGGGTGTCTCGAGGGGCTTCTTGATGTCGGTGCCCAGGCGCTGCAGGTAGGCGATGAGGGCGACGACCTTCTTGTTTTCGAGGTCGCGGGGGTAGTCGGAGGAGAGACCACCGGGCCCGACTTGTGTGAGGATGTTGTTGGCGATGGCCTTGGCCTGTTCGCGAGCGGCCTTCTCGGCGACGCCGTCTTTGACCATCTCGCCGTAGGGCACGCCCAGCATGGCCATGGCGCGGACGCGGGCCTGGATGGTTGAGAAGTTCAGGTCGTCGTTGATGAGCCAGCGGTACGGGGGCATGATGCTGCCCTCGCGGATCTGCGCGGGGTTCATGAAGTGCTGCAGGTGCCAGAGGTCGGACTGCGCGCCACCCTCGCGGGCGAGGTCGGGCCCGATTCGGCGGCTGCCCCACTGGAACGGGCGGTCGTAGACAAACTCGCCGGGCTTGGAGTAGTCGCCGTAGCGCCGGACCTCGGCGTAGAGCGGGCGGATCATCTGGCTGTGGCAGTTGTAGCAACCTTCGCTGATGTAGATGTCGCGGCCGACGAGCTCGAGCGGGGTGTAGGGCTTGACGGTGGGGATCTCTGGGACGTTGGAGCTGATGGTGAAAGTGGGGATGATCTCGAACAAGCTTGCGGAGACCACGGCCGCGAAGACGAGCACCGAGAACTTCAGGGGCTTGCGCTCCCAGATGCGGTGCCACCAGGCGGTTGCCCAGACGTCGAGACCCTTGCCGAGCTCGATGTTGGCGTTGAGCTCGGTGGTCGGGGGCTTGGGATCGATGACGTTGGCGGTGAGGCGCGGGGCGGTGGCCTGCGGGTCTTCGAGCTTCGGCGGGCGAGAGCGCCAGGTGAGGATGACGTTGAGCACGCACATGAGCACGCCGGCGATGAAGAGCGAGCCGCCGAGGAGACGGACCCAGTAGAAGGGCATGAGCTTGACGACGGTTTCGACGAAGTCGCCGAACTTCAGCGTGCCCATGTCGTCGAAGGCGCGCCACATGAGGCCCTGGGTGATGCCGGCGGTGTAGATGGAGAGGATGTAGAGCAGGATGCCGATGGTGGCGGTCCAGAAGTGCCAGGTGCAGAGGGTTTTGCTGTAGAGCTTGGTTTGGAAGAGGCGTGGGACGAGCCAGTAGATCATGCCGAAGGTCATGAGGCCGTTCCAGCCGAGGGCGCCGGAGTGGACGTGTGCGATGGTCCAATCGGTGTAGTGGCTGAGGGCGTTGACGCTCTTGACGCTGAGCATGGGGCCTTCGAAGGTGGACATGCCGTAGAAGGTGATGCCGGCGACGAAGAACTTCAGGACGGGGTCTTCGGTGACTTTGTGCCAGGCGCCACGGAGGGTGAGCAGGCCGTTGATCATGCCGCCCCAAGAGGGCATCCAGAGCATGACGGAGAAGACCATGCCCAGGGAGCTGGCCCAGGCGGGGAGGGCGGTGTAGTGGAGGTGGTGCGGGCCCGCCCAGATGTACATGAAGACGAGGCTCCAGAAGTGGACGATGGAAAGGCGGTATGAGAAGACGGGGCGTTCGGCGGCCTTGGGGAGGAAGTAGTACATCATGCCCAGGAAGGGCGTGGTGAGGAAGAAGGCGACGGCGTTGTGCCCGTACCACCACTGCATGAAGGCGTCTTGGACGCCGGCGTAGATGGGGTAGCTCTTCATGAACTGGTCGGCGGAGATGAAGCGCCCGGTTGTGAAGAGCTCAACGAGGCCCACGGGGATCCAGAGGTTGTTGAAGACGTGAAGGACGGCGACGGTGATGATGGTGGCGATGTAGAACCAGAGGGCGACGTACATGTGGCGTTCGCGCCGGTTCTTCAGGGTCATGAAGAAGTTCACGCCGAAGAAGGCGACCCAGACCACCGCGATCATCAGGTCGATGGGCCATTCAAGCTCGGCGTATTCCTTGCCCTGGGTGATGCCGAAGGGGATGGTGAGGGCGGCGGCGACGATGATGGACTGCCAGCCCCAGAAGTGGAGGTTGCTGAGCTTGTCGGACCACATGCGGGCCTTGCAGAGGCGCTGGGTGGAGTAATAGACGGCGGCGAAGACGGCGTTGCCGGCGAAGGCGAAGATGGCGGCGTTGGTGTGAAGCGGGCGGACGCGTGAGAAGACGAGCTGGGGGATGCCCAGGTTGGCCGCGGGAAGGGCGAGTTCGAGTGCGGCCCAGAGCCCGGCGAGCATGGAGACCACGGCCCAGAGGAGGGTGGCGACGACGAACTTGCGGACGATGGCGTCGTCGTAGCGGAAGGTCTCGAGGACTCCCCCACCGCCGGTTGGACCGGCTGAGTCGGAAACCCCTCCCGGGTTTGGACCGCGATTTTCACTGGCAAGGCTGAGGCTCATGTTCAGGCTCCACGCTGTTCTTGAGGCTGTGGGTGTGTGTCGGCACACCAAGAAAGGGGATACAGACAAAACGACCTTTATGTCTGATTATCGTCTTGATTGTGCCCGTGCGTTGCGGCGTTGTCAAGTCTTTTGAGAAAAATATGGAATCCTGAAAAAACTCCAACACATACTTGACGTTCTTATCCGATTGTCGTATACATTGGTGGAGACAATCCGTTTTTATCAGGAGGGCAGCCCATGTTGAGTCAATCTGCTGGATATGCCGCGATTGCACTGGGGTACATCGCTGGGGCTGGGGGAAAGCCTGTGTTGGTCAAGCAGATTGCGGAGGCGGCGAGCATTCCGCCCTCATATCTGAGCAAAATCATCCACTCCCTGGCCCGCAAGGGGCTGGTGATCACGCAGCGTGGGATCGGTGGCGGGGTGACTTTGGCGAAGCCCGCAACCGAGATCACCATGTACGACCTGTGCGTGGCGATGGACGAGCCGGCGTGCCAGTCGCGGTGCTTCCTGGGTACGGCGAGCTGCTCGGACGACCGGGCCTGCCCGTCGCACAAGTTCTGGAAGGTCCAGCGCGAACGCGTGCTGGACTTCATGAAGCAGCAAACCATCGCGGATATCGCAGCCTTTGAGCAGCGGCGGCGGAACAACGGGCGCGGCGAGCCGGTGTTTGCGCCGCTGTCGATCACCCGCGAAGGCACGAAGATCGCGGAGTAAGCGGTGGGATCGCCGAGCTTTCTTCGGTGAGAACCGCTTTCGAAGACGTTGGCGGAGTTTCAAACGCAGCTTGGGGGATCACTTCATCACCAATACCCGACCCATGACTCCTTTGAATGGAGCGAGTGGGTCGGGTTTATGGTTTTGGTATTACGGGGGGTTTGGAAAGGGGTGGGACGGGGTGAACCCACGATCTCCAGCCCTTTTCGGTGGGCGGGGGGCTAGATCTGGTGGTATCCTCTTTTTCCCGTGGTCTGCCCATTCTGCAACGCGAACGACGACAAGGTGATCGACTCCCGCGCCAGCGAGGGGGGGAAGGTCATTCGTCGGCGGCGGCAGTGCCTGAAGTGCAAGAAGCGGTTCACCACCTATGAACGGGTGGAGGAACTGACGCGGTTGACGGTGATCAAGCGGGACGGGTCGCGGGTGCCGTTTAGCCGGGACAACATCCTGCGGGGGATTCAGGCGGCGTGCGGGAAGCGGCCGATCCCTGAGGCGGACCGTCAGCGGGCGGTGGATGAGATTGAAGAAGAGGTGTACCGGATTTACGAGCGGGAAGTGCCGAGCCACGAGATCGGGCAGTTGGTCTGCGACAAGCTGCGCGATCTGGACGAGGTGGCGTACATCCGGTTCGCCAGCGAGCACCGGCGGTTCAGCGACCTGGGCGAGGTGGAGAAGGAAGTCCGGGAGCTGAAGAGCCGGGTGAAGGATGCGAAGGAACAGGCGCGGCTGTTCTGAAGCTTGGTTCAACGCGGAGTTCGCGGAGGGCCGCGGGCGTGGTTGATCGCTTGGGCGAGCGGGTGCTTTTCCGCGGCGTTGAGGCGAGTATCCTTGCTTCCCATGAAATCGAAACTCGCTTCGTCGCCCGCACAGCTCTTCAGCGAACTCAAGGCCCAGGGGGTTGTTCGCGATGACATGACCGTGATGGTCGGCGGGTTCGGGCTGTGCGGGATTCCCGAGCAGCTCATCCTCGCCCTGCGCGACAGCGGGGTGAAGGGGCTCACCTGCGTCAGCAACAACGCGGGGGTTGACGACTGGGGGCTTGGGCTGCTGCTGCAGACCCGGCAGATCCGCAAGATGATCTCCAGCTATGTGGGCGAGAACGCGGAGTTCGAGCGGCAGTTCCTCGCGGGTGAGCTTGAGGTGGAGTTCAACCCGCAGGGGACGCTGGCGGAACGGATCCGTGCGGGCGGGGCGGGGATTCCGGCGTTCTATACCGCGACGGGCGTGGGGACGCCCGTGGCGGCGGGGAAGGAGATCCGCGAGTTCTACCGACCCAGCGACGACACGAAGTATCAGAACCACACACCCACGGCCGTGAGCGGGACGTACACGTCGATGCAGGGGAAGATCGCGCCGCGGAGTGACACGGCGCCGCGGCGTCGCGAGTATGTGCTGGAGACGGGGCTTTTCGGTGACTTGGCGCTGGTGAAGGCGAAGGTCGCGGACGAGATGGGGAACCTGATCTACAACAAGACGGCGCGGAACTTCAACCCGATGATGGCGACCGCGGCGGAGTTTGTGATCGCGGAGGTTGAGGAGATTGTGCCGGTGGGCTCGCTGGATCCGGACGCGATTCATACGCCGGGGAACTTCATCAACCGCATCGTGGTGACGAAGAGCGAGAAGCGGATCGAGCAGAGGACGATCAGCAAGTGAAGAACGTGACGTTTTCAGCGGTGGCTGGGGTTGCACTGTCGGCTTTGGCCGGCGTGATGGTCTGCGCCGGCTGCGTGCGGACGAACTCCCCCACTGCGGCTGCGGCGGCTTCTGCGACCAAGGCGAGTTCGGTTCAGGCGCCGAGCGAGGTGAAGAGCACCCGCGCCGCGAAGTTCCCCGAGGATTGGGTCGGGCATTGGCGCGGCGAGGCGCGTGCGGGTGGGCCTGGTACGCGACCCGCGGCGAGCTTCGTGATGGAACTCATCGTTGAGCCGATGGAACAGAAAACGCCGAGCGGTGCGCGGCGATGGACCTGGACGATCGTCTATGACGGTGCGCAAGGGCGGCAGGAGCGTGCGTACGTCCTGATCGAGAAGGACCGCGAGCGCGGGCAGTATGTCATCGACGAGGGCAACTCGATCGTGCTGGATGCGGTCTTGTTGCAGGGGGGGCTGTACAGCCACTTTGCCCTGGAGCAGGTAGAGCTCTCGAGCGCATACCGGCTGATGAACTTCGGCGCTGCGGATGAGCGGTTGATGCTGGAGATCCTGACGCACCGACCCGGCGCGGGGACGAAGACCGGCGGCGGGACGATCGAAGGGACCGACCAACGCGTGCCCGAGGTGACGACGTTCGGGCTGATCAGTTTGCAGCGTGCGGAGATGACGCGGCAAACCACGAAGGCGAAGTGATCACGCTCGGAGGTCCGGCTTACCAGTTGCGCATCGGGATCTTGACGCCCTTGTCGTCGGCGCACTTCTGCGCGAGTTCGTAGCCCGCGTCGGCGTGACGGAAGACGCCCATGCCCGGGTCGTTGGTGAGGACGTTTTTGAGTCGGCGGGCGGCCTCGGGTGTGCCGTCGGCGACGATGACCTGCCCGGCGTGCTGGCTGTAGCCGATGCCCACGCCGCCGCCGTGGTGGAAGCTGACCCAGGATGCGCCGGAGGCGACGTTGACCATGGCGTTGAGGAAGGCCCAGTCGCTGATGGCGTCGGAGCCGTCTTTCATGGCTTCGGTTTCGCGGTTGGGGCTGGCGACGGAGCCGCAGTCGAGGTGATCGCGCCCGATGACGATGGGCGCGCTGACCTTGCCGGTGCGGACGAGCTCGTTGAACATGAGCCCGGCCTTGTCGCGCTCGCCGTAGCCAAGCCAGCAGATGCGCGCGGGGAGGCCTTGGAATTCGAAGCGCGGGGCGCAGCGTGCGTAATCACCCGCAAGCAGGGCCTGCGGGTTTTGGTGACAGCCGAGGATCCAGTTGTGCAGACGGTCGGCGTATTCGCCGCTGCCCTTGGGGAAGAGTTTCAGGATCTCGTGGTCGGTGGTGTAGATGTCCTTTGCATCGCCGCTGAGTGCGACCCAGCGGAAGGGGCCGCGGCCTAAACAGAACTGCGGGCGGATGAAGGCGGGGACGAAACCGGGGAAGTCGAAGGCGTGATCAACGCCCATGTCTTTGGCACGTTGGCGGATGTTGTTGCCGTAGTCGAAGGTGATGACGCCGCGTTTTTGCAGTTCGAGCATCGCGCGGACGTGGCGGGCCATGCTGTCCATGGACTTGGCCTGATAGCCCATCGGGTCGCGGACGCGTTCGAGCTTGGCCTGATCTTCGGTCATGCCGATGGGCACGTAGCCGATGAGCGGGTCGTGGGCGCTGGTCTGATCGGTGAGCACGTCGACGTGGATGTTTCGGCTGAGCAGGCGTTCGAGCAGTTCGATGGCGTTGCAGTGCACGCCGACGCTGAGGGCCTTTTTGTCCTTGGTGTAGTTCACCGCGCGGTCGATGGCTTCGTCGATGGCCTTGAGGATCTGCGCGGGCGATTGGCCGCTCGGCACCACAACCTCGTCAAGGTACTTGTCGCTCTCGCGGCGTTTCAAGCGTGCCAGATCGACATCCGCGATGAGGCAGGTGCCCTTCGCGAGAGTGACGGCGAGGGGCTGCGCACCGCCCATGCCGCCGCAGCCCGCGGTGACGCAGAGCCGCCCGGAAAGATCGCCGCCGAAGTGCATGCGCCCGCACTCGGCGAAGGTTTCGAAGGTGCCTTGAAGGATGCCTTGCGTGCCGATGTAGATCCACGAGCCGGCGGTCATCTGGCCGTACATCATCAAGCCGCGGCGTTCGAAGTCGTCGAAGCGTTCCTGCGTTGCCCACGCGGGGACGAGGTTGCTGTTCGCGAGCAGGACGCGCGGGGCGTCGGCGTGCGTGCGCACGATGCCCACGGGCTTGCCGCTCTGCACGAGCAGCGTTTCGTCGGGGTCGAGGCTCTTCAGTGAGGCGATGATCGCGTCGAGCGCGGGCCATGAGCGGGCGGCCTTGCCGCGGCCGCCGTAGACCACGAGGTCTTCCGGTCGCTCGGCGACGGCGGGATCGAGGTTGTTCAGCAGCATGCGCATGGCGGCCTCGGCCTGCCAGGATTTGCAGACACGGGCGGCGCCGCGGGGCGCGCGGAGCGTGCGCGGGCCGTGCCCGTTGACCGGGTCGTTGGCGGGCGAGGTGGCTGCTGATGTGGGCGAGAGCGCGGCGGAGGTCGGAGTCATACCCAAGGGTAGACGCGGAGAGCGAAGGCCAACCAATGAGGTGGAACGAGGGTGTTTGGCAAAGCGCCAGCGTTCGATATGCACGGCTCTGGAGAGCCGTGCCACCAAGAAGGCTTAGACGATGTTGTCGAACGCGCCGGAGGAGATGAGTTGAGCGATGGATTCGATGTCGTCGGTCAGCACGCGGTCTTCGCCCTGGGGCTTGACCTTCGTGCGGATGATCCGCTTGGCGGCCTCGACGGCCTTGCCGCTCTTCAGCGGGGCGTGCACGTCAAGGGCCGCGGCGGCGCAGAGCATCTCGATCGCGACAACCTTGGTGGCAAGCTCAAGCGATCGGCGGGCCTTCGCGGCGGAGCGCGGGCCCCAGGAGTTGTAATCCTCCATGCCCGCGCAGGTGGAGATGTTGCTGACGCTGGCGGGCGTGGCAAGGCCGATCATCTCGTTCACGCACGCGGCGGCGGTGTACTGCGCGATCATCAGCCCGCTCTGCAGCCCGGGCCTCGGTGTGAGGAAGGGCTTGAGGCGGCTCTCGGGCTCGAAGGCGCCGGTCATGAGGTACGAGCGGCGTTCGGAAATGCCGGCGATGTGGCAGAGATCAATTGCGAGATAGTCGAGCGGAATGGCAAGCGGCATGCCGTGGAAGTTGGCGCCAGAGATGATCGCGTCTGAGTTGAATACAAGCGGGTTGTCGGTAACGGCACAGAGTTCCATCGATATGGCGTGGCTGAGCGTGCACCAGGCTCGAGATGCGGAACCCAGAACAGTGAGCCCGGCGCGGAGGGAGTACGGGTCTTGCACACGCGGGTCGTTGTCCCGGTGGCTGTCGACGATCTGACTGCCCTTGAGAAGGGACCGAAGTTCTTCGAGTGACCAGAACAACTCAACGTGCGGTCGATGCTCGTAGAGACGCGGGTCAAGATAGCTGTGTGATGCGCGACAGCCGTCGATGCTCATCGCCAAGGCGATGTGGGCGGCGTGATAGATCGTTTGGAAATCATTATCAAGCAGCGCCCCCTCGGCGCACATCAGGTGCGTGCCGTTGATGAGTGCCAGGCCTTCCTTTGCGTGCAGTTCGAGCGGTTTGATGCCCGCCTTCTCGAGGGCTTTCGCCGCGGGCATGGGGCGTGCGGTTGCGGTTGAAGCAGAACCGCGCGGGCTGAAGCCCGCGGCTCTGAGGTTCGCGGGCTTGCTGATGGTCGCCTGGCCTTCGCCGATCAGGCACAGCGCCACGTGCGCCAGCGGCGCAAGATCACCCGACGCGCCCACCGAGCCGATCGACGGCACCACGGGCACCACGCCCGCGTTGATCATCTTCACGAGCGTTTCCACCACCACCGGGCGTACGCCGCTGAGCCCGCGCGCCAGGCTCGCCGCGAGGATGAGCATCATCGCCCGGACCAGCTCTTCACGCAGCGGCTCACCCACGCCCGCACTGTGCGAACGCACGAGGTTGCGCTGCAGCGTCTTGAGATCGTCCAGCCCGACGCGCTGCTTCGCCAGCGAGCCGAAGCCGGTGTTGATGCCGTAGTGCGCCTGCCCGTCGGTCAGGCAACGCTCAACCACCCGGCGGGACCGCAGCATCGCGCTCAGCGAAGCCTTCGAGATCGAAACCTTCGCCCCGCGCCGGGCAACGTCGACGACGTTCTGAATACTCAACGCCTGCGGCGTGAGCACAACGGGCTTGGCGGCGGACGACGAACGGGCGTTCTTGCGGGGGGCGCTGGGCATATGACGACTTGCCTTTGGTGGCACGGCTCTCCAGAGCCGTGCGGTTTTGAATCTCTCGTTGAACAATCGGTGATAACGCGTTAGAGCATACCCGATGCAACCGTTCGCTCAACCGACTCAGCGGCGGCCGAATCCCGCCTGAAAAGAAAGCACGGCCCCGAAGAGCCGTGC
>JAVTWO010000098.1:3485-9390 GCA_032229765.1 Phycisphaerales bacterium | reverse complement strand
ACCATCGCCGCCGGCCAGCGCCTCATGGTCCTCGCCCCGGTCATCCGCGCCCAAAAAGGCTTCCACCGCGAAGTCATCGTCGACCTGCAAAAACAAGGCTGGGGCCGCGTCCGCGTCAACAACCAGATCATCGAAATCCGCGAAGCCCTCAAAGACACCTCCGAAAACCCCCTCAAGCTCGGCCGCTACGAAAAGCACTCCATCGAAGCCGTCATCGACCGCCTCGCCATCCCCGAATCCTCCAAATCCAACCCCTCCTCCGACGAAGCCCTCACCGACACCCGCCAACGACTCACCGAAAGCGTCGAAGCCGCCCTCAAACTCAGCAACGGCACCGTCGTCATCTCCATCGAACAACCCTCCACCACCCCCTCCACCTCCAAACGCCCCACCGCCTCCACCACCACCGATTCAACCTGGTACGACCGCGTCTACTCCACCCGCCACGCCTGCACCGAGCACCCAGAGTGCTCCCTCGCAGAGCTCTCCCCCCGCCTCTTCTCCTTCAACTCCCCCCACGGCGCATGCTCCGCCTGCAGCGGCCTCGGCACCCTCATGGAGCTCGACGAAGCCCTCGTCGTCCCCAACGAAGAACTCTCCTTCCGCCAGGGTGCCATCGCCGCCTACAACAAAAACCAAGCCGTCCGCGCATGGTTCACCCGCAGCCTCCGCAAACTCTGCCGCGTCACAGGCTTCTCTTACGACGCCCCCTTCAAATCCCTCCCACCCGACCTCCGCCGAATCGCCCTCTACGGCACCACCAAAGAAGACACCGCCAAATACACCCTCAAGCTCAAAGGCGCCATCCCCGAGCTCACCGAGTGGATGCACTCCACCGAAAACCCAACCGTCAAAGAGTGGCTCGGACAGTTCATGTCCAGCAAGCCCTGCCCCGCCTGCAACGCCGACCGCCTCCGCATCGAGGCCCTCCACGTCCTCCTCTCCAGCTCTCACAAAGCCAACCTCACCGACGCACTCTCCGCCACCGTCGTCGGCCCAGAATCCCTCAAACGCGACGGCTCCACCCTCAACATCGCCGAGCTCTCCCGCCTCAACATCGTCGACGCCGCCAACTTCATCGAAGGCCTCAAGCTCTCCACCGAACAACGCACCATCGCCGAGCCCATCCTCAAAGAAATCAACAACCGCCTCTCCTTCCTCCGCGGCGTCGGGCTCGAATACCTCTCCCTCTCCCGCAAAACCGCCACCCTCTCCGGTGGCGAAGCCCAACGCATCCGCCTCGCCACCCAGGTCGGCTCGGGCCTCGTCGGCGCCTGCTACGTCCTCGACGAACCCACCATCGGCCTCCACCAACGCGACAACGACCGCCTCATCAAAACCCTCCGCCACCTCTGCGACATCGGTAACACCGTCCTCGTCGTCGAACACGACGAAGACATGATCCGCGCCGCCGACTGGATCATCGACGTCGGCCCAGGCCCGGGAGTCCACGGCGGCCGCATCGTCGCCGCAGGCCCACTCCCCACCATCAAACGCTCCACCTCCCTCACCGGACAATACCTCTCCGGCTCCCGCTCCATCGAACTCCCAGCTCAACGCCGACAGCTCGACCCCAAACGCTCCATCGTTATCAAGGGCGCCAAACACAACAACCTCAAAGACGTCGACGCAACCTTCCCCCTCGCCGGCCTCATCTGCGTCACCGGCGTCAGCGGCTCCGGCAAAAGCACCCTCGTCAACGACATCCTCCTCCAAGCCGCCCTCAAACACTTCGGCCAACGCGCCCAGCCCGGCTTCCACCAACGAATCACAGGCCTCAAACACATCGACCGCATCATCGACGTCGATCAATCCCCCATCGGCCGCACTCCCCGCTCAAACCCCGCCACATACACAGGCGTCTTCGACGAAATCCGAAAAGTCTTCTCCGACACCAAAGAATCCAAAATCCGCGGCTACAAGCCCGGCCGATTCTCCTTCAACGTCTCCCAAAAATCTGGCGGCGGCCGCTGCGAAGCCTGCGAAGGCCAGGGCCTCAAACGAATCGAAATGCACTTCCTCCCAGACGTCTACGTCTCCTGCGAAGTCTGCGCCGGCTCTCGCTACAACCGCCAAACCCTCGAAGTGAAATACAAAGGCAAGTCCATCGCCGACGTCCTCGACATGACCATCGAAGAAGCCGTCTCCTTCTTCGAAAACCACCCAAAGATCCTCCGCCAGGTCCTCTGCCTCCACGACGTCGGCCTCGACTACATCAAGCTCGGCCAGCCCTCCACCCAACTCTCAGGCGGTGAAGCCCAACGCGTCAAGCTCGCCTCCGAGCTCGCCAACGGCGTCTCCCTCGACGCCCTCTCCACCGACTCCCGCCGAATCCGCGGCGAAACCCAATCCGAATCCGCCGACGCCCGCTGGAACGACGACGACGCCGACGAATCCACGCAGCGCAAAAAATCCGTCCTCATCGCCAAACGCTCCAGCCTCGCCGCTCACACCCTCTACATCCTCGACGAACCCACCACAGGCCTCCACTTCGAAGACATCCGCAAGCTCGTCCAGGTCATGAACCGCCTCGCCGACGCAGGAAACACCCTCGTCGTCATCGAGCACAACCTCGACGTCATCAAGTGCGCCGACTGGATCATCGACCTCGGCCCCGAAGGCGGCGCACACGGCGGCACCATCGTCGCCGAAGGAACCCCCGAACTCATCGCCGCCAACCCACGCAGCCACACCGGACGCTACCTCAAACCACTCCTCAAACGCTAAACATCCACGCTCCCGGGTACCACCACGCTCCGCGTGGGGGGGTGGCGTGTGAGCCCAGCACACGCTCCGCGTGTGCCGTGCGCACAATCAACTCATCAACTTCGCCTCACCCACCAACCCACGTCCGAAAATCAAACTGCGATTTGCACGTCTTTCAGCCGGAACGTTCAAATCGAACCCGCATTCAGGGGCTCTTTGAGGGCTTCCCCGATATTTTCAATCAACCCCACAAAGTTCTGATCCGATGCTGAAAGAGTCTTTGTTTCTCCTTCTCACCGTTGAGGAACTTCGCTTGGATTCACTCCACCCAAAGAACGAGCCCAAGCACGACACGAGCGAGTCCTTCGCCGCGCTCGCCGATCTCATCGGGCGCAAAGACCTCGCCATCTACCTCCAGCCCATCCTCGACATGCGCACAGGCGAAGCCGTCGGCTACGAAGCCCTCGCCCGCCCCGGCGCATCTTCGGGCTTCGCCGGCGCGATGGACCTCTTCGACGCCGCCGCCGCATGCAACCGCATGTGGGAGCTCGAAGCCGTCGCCCGAGAGCACGCCCTGCAGCACGCCCGCGAGCTCGACCCGCAGACCCTCCTCTTCCTCAACAACTCCCCGCAGACCTTCACCGACCCGCGCTTCGTCCCCACCATCGAGGCCGAGCTCGCCCGCACCGGTCTGCAACCCTCGCGCATCGTCCTTGAGATCACCGAACGCACCGAGATCGAAGCCACCGACACCATGGTCGAGCACGTCAAGCTGCTCAAGTCCATGGGCTTCCAGGTCGCCCTCGACGACGCCGGCGCGGGCGCCAGCGGGCTCAACCGCCTCATGCAGCTCCGCCCACACTGGCTCAAGCTCGACCGCGAGCTCATCGACCGCGTCGACGAAGACCGCTACAAGTCCAACCTCGTCCGCCTCCTCGTCCGCTTCTGCCGACTCAGCGGCGTCAAACTCCTCGCCGAAGGTATGGAACGCGAAGAAGAACTCAACGTCCTCATCGACTCGGGCGTCGAGTTCGGCCAGGGCTTCTTCCTCGGCCGCCCCGCCCCCAGCGCGCAGGCCCCCGCCTCCGCCATCGTCGGCAAAATCCTCCGCCGCGCACGAGGCGAACGCCGCGACTCCCGCGAATCCCCCATCCGCACACTCGCCCGACGTTGCACCACCGTCCAGGCCTTCCAAAGCATCGGCGAAGTCGCCTCCCGCCTGCTCTCCTTCGCCGCCGACGGCGGGGTCGTCGTCCTCGACGGACGCCGCTGCGTCGGCTGGTGCCCGATGAACAAAATCCTCAACCTCGCCTCCACCCGCAAACGCTCCGACCAGATCGGCCGCCACGCCATCGTCTCCACCGCCGCACTTCACCCGGGCACATCCGTCAAGTCCGCACTCGAGCTCGCCAGCGTCCGCGATGAAGACGAGCTGGGCCTCCCGCTCATCCTCCACGACGACGCGGGCGAAACCTTCGTCGTCCCCCTCCGCGCTCTCCTCGCCGCCGCCGCCGCCAGCCAGGCCGAAGCCCCAGGCCGCGAGGTCGACCCCCTCACAGGCCTCCCCGCTCGCGTCGCCGCCGACATGCGCATCGAAGAACTCCTCCGAGGCGATTGGGACGAATCCTCCAACGCGCCCATCGAAGCCGCCTTCATCGATCTCCGCGGCTTCGGCGAGCTCAACGCCACCATGGGCTACGCCACCGGCGACAGCATCATCAAAGAAGTCGCCTCACACATCCGCCGACACATCACCGACCCCATCCCGGGCTCCTTCCTCTGCCACCTGGGCGAAGACCGCTTCCTCCTCCTGGGCCCCGATAACCCCATGCGGCAAAGCATCGAACGCTTCGTCGCCTCCTTCTCCAAACTCATGCAGACCAGCGACGAGTTCGACGACGGCTCCATCGCCCGCATCGGCCCCGACGGGCTCGACCTCCCCCAATGCCCCGTCGCTCTCCGCGTCCTCATGGTCGGCCCCCTCCGCGGCCGCATCCAACACGCCCGCAGCCTCTACGTCATCGAAAGCCAACTCCGCCAAAAAGCCCGCTCCATCGAAGAAGGCCTCTCCAACGACCAGTCCGTCATCATCAACGACGACCGCGCCCAACGCCAACAACTCCGCGCCAGCGCATAACACCCACGTGCCACCGATCATCAAAGACGATCGGTGCTCCCCTGCATGTGAAACCCCGTCAAAAACGATCGATGTTCCCCGTGCCACCGATCGTCAAAGACGATCGGTGCTCCCCTGCATGTGAAACCTCGTCAAAGATGATCGGTGCTCCCCTACACGTCAACTCTCATTGAAGACGATCAGTGTTCCCCTGCGCGTCCCCGATCTTCGCCGCATCTTCCACAACCACCTGCTTCTTCGCCGTCGCGATAAGCACCACGCCGATCAGCACACACGCAACCCCCGCGAGTTTCTGAGCCGAAGGTTTCTCACCCAAGATCCACCACCCAAGCAACACCGCCGCCGCGGGCGCAACCGTGAAGGCGATCGGCTTCACCACGCTGATCTCACCCGCTTTCAGCCCCGAATAGAAAAACACCAGCGCCAGCGCACCCGCCACAACCCCCGAGCCCAGCACCAGCTTCCACAAAACCCCCGGCGGCGCTTTCATCCACTCCGTCGGCTCACTCTTCATCATCGGTACCGCGATCATGTACACCAACAGCATGATCGGCATCGCCACCACGCACCGCACCGTCACCGCCGTGATGGGTCCGACCTCCTTCGAGTCCAGCACGAGCTTCGTGCACAGCTCACCCGTCGCCCAGCACAAACCCGCCAGCACCGCCAGGATCACCGCTTTCATGCCGGGAATGTACCATGCACCGCCCCCGCAAGGTGGCTATCTTGGTGCTCAGCACAACCGCCCACCTCGCCGCCGACGGATCGGCCCGAGCAAGCACCCAAGCAGTCGCGACGGATCTCGACGATGAACGAGCACGAAACCAACTCTTCTGAAACTTCCAACCCAGTCCCCCCCACCGCGGTCCTCGACGCCCCCGCCGAAACAACCGACCCGACGGACGCCCGTGCGCGCGCACTCATGCCCTCGGTAGAAGCCCTGATCATCACCAGCCCCCGCCCCGTCAGCCCCACCCGCTTAGGGGGACCCGTAGGGGTGAGCACCCCCGCCGGAGGGGGCGAGCCGAGAGGGCCGGCGGGGCCGAAGGTGCAGCGGCGCCC
>JAVTWO010000098.1:0-3475 GCA_032229765.1 Phycisphaerales bacterium | reverse complement strand
TGGGGTCGCTTTCGGTATGCCCACCCCCGCCGCAGGGGACGACGCCATTGTGCCGCGCGCCACAATTGACACCCCCCCCAACCCCCCTAACTCCGACACCCCCCCTCCCCCCGCTGCCGAGGTCAAACCCGCCAAGAAATCCCGCAAAAAGCCCAAGAACGACGATGGCTCCGCCCTCGACCTCATCGCCCGCGCCGTCGAAGCCCTGAACAGCGAATATCAAGCCTCCGGCCGGTCGTTTCGGATCGAACAAGTCTCCGGCGGCTACCGCATGATGACCCTGCCCCAGTTCCGGTCGGTCATCGCGACCCTCCAGGGGCTGGGGGCCGGGAGCAAGCTCAGCCGGGCCGCCATCGACACCCTGGCCATCATCGCCTACCGCCAGCCCATCACCCGGGCCCAGCTCGAGGCCATTCGCGGCGTGGCCTGCGGCGAGGTCCTCAAGTCCCTGACCGATCGGCGGCTGGTGACGATTGCCGGTCGGTCGGAAGAGCTCGGTCGCCCGCTGCTGTACAGCACGAGCAAGGGGTTCCTGGACGCCTTCGGGCTGTCGTCGCTGAAGGATCTGCCCACGCCTGGCGAGCTGGGGTTCAGGCCTTTGTCGCAGCCCAGCGTCGGGGCGGCTCCGGCGGGCGAGTGAGTTGCTCGCGGAACCAATCGCGCGGGCGTGCGTCTGACGGCGCATCTGGTGCGAAGAGCATTGCGGGTACAACGGAGCATCGTGGGGAACTTGTCACGGACGACTCCGAAAGGGTTGACGATGCAGAACGGCACGAAGGCGCGGACGACCGGGGTTGTGTGTGCGGCGGCGGCGGTGCTGATGATGCTCGCGGGGCAGAGCCTCGCGCAGGTGCCCGGCGGCGGCGCGGGGGGTTTGCCCAAGGGTGTGCCGCCTTCGGAGATCATTCCGAAGAAGAAGAAATCTGATCAGCCGCGGAAGGTGACGGATCCGACGGAACCGGGCGAGATGGCGCCGGGGGAGGCTTGGGGCCCGAAGGTTTTGATCAAGGGGAGCGAGGCGCACTGGCTGGCGACGACGAATCTGCTGTTGAGAGCTGAGGAGAAGATCGACGAGAAGGGGATGCCGATTGGGTCGGCGTTGAAGTTTGACACCGCGGTGGTGGTCTTCCCGGTTTTGGAGCGGACGGCGGCGAGCCGGTTTATCCCCGCGAACTTCAAGAGTCGGCTGACGGTGCAGGGGCGTGAGGAGGATCTGACGCCCGAGTACATCAAGGGGTACCAATCGGGTGTTCGGCTGGCGAAGTGGGAAGCGCGGCAGAAGGACACCACCGAGGTTCGCTTGCGGGTGGAGATCGGGATGGCGTGCGCGGCGACTCGCCTCGACGAGAAGCTGGCGATGCAGATCCCTTGGCCCAAGGACGGGAAGTGGCCCGAGTCGGCGGCGAGCACCTTCAAGCCCATGATGTTCGTGGACTATGTGATCACCAGCGCGGAGAAGTCGGAGAGCGACAAGTTCTTTGCGGAGAAGGTCAAAGAGTGGACGGAGGGTGTGGACCTGAAGACGATCGCGCCGGTGCGGGTGGCGAAGATGATCGTGGGGCGGTGCGTCGAGAGCGTGCGGAATCGTGGTGACGGACTGAACTACAACCGGACGCAGATGTTCGAGGGGTTTGAGCTGCGCGGGGCGATGCAGACGTTGAAGGAGGGGTTGGGCTCGCCTCACGATCTGGCGACGGTGACGGTGGCGGCGCTGCGAGCGGCGGGGATTCCGGCGCGGCTGGTGATCGGATTGGACAACACGCAGGCGGGGCGAGCGCGGGCGAAGTCGGACAAGCCTGTGCTGCACACGTGGGTTGAGTTCTGCCTGGTTGATCCGGGGAACGGGAAGGAGTTGTGGATCCCGGTTGATCCGGTGAAGCTGCGCGGGGTGAGCAGCCGGGTGCCGTCGCTGGATCGTGACTGGCGGTACTTTGGCTCGCACGAGTCGTTGGCGGATCTGCTGCCGCTGGCGTTCCATTTCCATCCGCCGACGACGGTGGTGGCGCACGGTTCGCCTTGCTTGTGGGGGTGGAGCACGACGCCGCAGATTTTGAAAGCGGAGCAGTCGATGAACTTCCAGATCAGCAGCCGACCGAAGCGGCTGGGTGACGATCCGAAGGATGATTCGTCGAAGTGAGGTTTGGGATTTCGTGATGATTGGTAGGGTGTGGGGTCGTTGATTGATCGTTGAAGCTGTGAAGGCGAAGGGTTGTCGCTATAGACAGCAACCATCGTCCTGCGGAAGATCCGTTGCTCGGTGTTGTGTTGTTCTTCATGGTGTCGCGTTGTTTAGCACCGATCGTCCTACGGACGATCGGTGGCACGGCGTTGTGGTGGTTGCGGGTGTATGATGCGGCGAGTGATGGTTTTGGTTGATTGAGCACCCGCAACTGGAGCAGGCATGTCCAATTTGAATGCAGCGACGACCCCGGTGATTTTGGCCGCGAAGCGGACGGCGATTGGCAAGTTCTTTGGCGGGCTGAGCAAGGTGCCTTCGCCTGTGCTTGGGTCGTACGCGATCGCGGGGGTGTTTGCGGAGCAGGGGAAGATCAAGGACTCGGTGGACGAGGTGATCATGGGGTGTGTGCTGCAGGCTGGGCTGGGTCAGAATCCGGCGCGGCAGGCGGCGCTGAAGGCGGGGTTGCCCGAGACGATCTCGGCGGTGACGGTGAACAAGGTGTGCGGGTCGGGGCTTGAGGCGGTGATGCAGGCGGCGCGGTCGATCAAGGCGGGTGACAACCAGCTTGTGATCGCGGGCGGGTTTGAGAACATGACGGCGGCGCCGCACTTTGCGCGCGTGCGTGAGGGCGTGAAGTATGGCCCGGCGGCGATGGAAGACCACATGGCGTTTGACGGCTTGCGGTGCGCGTTTGAGCTGTGCGCGATGGGGAACAGCGCGGACCATATCGCGCGGAAGTTTGAGATCAGCCGGGCGGAGCAGGACCGGTTCGCGGTGCAGAGCCATCAGCGGGCGGCGGAGGCGACGAAGAACGGGTTCTTCAAGAGCGAGATCGTGGCGCTGAGCGGCGAGCAATGTCTGGACAAGAAGTCGCCCGGGGTTTCGGCGGATGAGGGGATCCGTGCGGACACGACGCTGGAGGGCGTGGCGAAGCTGCGGCCGGCGTTTGAGAAGGACGGGACGGTGACGGCGGCGAACGCGAGCCAGATTTCGGACGGGGCGGCGGCGGTGTGTGTGGCGAGCTTGGCGAAGGCGGAGCAGCTTGGGATCAAGCCGATCGCGAAGATCGTGGCGTATCACACGAGCGGGGTTACGCCGAAGGATATTTTCGCGGCACCGATCAGCGGGATTGAGGGGGTCTTGAAGAAGGCGGGGCTGGGCGTGAAGGATATTGACCTGTTCGAGATCAACGAGGCCTTCGCGGCGCAGGTGCTGTGCAACATCAAGGCGCTGGGGATCGACGAGAAGAAGCTCAACATCTGTGGCGGCGGCGTGGCGCTCGGGCACCCCATCGGC
>JAVTWO010000097.1:36834-59867 GCA_032229765.1 Phycisphaerales bacterium | reverse complement strand
AGCTCGGCTCAAGGCTGGCGCTGGTGCAGGCGCTGCCGCTGGAGCAGGCGATGTTCTTCACCGCCATCATGAGCCCTTCGCCCTCGACAAAGCCGAAGGAGATGTTCGCAATATGCGGCAGGCGCTTCTCCGCGTGCCCGTTCACAGCACACGTATCGAGCTGCGAGCTGATCTCGGTCTCGAGCTTCTTCCGCAGCCGGCCCAGGCGGATCGCGTCGGATTCCATCTCCGCCAGTGCGATCTGGCAGGCCTTGCCGAAGCCCACGATGCCCGGGATGTTCAGCGTGCCGGAGCGGAAGCCGCGTTCCTGGCCGCCGCCGTCTTGCAGGGCCTGCAGGCGGACGCGCGGGCGGTGACGACGGACGTACAGAGCGCCCACGCCCTTGGGACCGTAGATCTTGTGACCCGACCAGCTCAGGAGGTCGATGTTGTCCGCGTCGACGTTCACGGGCATCTTGCCGGCCCACTGCGTCGCGTCGGTGTGGAAGATGATCCCGCGCTCTTTGCAGAGCTTGCCGATCTCGCGGACTTCGTTGATCGTGCCGATCTCGTTGTTCGCCCACATGATGGTCACGAGGATCGTGTCCGGACGCAGGGCGTTCTTGACCATCTCCGCCGTCACGATGCCGTCACGCGGCGGTTCAAGGAACGTCGCCTCGAACCCTTCCTTCACCAGGCGCTTCACCGGGTCGAGCACCGCCTTGTGCTCGATCTCGCACGTGACGATGTGCCCACGCCCGCGGCTGCCCGCCGGCGCCTTCTCGTACATATACGCGGCGCCCTTGATGGCGATGTTGTTGCTCTCGGTGCTGCCGCTGGTGAAGATGATCTCTTTCTCGCTGGCGCCGATGAGCTTGGCCGCGTGCTCGCGGGCCTCGTCAACGCCCGCTTCCGCTTCCCAACCAAAGCGGTGGTTGCGCGAGCCCGAGTTGCCGAACTTCTCCGTGAAGTAGGGCAGCATCGCCTCAACCACGCGCGGATCGCACGGGGTGGTGGCGGCATGGTCCATATACACCGGCAGCTTCAGCGTCATGGCAAACTCCGTATCCGGGCAAGGTCACCCGGGATGATGCGTGTCCCTCAGGGTACCGCCCCAAACGGGCGAGATGCCATTCTGAGGCACTGAACGGATTGAACGTTTCAACAACCCGACAATCAACGAACAGACGGTAGAGTCTAGTCGAACTGCGACCCAGTTTCAACTACGTCGAACGGGGCCCCTGATCGCCAAGAGCCCCCGGATGCCCGAGATCTTGGCCTTCTCTGCGATTGCCGATTCCCCGTTCCCGATTGCCAATCCCGGCTTACCCGCCCTCGGCGGGCCGTTGGTAGACCATGACGATCCGCCGGCCGTCGAGCTCGTGACGGACTTCGGACATGTAGGCTTGGATGAGCATGAGCCCACGGCCGCTGGGCAGTTCGAGGTTTTCGTCGTCGGTGGGGTTGGGGACGCTGGTGGGGTTGAATCCGGGTCCTTGATCGGTGATCTGCACGGTGACGTTGTCGTTGGTGACGCGGTACTGCACCTCGATGGTGGTTTCCTCAGGCAGGCCGCGGTGCCCGTGCAGGAAGGCGTTGACCATGGATTCTTCGAGGGCGATGCGGAGAGCGAAGCGCGAGGCGTCCGGGTAGCCGAAGGCCGCCACCGCTTCGAGCACGGCCTTTTCCACCGCGTCGATATCGCTGCGGTTGTTCGCGGGGTTAAACGTCCCCGTGACCGGTCCGGAGGGCTTCGGGTTGTTGCTTGCGGACGGGTTGCCCATGACGGATGCCTGCGGTGCGTTCGCTGCGGGGTGTGTGAACGTTCGGCGCTCACGATGCCCGGCGTGGGAGCGGTTGAATGAACTGTGGCGGAAGGCTGAGCGTGTCGAACCTGACTCGGAGGCTGGAGTTTCCGCTTCGAGCGACGCGGCCGCGGGATTGCACGTCTTTGAGGCGGGGCGGGCGCGGCGCGGTTGGTCGAAGCGGGAACGACCGCGGGCTTACTTGAAGCTGGCGCGGGCCTTGTCGGCGTTCTCGTGGATCTCGAAGATCTTGTTGAGCTTCGTGATCACAAAGACCTGGTAGATCTGCGGGTCGATGTTGCTCAGACGCAACTGACCGGCGATCGCCCGCACGCGGTTGTTGATGGTGATCAGCGTGCCCAGCGCGGCGGAAGAAAGGTGATCAACATCGGTGAAGTTGATCAGCAGCTTGGGCTTGGCCTCGGCTTCGATGATGCCCTTGATCTCCTCGCCGATCTGCTGGATGTTGGCTTCGTCGAGAATATTGCGGTCGCGGAACTGCACCTCAATGATGCTGCCGTCACGCTTGACCTTCAACCTGGACTCACTGGCGGGCATCGAACTTGCTCCTTGGTGAGCATCGGAACTTCGGTGGTCCGATGCCGGGGTTCTGAACGGCTGTGCACGGGGCGGGTGAAGGCGAAAAACCTGGAGGGAACGGAAGGGTGGGGGGCCGCCGTGCGAAGGGTGAAACTGTATCAACTTCGGGCGGGGCGTGCCGGAAGTGCGGGGATTGGGGAAACATTGATTTCAAGGCGAAATCCGGGGATCGGGGCGGTTGGGTCTGTCCGGTGGTGTCGGGGTTAGGCTGGTGGGGGTGGGAATGAGCCAGCGGGTTGGCGCTGGTGCTCGTGGGGCGGGGAGGGGGGAAGCGAGCGACGAGTTTGAAAGCGGGCGAGAAAGAAAAACGCCCAAGGCGGGGTGCCTTGGGCGTTTGTTTGTTGGTGAGGATCTGAAGCCGGGGCTGCCGGTTGGGTTGCCCGATGGGCATCAGATCGGTTGAGACTTAGCCGCCGAGGCCGGTGCGGGCGGAGTCCATGAGCCCGGGGAAGTTCTTCTCTTCTTCCTCGGTCTGGATGATGATCGTCGGCTTGACGAGGATCATCAGGGTGGACTCTTCCTTCGAGAGCAGGCGGTTGGTGAAGAAGCGGTTGATGATCGGGATCTTGCTGAGGACGGGGACGCCGGTCTCGATGTCGATCTCGGTCACAACGCGCTGACCACCGAGCAGGAGGGTGTCCTCGTCGGGGACGGTGGAGGTCGTCTGAACGCGGGTGGTGGTGACGACGGGGAGCTGGATGAAGGAGGAGGTGGTTGCCGAGTTCACCAGCGTGCCGCCGACAACGGCGGAGATGGCCTGGTTGGCGATCTCGCGGATGGTGTTGATGGAGGTGTCGATGTTCATCGTCACGTAGCGACGGTCGTTGGAGACCACCGCTTCCACGAGCATGACCACGCCTTCAGAGACGGTGCCGGTGGTGGGGTCGAAACCGACGGCCGAGTCGCTGGTGATGGGCTGCAGGTCGGTGACGATGGCCCGCTGGGTGACGACGTAGACGTTGGAGGTCTGCCCGTTGGTGATCGTCACGCGCGGGGCGGTGAGGGTCACGGTGCGACGGTCAACCTGGGTGGCCTTGATGAGGAAGTCGACCTGGACGTCGTCGAGGAACTGCCCGGCGATGCCCAAGGCGGGGGCGGAAGAGAGCACGTCGCGAGCGAACCCGGCGGCGGGAACGAGGCCCTGAGCGAGCCCGAACGAGTTGCCGCCCACACCAATGGGCGACCACTTATCCGGCGGCACGGTGGCCTGACTGAGCGGTGCAAGCGGCGGGGGCGCTGCCGTAGTCGTTCCCTGGCCGGAAATCTGCCGACGCAGGCCGGTGCCAGCGAAGTTGAATAGATCGCTGGGAAGGATCGTGGGGTCCGAGGCCTGCGCGTTGGTCACCTGGTTCGACCCGACGTTGAAGTAAACGCTCAGGTTGAAGCCGATCTGCTCGAAGTAGTCCTGGCTGACGAGCAGGAAGCGCGACTCGATGTTGATCTGCATCGAGCGGATCTCACGGAGCTTGCTGAGCAGGCCCGTGATGGCGGCGTGGTTGCGGGGCGTCTGGGTGATGACCAGCGTGCCGTTGAGCTCGCTGATGCTGCCCGTGTCGCCGCCGATCTCGCGCCAGCTCTCCGGATCGACGGTGCGCTGGATCAGGTCGGTGATCCGGCGGATGCGGTCCAGACGCTCGTTGCGCTCGTCGCGCTGCGTCGCCTTCGCGAAGGGGCCCGACCGCGTATCGAGGTCGGCCTTGCGGGCGAGGACGCGGGCGAGGTCCAACTCCGGAACGTCCTTGTAATCCGGGACTTCCAGCAGCAGGTCGGTGATGTTGTACGTCAGCGTGCTGGTCTGGCGCTTGATCGTCTCGGCGCTGGCAACGCTGACGATGCCGTCGCTGACGGCCCAGTCAACGCGTGAGGAGCCGTCGGTCTTGAGCTGCTCGAGCACCCGCTGCAGCGCGGTCTTGGCGCTGACGTCGTTGATGAGGCTGAGGTTGACGCGCGCGGTGGGCTCGACGCCGATGGACTTGAGGCTTTCCCAGTTGGGGTTCACGTCGACTTGGGTGTTCTGAGCGATGTACGCCAGGGCCTTGTCGAGCGTCACCCCCTTGAACTGCACGGGGATCTTCTTGCCTTCGAGGGCCGCCATGGCTCGGCGGTTCTCGGGGCTTTCCATCGCCCCGCCCATCTCAGTACGGAGATAGGTCTTCGCGGGCCAATCGGTGGGGAAGTCCATGATGTGCAGCGGCGGGCGGAGCGCTTCGTGCGTGTCCATTTCCGCCTGCTGAACGCCACGGCCCGTCAGACGCTTGTACTGCGCGTAGAGCTGATACTGGCGAACGTCGTTGATCGCGTCGCGGAGGATGTGGGCGGTGGGGTTGTTCGGATCGAGGTAGAGGACCTGATCGACGATCTGCAGAGCCTCGGTGTACTTCTGCTCTTTCTGCAGCTCGCGGACGCGGTTGAGCGCGTCGACGATCCGGCGTTCCTTCTCTTCCTTCAGCCGGGCCTGCGCCAGGTCAGCATCGGACTTGAGCTTCGCCTCGCGCTCCGTCGCGGCGGCGGCCTTCGCGGCTTCCTCGGCCTGCGCGATCTTGCCGTTCAGGTCGGCGACCTTCTTCGAAAAGGCGTCGATCTCCGCCTGAGAGAAGAACGATGACGCGTTCTTGATCGTCACATCAGCGCCGGCGGTGAGGTTGCGGGCGTCGGTGGTGTTGCCCGCGGCGAGCTTGCGGGCGGCTTCGTCGATCTGGTTGGTGAACTCGGCCGTGGCCCGCTCGCGGGTGAGGCGCTGACGGTCGAGCAGGTCATCGGCGAGGGTGCCACCGGTGTTGTCACGGAGGCGGACCTTGCACTCAGCCAGGCGGCGATCGGCGCGGGCGAGTTCATCGGCGGAGAGGTACTCACGCTGCGCGGTGGTGGCGAGCTGGTACTTGCGGAAAGCCTCGGCGTAGCGACCGCCGTCGAAAGCGATGTCGGCTTCGGCGAGCGTCCGCTGAGCGTCGGCCTTCATGGCGAGTTGCATGAGGTCGGCGGACTTTTCAGCCGCGGGCGCCGGGGCAGGATTCATGCCCTCGGCCTTCGCAGCGTCGGGGGCGGGTGCGGCGGCGGCGGGCTCAGCCGCGGGTTCGGCCTTCGCCGGTTCCGCCTTGACGGGTTCAGACTTGGCAGGCTCGGACTTGGCAGGCTCGGACTTGGCAGGCTCGGCGTTGACGGGCTGCATCGCGGGCAGCGGTTCGGAGGCCGGCTGAGCCGCGGGCTCGCTGGCGGGAGCGGGCTGCGAGGGCTGAGCGGGGACGGGGTCGCGCTTGACGGTCCCGGGCTGAGCGAGGGCGATGGCGCCGCCGCGAACCTGGGCGTCGAGTTCCATGAGCTTGATCTGGTATGTGTCAGCGAGGAGGCGGTCCTCCTTCGACAGTTCAACGCCGGAGCGGAAGACCTGCGTGAGCAGCAGGCGGGCGGCGCTGGGGTCGCCGGCCTCGTAGAACTTCGCGGCGTCGGAGATCATGCCGGGGATCTGGGGCGCCAGGGCCTTGCGCTGCGTCGAGACGTCGCTGATGAGCGACTTGGCGCGGGCCTGTTCGCTGTCGCTGGCGTCGGCGCGGTTCATCACCGCGTCGGCGTGGCGCTGGGCCATCCGCAGGTCGCCTTCCTGCACGAAGAGCTCGGCCTTCTGCAAGGCCACTTCGCATTCGGGGAGCTTGTCGATCCGCGCGTCGAAGCTCTTGATCATTTCGATCGCGGCGGAGCGTTGATCGTTGGTCAGGGTGGCCTCGTGCCGCTTGAGCTGCGAGAGCCCCTCGGCGCGGGCGCGGACGAGTTTGCCCTCGGCCGCGAGCTTCTGCGCGGTGCTGAGGTCCAGACCCTGCGTCGAGGTTGTCTGGACAGTGGGGACCGGGTTGGTGGAGCCCGCTTGCCCGGCCATGACGGCGGGGGCGAGCAGCATGGGGGCGGCAACCGCCGCGGCACCCATCGGAACAATGGTGGGCAAGGGGTTGGAGGCGATGGACTTCAAGGCCGCGTTGATCTTCACCGACATGCAAGCTCTCCAAATGAATACGACCGCGCCGGGACACCTCCCCCGAGCGGAGGCGTCCGACCAGACGTTGAGCGGGGAGCCTAACGACTTTGCAAGCGGAACGCAAACCCACCATTGGCGACTTTTCTCGCAAACCTTTTCCACATATGGACTTGGAGCGCGCGCGGAGAGCCCAAATCCCCTTTTCGTTCGGGTTCTGAAAGTAGAATATTGAGGGTTTTTGCTGATGACTGTCCACGGATACGAACTTCTCAGATATGTCTCAGGACTTTCCCGGAAGGTCCGGACGAAAGTTCGGAGATCCCCTTCGGGTGTTCGCTGGATTCGTGTGCAGGTGGGGGGCGGTGGCTGTCAAAAGACGCTCATTCCAGCCCGCGATTACTCAAGCCAGCGGATGTTCACCAGTCGGCTCTGATCCAGACGCGGGTGCTTGCCCTTGCCGTCGGGGACCAACTGCTCGAAATCCGATTCGCTCATGCGGTCGGCAAAGAGCACGTCGACCTCCAGTGGGTCCTCGTCGCTGTCGTCCTCGTCATCGTCCGGGTTGCTCGCGGACGATTCGCCGCGTTTGGCAACGACCGTCGAGGCGTAGAGATCTTCCGCGGCGATTACCGCGATTTCGGAAGCTTTATCGAGGCTGTCGGCGGTCAGAAACACCTCCGCATAGCGGACCATCGAGCCCGGCGGCTCGATCAGGCGGACGGTGACACGCCAGGGGGTGACCCCCAGCTCGATGCCCTTCTCGTCGAGATTCCTTTGCGCGTCGACGTTGAGATGCAGCCCCCAGGTGTCGCGGAGTTCTTCGATGATCTCCTCGGCGCAGAGCAGGTCCGGGCGGTCGGCCGGGGCTTCGAGGACCGAACGGTGCTCGTGAATCGCGGCGTCAGCGCCGGCGATCTTTTCGATCTCGGGCAGATCAAACGCCTCCAGCACCGCCTCGATCTTGGGCTTCAGCGAGGCCTCGACGCGAACCGTGACGATCTTGTGCTCGTCGATGAAGATATAGATGAACGGCTCGTCGCTCATGGCGCCGAAGCCCACCAGGCCGTCCTCGAAGAACCAGCCCTTGTAGCGGCGCAGCGCTTCGGTGAAGTGCTCTTGCCCGACGAGTTCGTAGGCGAGGTACGGGTCAACCTCGCGGTACGCGTCGTTGCCCAGCACGTCGAGGATCGGGTAGATGCGCCCGGGCAAAATCGCGAAGAGCGAGCGGCAGAGACTCTCCAGCCGACCGGCGCGGATCACGATGTCGTAGACGTAGCGGTCGGGCCAGAGCTCGAACTCTTCCGAATCGTCGAACGAGCCGGAATCTCCCCCGGAGCCCGGCGGCGGCTGGTCCGCGTCCGACGACTCAAAGTGGACCGTATACCCCTCTTTGGGCTTCATGGGCTCAATGGGATAGACCCCGAGCGGGAAGTCAAACCCGTCCACAACCAGACGCTGAATCGAACTGTCCACACGAGCTCGCGGCACGAGCCGAGTGTATCGCGCTTGCGGTCGATATGCGATCGGTGAGAGAAACGTGAACGCGAACGTGAACGCGAAACGGAACGGGAATGGGCTGTCGGGTGCCTGCTTTCCTTTTCATGTTCACGTTCACGTTCGCGTTTGGCACCGTTTTTTTCCGCTCGTTTCTACCTACAGTTGCCCATGGACAACCGACCCGACATGCTCCTGCTCGTTTCCGTCGGCAACACCCGCACGCGCTGTGCGGCGTGCCTGCTCAAGCCCCGCGCTGGGTCGGGTGTGGTGGGGCTTCAGCCTTCGCGCGTGGTGAACAACGACTCAGTCGAGGGTGTCGCGCAGGCCTTGACTGAACTTCTGCCGGCGATGGCCGACGCTTCGGAGAGTGCCCGCGGCGTGCTGCTCATCGCCAGCGTGAACCGTTCGTTCTCGGATCAGGTTTTGAGCGCGTTGACCAAGCAGCTCGGTGCGCGGTGCCCGAGGATCATCACGCTGCGCTCGCCCGGCGCGAAGGTGCAGGGCTTTGAGGGCGGCGCGACGCTCGATGTGCCAATCCGCACCGACCTGACCGGCGAGATCACCGTGGGCGTTGACCGCGTGCTGTGCGCCCTGGCGGCTCATCGCAAGTCGGGCGAGGCGTGCGTGGTGATCGACGCGGGCACGGCCGTCACGGTGGACTTTGTGGATGCCTTTGGCGTGTTCAAAGGTGGGGTGATCGCGCCGGGTGTCTCGATGATGGCGCGGGCGCTGAACCAGCAGACCGATGCGCTGCCGAACGTGCAGACGGGAAACACGCGACCGGCCGGCCCGCTGGGGAAGACCACCGCCGAGGCGATCGCCCTCGGATGCCTCGGTGCGGTGCAGGGCCTCGCACGCCTGCAGATCGACCGCACGGCCGAGATGAGCGGCGCGTACCCGCGCATCATCGCCACCGGCGGCGACGCGGTTTTGCTCTTCGAGAACGACGACCTCGTCGAGCACATCGTGCCTGATCTGGTGCTGATGGGCATGCACGCGGCGTGGGAGTCGCTCTTCGGCGATGATGCCGAGGAAGGTGACGACATCGCGGACGCCGACGACGATCGTTCGACGCGTGCGGAGCGCTCGCGTGCCTGAGGGGCGAAGCCGGGTGCGGTTGTCGTCGCCGATCCCGGGCCTGGCGCAGGGCGGCGTATCGGCCGAGGTGAGGCGGGGTGAAGGGCAGCAACCGAGCGGTGCTGGAGGCGGTGGGGGGGCCCTGGCCCTGATCGAGCTCACGGGCGATATCGATGCGATGCTCTCGCGTGCCGGGATCAAACCGGTGAACGTCGGCGCAGTGGCGCTGCGGAACCTGATGAACGAGGATGAGGGGCTGATTGCGCGGTGGAGCACGCACGCCGCCACGCTCATGCCCCACGGCTCGCCCATCGTCGTGCAGCGATTGCTTCGACGCTTGAGCGAGGTGTGCGAAGCGGTGAATCAAACGCCGGGTGTCGAAGCGGAGGTCGACGAACCGCCGACGCGTGAGGATTGGTCGGAGCGTTTTCCCGCCGCGACGAGCCTGCTCGAAGCTCGGCTGCTGTACACACTGTCGAAGGTCGAATCGCCGCGAGCGATCGACGTGCTGCTGAATCAGCCGACGCTTTGGCGATCGGCGCTTGGGCGTGATGAGGGGGCTGATGAAGAGGTTGAGCGGACGCTCAAACTCCCCGCGGAGGAAGATCGGCACCGAAGGCTCGCGCGGTTGTTGCGAGCGCCGACGATCGCGGCGGCGGGTTGGGCGAACATCGGCAAGTCGTCGCTGCTCAACGCGCTCTCGGGGCGCGAGGTCTCACTGGTGGCGGATATCGCGGGGACGACGCGCGATCATGTCGGCGCGGGGTTGGTGCTCGGCGGCGTGATGGTCCGCTGGCTCGATCTGCCGGGGTTGACAGAGGCTGTGGCCTCTGAAGATCAACTCGCGCAACAGGCCGAGGCGTTCGCCCTCTCAGCGGCACGGCACGCGGACCTCGTGCTGTCGTGCGCGAGCGCGTCGAGCGACCTGCAAGGCTCATCGTTCGCCCCGCCCGATCCTTCGCGGCTGGGGGTTGAAGCCGGCCGGGTGCTGCGGGTTGCCCTTCGCAGCGACTTGGGGCGGGCGAGCTTCGCGCACGACCTGAGCGTGAGCGTGCGTGACGTCGTGAGTGTGCGGGCCTTGGCTCGCGCGTGCCGAGCGTGGCTGATCAGCGACGACGATCTGCACTGGGCGAGCACGATCGGTCCGTGGCGATTCTGGGACGCTGTCGATGCCACAGGCGAAACGCGTTGAGTTCGCCTAAACTCGGTGTTCAGCGTCTGTTTGTCGTCGGCACGGGCACACGCCCGCCGGCCGGTTCGTTCATTTGAGTCTTCCGAGTTTTCGAGCAGTCGAGACCCACCATGGCGATGGAAAAGCGTCAGCAGCAGATCGAAGTCGGCGCCGGTTTGACCGAGTCGCGGTACTCGCAGGACTTCATTGACCTGCTCAAGAACTGGGGCGGGCCCGTTTTGTTCGTGGTGGCGATGGGCGTGCTGGGGATTCAGGGGTACCGCTGGTGGACCGCACGCCAACAGGCGGCGGAGGTCACGGCGATCCAGGAGTTCGAAGCCGCCCGCACCGCTGGCAATCCGACGAACCTCATCCGCCTTGCCGATGAGCACGAGGGCCAGCTCTCGGTCTCGACGATGGCGCGTCTAACGGCGGCGGACATCCTGCTCGATTCGTCCTACAGCGGGCTGGTCCCCGGTGCGCCCGTCGAACCCGACGGCACGCCCAAGAGCAAAGAGGACGTGCTCAGCGAGGCGCAGATCGCGCAGAAGCTCAGCGAGGCGAAGGGTCTGTACGAGCGTGTCTGGAAGGAAACCAACGCGGTGAAGGGCAAGGAGCTCTTCGCGATCGCCTCGGCCTTCGGGCTCGCGGCCGTGGCGGAGACGGGCAAGAACTGGGACGAAGCGCGGACGAACTACGACCGCGTGATCTCGATCGCCGAGCGTTCGAGCCTGAGCGTCCCGCTGAACATCGCGAAGGAGCGGATCGCGTCGCTGGAAACGCTCAAGTCCGCCGCGGGTTTGCCCAGCGAGGCGAACGTGGTGACCAAGTGGGGCTACGACTTTGAGCCCTCGCCGCTGGCGCCGAAGAGTGTCGAGACGCCGGCGAAGCCGTGAGTGTCCTCGGCGCGTTGGATGTGCCTGCTGGATGAAGAACGAGGCAACGGAGGCCGCCCGACGTGGCAAGCGAGCACGCAGATCGCGGCAAGGATCGTCCGCCGAAGAGCCGGCGCGATGAAGGTGTGCCCGCGCGGGGTGAGTCTGCTGAGGTGCCGTCGAAGCAGACCTCGCAGGCTGACGAGGTGGCGTATGACCGACCCAAGACCAGCAAGCTGGTGACGAAGGGCGGGAAGGTAGATCGGTCGGCGATTTTCTACGCGGCCCAGGCCGAGGCGGAAGCTCGGGCCCTGCGCGAGGCGCAGAGCAACCCGAAGTCGGCGATCACCGACGAGGATCTGCTCGACGCAATGCCCACGACTGAGGGGGGCTTCAGCGATGAAGACCCGGAGGCGGAGGACGGCGACGCGCCGTTGCCCGCTTGTGGTGGTGTTTCAAGTGCTTCGGCGTCGGCCGCGGCGCAGAAGGTCACCTTCAAGCTCAAACGCGACCTCGACAAGCGGCTAGACAAGTATCTGGTGGATCGCATCACGTTCATGAGCCGAGCGAAGCTGCAGGCCCTCATCGACGAGGGCGGCGTGAAGGTCAACGGCCGCCTGGGCAAGGCCTCCACCAAGCTCCGACAGAACGACCTGGTCGAGGTGATGATCCCCCCGCCCCCCGCGCCGGATGCCGTGCCCGAGGACATCCCGCTGAACGTCATGTTCGAGGACGAGCACCTCATCGTCATCAACAAATCCCCCGACATCATCGTCCACCCCGCACGCTCGCACAACCGCGGCACCATGATCAACGCCCTCGCCTTCCACTTCCGCGAGCGCTCCTCACTCGGCGGCTCACTCAGCGGCGTGGGCAAAGAGTTCGCCCGCCCCGGCGTGGTGCACCGCCTCGACCGCCAGACCTCGGGGGTCATCGTCTTCGCCAAGTCCGAGCAGGCGCACTGGAAGATCGCCCAGCAGTTCGAGAACCGCACCACCGACAAGCGCTACGTCGCCTTCGTGCACGGGCATGTTGAGCGTGATGCCGAGCAGATCGACCTGCCGCTGGGGCCTTCGCCTTCGCGAGAGAAAGGCCACCGTGAGAAGCAGGTGGTGCGTCACGACCATCTGGGCAAGCCGGCACTGACGGTCTACCGCGTGCTGGGTCGATACGCGGTGCCCAGCGAGAGCGCCATGGACCGCGCCCGCAAGGACGCGCTCAGCCCGCAGATCGACCCCGACGCTTCGCACATGGGCGTGAGTGTTGTGGAGGTCGAACTGAAGACCGGACGCACGCACCAGATCCGCGTGCACATGGCGAGTCTCGGGCATCCGCTGCTGGCCGACGATCTCTACGGTGGCGCGTTACTGCCCACGCGCGAGTCCCTCAACTGGCCCGGGCTCAACCGCGTCGGGCTGCACGCGGCGATGCTGACGTTCCGTCACCCGATCACCAGCCAGCCGCTGCGGTTTGTCGCGCCGCTGCCAACCGACCTTCGCGAGGCGCTGCAGGCGATGCGGAATGGCCCGGTGAAACTCGAACCCGAGCAGCCTATGGCTGGGACGGTTTTGTCGCTGGATTCGCTGCTCTCGCCCGTGTGAATCGGGCTGAAGTGTGCGGTGTTTGGCCGATCGCGCACGAACTGCCGGTTCTTTCGGACGGGGCGGGCTTGATCGGTGCCCCGGGGTCTACGTGCAAAGCGATGGGCGATGGGGTATCCTGCGCACATAGACGGGCGGCGAGAGTGCCGCGTGTGATTGCAACGCCGATCGGTTTTTCCAGTTCATTCAAACAGCCCGGAGGCTTGATCATGAAGCTCGCTCGTGTTGGTGTTGTGGTTTCTTCCTCTCGTTCGACGGTTCGCTCGGCACTTTTGCTCTGCACCCTTGCGGGCGCGGTGATGGGCCTCAGCGGCTGCAAGGGCGGCGCGGGCTCGGGGTTCAGCGACGCCGCCCCCGATCCCACGACCATCCGCGGCTCGTACCTCGCGGTGTTGAACGATGAAACCACCGCGGCTTCGATGATCAAGCCCGCGGGCAAGGGCGCTACCGATCAGCTCACGGTGATCAAGCTGCCGATCCTCGATGCGGACGCGACGGTGCAGGAATGGCAGACGTCGTTCACGCGCATGCCGATCCCCAGCGCGATGGGCAACCAGCCCGGCGCCATCGCCGCGAACGTCGACGGCTCGATGCTCTTCGTCGTCAGCGCCGACGGCAGCGTGAAGAACGGCGACGCGGTCGGTCAGCGCGTCCTGGCCTTCAGCATGGCCGACCCGATGAACCCCAAGGCCCCGGAAGGCGCCAACGCCTCGGCCCTTGAAGGCGCCGGGCCCAGTGCCATTGCCCTAAGCCCCGACGGCACACTCCTCGCCGCCGCGTGCCGAAAGTCCGGCGCTGAGCTGGCGCTGGTGAGCGTCGGCGCGTCAGGCTTTGAACAGACCGCCACCTGGTCGCTCTCGGCCCTTGGTCTGAAGAGCGACGAAAAGGCGTGGCACGTGGCGTGGCACCCGAGCGGAAAGTTCCTCGCGGTGATCGCGCCCGAGTCACGCTCGGTTGCGTTCTTTGAGCTCTACCGCGATAGCGAGCAGGTCGGGCTTGCGCCCTTCGGCGCAACGGTGGTGATGGCTGATGCTTCGCAGACTCCGGTCTTCGGGCAGTTCGCCGGTGCCTCGGGCAATACCTTCCTCTGCGTCTCGCTCGGTTCGGCGACCTCGGGCGGGAAGGGCCCCGGCGCCGACGCGCCCAACCCCGGCGCGGTGACGTCGATCGCCTTTGATTCCACGGGTGAACTCGTCCCCGCCACCGAGAACACCCCCGAGCATGTTCAAGCCGCCCACCGCATCAGCGGCTACGCCCGCGTCGGCGTTGCCCCGATCGGGCTCGCATTACACGCCAGCGGTCAGCGTGCCGTGATCGCCAACACCCGCGCCGTCCGCGAAGGCCTCGTCGGCGGCTCGCTCAGCGTTCTGGCGCTCAACAGCGACGGCGCCATCGAAGCCTGGTTCGAGACCGGGCTGGGCACCATCCAAGGCCAGCCCGACTCCAGCATCCCCACCAGCATCACCACCGACCCCACCGGCTCGGTCATCATCCTCTCCGTCGTCGGCAAAGACGACACCGCAGGCGAGGGTGAACTCGTCTTCTACACCCTGAAAAAGAACGGCGGCAGCGCCGGCGAACAAGCCGACACACTCAACCGCGCACCCCTCCGCGTCGGCGTGGGCAAGCTGCCCCACGGCACCGTCATCGTCCGCTGATTCGGTCGAATCAACCCAACTTCGCGTGCCACCGATCGTCTGCACAGACGATCGGTGTGTTTTTGGAAAGTGAAAGCTCAAAGCTCAAAGCTCAAAGCTCAAAGCTCAAAGCTCAAATCCAGAAATCAGCTCCGGACAAGACACTCCGGTTTGACTTCTCTCTGCGATCTCTGCGACCTCTTTGTGAAGCGATTTCTCGTCTTCTGTCTTCCTTCGAGCCTTCGCGTCTTCGTGCAGAAAAACTCACCCAAGCCGTGACGACAACCACACGGGCAACCGCAGTTCTTCCAAGCACCGCCTCCTTGCCTCGGCGATGGCTTCGAGTCTCTTGGTCCGCACCTCCGGGTCGCTCACCGCCTGACGGACCACTTCGACCCCGCGCGCGTCGAGCGACGGAATCCGGATGAAACTCTCCGCCGGCACCAGTTTCTCCGCCGCCCGCGGGCCGAAGTACAGCGGCACCGACCAACTCAAAAGCGGGTCCCACAGTTTCTCCGTCACGTACATCTCGCCCTGGTCGTAGTTCTCGATCGCCAGGGTGCACTTCGCGGCACGCAGGATCTGCCCCTTGCTGCCGATGCCGCCGCGACCGCCGACTTCGCCTGGCAGGCCCATGCCGAAGAGTTCCAACTCCACGCCCGCCTTGCGCAGCAGCTTCAGAAACTCCAGCCTTTGCCCGTGCCCCGCAAGGGCCGTCTTCCCCGAGATCACCCCCGCCAGCGGCACGACGCTCTCCCGCGGCTGCTGCGCCCGCAAACTCCGCACATCCTCCATGAGCATCCAAAACGCCGGCAGCACCACGGGCGTGACATGCCCCGGTGCGTGTTCGTCGGGCGACCAGATCGTTGAGCAGTACTTCGCCGCCGCCTGGTAAAAGTTCCCCGCAATCGGCGGCGGCTCGTACAGCAGCATCGACGTCTTCGCACGCTGCGTCCCCAGCATCTCAAAGGCCAGGTCCGCCTTGTGCTGTCGATACGCCGACGAGCCGCGGGCTTTCAGCAGCAGGCGCTTCCAGCGAGGCAGCTTGCCCTGCCCCTTCGGAAAGAACGGCAGATTGAAACAGAAAACCCGTTCCGCATCGCGGGCCTGATGATCGAACTGAACGCCGGTGGAATCACGCCCAAACTCCCCGTCGCACTGGTTCCACAACCAGTCGGCGTTGGTGCCCATATCGCTGAAAGCCCCGATTCGCATGCTGGAAGATATCACCAAACCGCCGGGAGAACCCGAAAGGCCATCGAGAACCAGAACGCGAACGCAAAAAGAACAACGCAGCCCAGCTCCACGCCTGATCGCAACCACCCCAACCATCCAGTTTTTCTTCTCTGCGTCCTCTGCGACCTCTTTGTGAAGCCGGATCCGGTCTTCCTTCGCGCCTTCGCGTCTTCGTGCAAAGACTCTTCCGGCCTTCCGCCGCGAGAAGCATCACCGCTCAAGCACGCAGTGGAAGACGTGCGCCCGCACCAGCGCTTCACGTACCACCGTCGCCTCGCCCACCCGGAACCCCGCGCCGCGCAGCTCGTCGTTGAACATCCGCACCGACTTCATCTTCGGGCTGCGGTACGTCACCCAGGTCATGATCCCCCCGGGCTTCAGCGATCTCGCGGCCGCCTCGACAATCTTCCCGCGGATCACCTGCGGGATCGTCGTCCAGGGCAACGCGCTGACTACCGCGTCGAGCTGCCGAACGTCAAGCTGGTCGCAATACGCCCGCAGGTTCGCCGCGTCGCCCTCGAAGAGCCGAACCTCCGGGAAGTTCTTGCGGAACAAACCCGCCAGGCGCGCGTTGAGTTCAACAGCGAAGAACGCCGTCCCGGGACGCAGCGCCTCCAGCACCGCGCGGGTGATCGTCCCCGTCCCGGGCCCAAGCTCCGCGACCGCCTTTGCGCGCGCAAGATCGAGCCCCCGCACCATCGACCGCCCAATTTCCGGGTGCGTCGGGAACAAACTCGAAAGTTGGCCCGGCGAGCGGATGAACTCCACCAAAAACGCCACATGATCGCGGGCCGAAGAGCGCTTTGGCCCATCGCTGCGCGCACGAGCGTGCCCGTGCCCATGGTGATGGTGAGAGGAGGATGCCGAATGAGCCGAGCTAGCGTCATGGCCCGAGACGGACTGAGCGTGCGATGCGTGCTCGCCGCGGGGTGTGGTGCCCCCTTTGGGGGTCACTTCGCCGTCGGCCGCCGTCTGGAGTTCTTGGGAACGAAGGGTCATTGCTCTCCAGCCAACGGGCATAACCCGTCTGTAAGCCGCCTGGTGGCAATCCCCCGTCGGCTTGCGATCTGTGACCCCGACCCGTTGACCGCCCGAAACCCCAAGGTCCGGATGGTACCCAAACTGCCCGCTTCTCATCGGTCGAGTACGGGCGAAGGCCCGGTCGCCGACGATCGCTCCATCGGATCGAGGGTAAACCCTGATATCGGTGGGCTCATCACCCCCGTTTCTAACTCATCAGCCCGTTTTCGAGCCCGATTCATGACGATTCGTTCGGCCAACTTCGGCACGCCCCCAACCCTGTCGGGCTACGCTGCTTCAGCGACCGTAAACGGCCGATATACGAACAGATACTCAACTCGCGAGGCTCCATCATGTTCCTGATCAGGCAAGCCAAAGCGGAAGACGTCCCGACGCTCGTCAAGCTGGCGAAGATGGTGCACTTCATCAATCTCCCGGCCGACCGGCAGATCATCGAGCAGAAGGTCTCCTGGTCGCAGCAGTGCTTTCTGATGGCCGCCGAGAGCCGGGCCATGCCGACGGAGACGAAAAAGTCGCGGAAGGGCGCCGGTACCAAGTCCGATGCCGCCGTCGGGGGGAACGGTTCGGTCAAGCTGGGCGACGCCCCCGCCCGCCATCACGGCGACGTCCCCGGGCCCATCGCCTCGGGGCTCAAGAGCATCACCGGGCGCTCGCCTTTGTTCATGTTCGTCATGGAAGAGCACGCCTCGGGCAAGGGCGGCACCGGCGCGGTGGGCACCTCGCAGGTCATCGCCCAGATCAGCTCCCCCGGTCAGCCCAACCTTTCACTCGAGCTCCGCAAGGTCGAAAAGTTCAGCCAGGTCCTCCAGAGCGGCGTCTCGCACGTCATGGCGAAGCTGCATCTCGATGAAGAAGGCCCAACCGAAATCGGCGGGCTCATCCTGCAGCCCTCGTACCGCGGGCACCGCGCCAAACTCGGGCGATTCCTTTCCCTCGTTCGCTTCCACTTCATGGGGCTCAACCGCGAGTTCTTCTCGCGGCGTGTGCTCGCGGAGATGATGGGCCCGGTGAACGCCGACGGGCAGACGCCCTTCTGGGACGGCTTCACGCGCGCGTTCATCAACATGAGCTACGAGGACGCCGACCGGTTCTGTCAGGAGAGCAAGGAGTTCATCCTCTCGCTCTTCCCGCGTGAGGAAATCTACCTCACGCTCATCCCGCCCGAGGCCCGCGCGTGCGTGGCGCAGGTCGGGCCTGAGACCGTCCCCGCCCGGCGGATGCTCGAAAAGCTCGGGTTCAAGTACCACAACCGCATCGACCCCTTCGACGGCGGGCCCCACCTCGAATGCGATATCGACCAGATCTCCATCGTCCGCGACACACGCGTCTCGCGCCTGGGTGACGCCATCAGCGACGAGAAGCTCGCAACCGCCGCCTCCGCCCGCGGCATCGTTTCGGTCATCGACGACGACGGCGAGTTCCGCGCAGTTGAGACATTGTTCAACATCGATAAGGCTGGTCGGGTGATCATCGGTCAGCAGGTCATCGCGGCCCTGGGAACAAAGGCCGGCGCCGACTGCGGCTACACCGTGCTGGACACCTTGAAGAAGACCGAGCCGAGCGGCGAGAAGGTCAGCAAGAACGGCAAGCCCGCGAAGAAGCCCGCCAGCAAACGCACGGCCCGGGCCTAAGTGGTTTCTGCTGGTGAATGTTGAACGGGCCGTATTGTTCTCTGTGCCGTCACGAGACGCACACGCACACGCACTTTCATAGTGAGCACCGACGCGATGCAACCGACCGCGACCAACACTTCGTTGACGAACCAGGCCGTTCAACCCTCGCACGTTTCACGCGGCCCGTGCGACTTTGTGGGCGGCGTTTGGATCCCCATCGAGGGTTCAACGCTTGTCTCTCGCAACCCTGCATTCCCTGAGCGCGTGGTCTACAGCGGCTCACCGAAGATCGATCACGTTGATCAGGCGGTGAAGGCGGCACGCAAGGCCTTGCCCGCGTGGTCGGCGCTGCCGCGTGAGAAGCGATTTGCGGTGCTCAATCGTTTCGCTTCGATCACCAAGCAGCATCAGGGCGTGATGGCGGACCTGCTCTGCGACGAGATCGGCAAGGTGATGTGGGAGGCGAAGCAGGAGGCGTCGATCCTTGCGAACAAGGTGGAGATCACCCTCGACCCGTCGCCGGAGGGTGGGCTGCGCCGCGTGACGGGGTTTGATCTGACGCTTTCGCCCACGCGGACGGGGCGGTGCGTCTTCAAGCCTCACGGCGTGATGGCGGTGCTCGGGCCGTTCAACTTCCCGGCGCACCTGCCCAACGGGCACATCGTCCCGGCGCTCGCGACGGGGAACACGGTGGTGTTCAAGCCGTCGGACAAAGCGCCGGCGGTGGGTCAGCAGTTGGTCGAGTGGTTCCAGCAGGCGCTCAGCGACGAGGGTGTGAACATACCGGGCGTGGTGAATCTCGTGCAGGGCGGGGCGGATGTCGCCTCGGCGCTGGTGAAGCACGAGGGGCTCGACGCGGTGGCGTTCACGGGGAGCTGGGGCGTCGGGCGGCGGATTCTTGAGGCGAACCTCGATCGACCCGGGCGGATCATCGCCCTCGAGCTCGGCGGTAGCAACCCGTGCGTGGTCATGCCCGACGCGGATCTGCGTTTGGCGGCGCTCGAACTGGCGCGATCGGCGTTCACGACCACGGGCCAGCGGTGCACGTGCACGCGCCGGGCGATTCTGCACGAGAAGATCGCCGACAAGGTCATCAGCGCGGTGTGCAAGACGGCCAGCACGCTGGTGGTGGGACAGCCGCGGGCGACGCACCCGGTGTTCATGGGCCCGATCAACAACGAGCTGTCGCGCCGGGCGGTGCTGGATTTTCAGACCAGCGCCAGCAAGGCCGGCGGCGAGGTGCTGGTGGCGTCGAGCGCCATCGACACGCCGGGCACTACGAGCAAGGGGTACTTCTTGACGCCTTCGGTGATCCGCGTGGAGCGCTTCGGGCGCGATACGGAAGACGCGGGGCGCGACGCGGGGTGCGATACGGAGGTCTTCGGCCCGCTGCTTCGCATCAGTGTGGTGAAGGACCTCGACGAGGCGATCGTGCAGAGCAACGCGACGAAGTATGGTCTGGCCGCGGCGATCTTCACAAACGATGAGCAGCACGCCCAGCGGTACCTCAGCGAAGTGCGCGCGGGGTGCATCAACGTCAACACGGGCACCGCGGGGGCGAGCAGCAAACTGCCCTTCGGCGGCTTCGGCATCTCGGGCAACCACCGCCCGGCCGGTTCGTTCGCGCTGGACTACTGCGCCGCGCCGGTGGCGTGTATGCTGGAAAAGGCGACCACCGCCGCGATCCCCGAGGGGATGAAGTTCGAGGATTCGTGGGTGAAGTGAGCGGGTGGGCCTGACGGTGAGTAGGACAAGGGGATTGGCGTGCTTGAATCGGCGGGAGAATCGGTGAAGCACGAAACGCCCGCGGAAGGTGTCTTTGTGCTGCCGCGGGGGAATGGGCTTTCGTTCGCGCATCGGGTGTTGGCGGTGCGACTTCTGGCGGCGGCGGTCGGTCTGTACGCCGGGCATGTTTTTGTCCAGGTTGCGATGACTTTGCTGATTGGGAAGTGGCCGCGGAGATTGTCCGATCGGGAACCGTTCTCGGGACATGTCTTCGCGTGGCTCGACCAGTTGACGGAGGCGATCTCCAAGATTTCGTTCAATGACGTGCAGCCGCTTGTGTGCTGGAGCGTGGTTCTTGTGGTGTGCGTGATTGTGCTGCGCGCCGACGCTCGGCGGATCAACGGTGTGGTTCTGAGGAGTATCGGCTCATGATGGATCACTCATGGTTCAAACTCGTTCTGCGACTGATCGGCGTGCTCTTGCTGGCGTTGTACCTTCCCGCGGCGCTGATTTACGTCGCGCGGGTGATTGAACGCTTGATGCAGTCGGACCAGTTTGTGTTCTTCAATGACGATTTCGGTGGCGGATGGGTTTGGGCGTTGGTGGGCTTTGTGCCGTACTTCGTCGTCGTGCTGCTGGGGCTGTATCTCACCTTTGATGGGCGGTGGTTCATCAAGTGGTGCCTGCGCGACATCGTCGGGCGGTGCCCGACGTGCGGGTACGACCTGCGTCGAAACGCCGAGGCGGTGTGTCCGGAGTGCGGGTGCGAGAATCCGTATCGCGGGAAGTTTGTTGCGAGCAAGGCGAGCGGCGGGGCGGTGGAGTCGGGGAATACGGCTTCAGGCGGCTGAGGGTTCATCGCGATAGACTGGGGGGCATATGGGCAAGACTGTTCTTCCGGACGCGCGGGTTTCGCCTCGGTACTCGGGGATTTGCACCTTTTGCCGATACCCGCGGGTTGAGGATGTGCTGGCGGAGAACTACCCGCTCGACTGGGCGATCTATGGCGTGGCGAGCGATTTGGGCGTGACGTACCGCAGCGGGGCGCGCTTCGGCCCGCGGGCGATCCGCGAGGCTTCGCAGTATGTCAAGCGGTTTCATTTGGCGCACAACGTGGATGTGTGCGCAACGCTGAGCATGGCCGACGGGGGCGATGCGCCGGTGTCGCCGTATTCGATCGAGCAGACGCTGGACCTGGTGGAGGAGTTTGCGCTGGGTCTGAGCGAGCAGGGGGGCGAAGTCGGTGCGGGGGGTGTGGGGGGTGTCGGCGGCGTTTCGGCGACGAAGTTGTTCGCGGTCGGTGGCGATCACTCGATCACGTACGCGAACATTCGTGCGAGCTATGCGAGGCAGGGTGAGCCGCCGGGCGGGCTGGCGCTGGTGCACTTTGATACGCACCTGGACACGGTGGATGTGCTGTGGGGCGAGAAGTACTCGCACGCGTCGGTCTTTCGGCGTGCGATCGAGGAGGGGTACGTCAACCCGAAGAAGATGATCTCCATCGGGATCAAGGGGTCCTTGAACTCGGCGGACGATCTGGCGTTCTGTCTGCAGCACGGCGTGACGGTGGCGACGTACGACGAGATTGTCAGGCCACCCAGCGGCGGGCTGGCGACGGCGGGGACGTCGCGCGGAGCGGTGAACTTCGCGATGCTCGACGCTTTCGTGCAGCGCGTGGGCAATCACCCGGCGTACGTGACGTTCGATATCGACGTGGTCGATCCGGCCTTCGCGCCCGGCACGGGGACGCCGTGTCCCGGTGGGTTCACCAGCGCGGAGGTGCTCGACCTGCTGCGACGATTGAAAGGCTTGAATGTTGTGGGCGGCGATGTGGTGGAGGTTCTGCCCGAGCGTGACCCGGCGGGGCTGACGGCGTTTCTTGCGGCGCACGTGATGTTCGAGATCATCGCGCTCGATGCCGCCCGGCGGGTTCGCGCGTGAAAGCGGTGCGCCGGGGCAACTCGGGCGTGAAGCGGGCGCGCGGGGTGAAGGCGGATCGCGTTGAGATCGCGATCAAGCGGAGCGATCCGTTCGTGCGTGCGGTCGGGGCGGTTTGGCGGTTGCTGACCACGCCGGGCGAGCGTGGACGGCGGGGGGCCGGGGCGCGGACGCTGGTTGCGTGCAGCGGCGGGGCGGATTCGTCGGCGCTTGCGATTGCGCTCTCGCTGACTTCGGGGACGAACGATCTTGTCGTGCTGGGGCATGTGGTGCACGATCTGCGGAGCGAGGCGGAGTGTGAGCGGGATCGTGAGGCGGTGGAGGAGTTGGGCCGCCGGCTGGGCGTGCGGGTGATGGTGGAGCGGATCCGCGTGCGCGGCGGAGTGAAGGGTGATGACAAAGGGAACTTTGAAGCGAAGGCCAGGCGGCTGCGTGTGCGGGCGCTGCAATCGATGGCGGAGAAGGTTGATGCGGGGTTCATTGCGACGGGGCATCACGCGCGGGACGTGCTGGAGTCGGTGATCATGGCGGTTGCGCGCGGGACGGGTCTGCGCGGGCTTTCGGGGATTTCGCAGAGCACGCGGTTGAGCGGCGGGGTGCGGCTGATCAGGCCCATGCTGGGTGTGACGCCTGAGGACGCGCGCGGGGTGTGCGTGCGCGCGGGGTGGGTGTGGAGTGAGGACGCGACGAACGCGGCGGCGGATCCGAGGGCGGGGCTGCGGTCGAAGGTGCGGGGGTTGGTTGTGCCGAGGGTTCTGGAGTTGATGCCGGGGGCGGAGTTGGGGGCGGTGCGGTCGGCCCTCGCGGCGCGGGATGCGCAGCGGCTGGTTGCGTCGATAGCGAAGCGCGGTGCGGCGCGGGCGAAGGTTGGCGATGAAGCGCCGGAGAATGACGGTTCGCGCGTGGTGTGGGATCGGGCCGTCGTCAGGCGGATGAAGCCGATCGTGCTCGCGGAGATGTTGCGGCGTGCGGTTGAGCGTGTGGGTGGCGGGCGGGGTTTGCGAGCGGTGACGCGCGGGGCGATCGAGGCGGCGTGCAGGGTGATTCGCGGGGGCGGGACGGAGCGCAAGCGGCTGACCATCGGCCCGGCGGAAGCGGTTGTGGACGTTCGGCGGGTGGTGATTCGTTTGCGAGAGACCAAGAAAGAGGACGGGCGGCGGGCGTGAAGGTATCCTGAGTGATCTATGGGCAAGTCACCACGAGCGGCGGCAACTCGACGGAAGGTTCTGCACGAGGGCGGCACGCCCAGGCGGCGCGGCGCGGGGAAGCCC
>JAVTWO010000097.1:0-36824 GCA_032229765.1 Phycisphaerales bacterium | reverse complement strand
AGGCTCGAGGCGATCTCCTCGGCGCGCGAATAATGCGGATGCGGCGGTGGTTGGACGCTCGATGGCGAGTTCGGGCGGCGAGGGGCTCACGGCCCTGAGCGGCTCGATCCCGCACGGCGAGTTCATGCACCGGCGCGAGCGCGTGCTGAAGGAACTGGGCAAGGGCGTGGGGTTGGTCTTCGCCGGTACTTGGGACGACCATCACGGGGAGGTTGATCCGTTTTTCTTTTATCTCACGGGGATCAGCACTGAGCAGGGCGCGTGCGTGCTGCTGGATCCGACGCACGAGGACCCGAGCAAGCGGGTGGTGCTGTTCTTGAGGCCCATGAACCCGGAGGCCGACCGGTGGGACGGGCTGCGTGATGAGATCGGCGCGGGCCTTCGGGCGAAGCACGGCTTCCGCACGATCATGCGCACCACGCACCTGCCCATGATGCTCACCGCGGCTGCGCGGCGCAGCAAGTCGCTCTGCTGTCTGCACCCCTTCGCGGTCTATCCCGCGGCGGTTTCGGAGGATCTGGCGACGTTCCGGAAGGTGACGGAGAGGATGCCGGGCGTGGCGATCGAGGACCGCACGCAGGTGCTGGCGGCGATGCGGGCACGCAAGAGCCGGGCGGAGATTCTCGCGGTGCAGCGTGCGGCGGATATCACGGCGCTGGGGTTCGCGGCCGCTATGCGCACGCTGGCACCGGGCGTGGGTGAGGGCGCGGTGCAGCGGGCGATCGAGTTCGCCTACGGCGAGGCGGGTGCGCAGGGGCTGGCCTTCGGGTCGATCGTCGGCTCGGGGTTGAACGCGACGGTGCTGCACTACCGCGCGAACAACCACGATACGAAAGCGGGGGAGCTGGTGGTGGTGGACTCGGGTGCGAAGTTCGCGGGGTACTGCGCGGACGTGACGCGGACGCTGCCGGTGAGCGGGCGGTTCACGCGTGAGCAGCGCGCGGTGTACGAGGTGGTGCTCATGGCGCAGGAGGCGGCCATCGCGGCGTGCAAGCCCGGGGCGCCGATGTACAAGGTCGACGCGGCGGCGCGGGCGGTGCTCGAGAGCGCGGGGCTGGGCGATTACTTCGTCCACGGCATCGGGCATCACCTGGGGATCAAGGTGCACGACATCGACCCGAAGCAACCGCTGGAGCCCGGGAACATCGTGACCATCGAGCCCGGGGTGTACATCCCCGCGAAGAAGCTGGGCATCCGCATCGAGGACGACGTGCTGATTACGTCGCGCGGGCGCGAGGTCATGACGCGGGCGATCCCCAAGACGGTTGAGGATGTCGAGCGGGCGATGGCGGACCGGGAGTGAAGGGGGGAGCAAAGCTCAAAGCAGCAAAGTCCTGAGCGCTTCAGGGGCTCGATCTTGTGCTCAGATCAGCCTGAGCACGGTGAGGGCTTGATCGTGGAGCCAGACGGTGATGCGGATGGCGTAATCCCAGACGAACTGGGAGAGGAAGACCCAGGCGATGATGAACGCGCCGAGGGCCATGAGGCGGCCGAACTCGGACTCGAAGAACTCTTCGTACTTGCGTGAGTAGGTGCCGATGATGCGCGAGCCGTCGAGGGGCGGGATGGGGAGGAGGTTGAAGGCGGCGAGGGCGATGTTGAGCCAGGCGCCGATCATGAAGAAGAGCGCAGCGCGTTCAGCGGGGGTGGCGGTGGGTTCGAAGATTTTCATGAAGCTCAGCGCGCCGGAACTGGTTGCGGTGCTGACGGCGAAGCGGTTGATCATCGCGGCAACGATGATGCACAGCACCGCGATGGCGATGTTCATCAAGGGGCCTGCAGCGGCGACGAAAGCGGGGGCGGATCGCCCTCGCATGGCGCTGGGGTTGATGGGCATGAAGCCGGTGGGAAGACCGAGGAAGATGAGCATGAGCACGCCGTTGAACCCCATGTGGACGGTGGGGTCCCAGGTCATATGCCCGGAGTAGATGGGGGTGCGGTCGCCGACGCGGATGGCGGCGTAGCCGTGGGCGAGTTCATGGAGGCAGACGGAGACGATTCCAAGGACGAGCCAGGCGACGATGAGGGGGTAGCCGCCGAGGGAGTGGAGCACGATGGGCCACCAGGTGATCATGCGTTGCTCTGGGGGTTGTTGGGTTTGGTGAGAAGATCGAAGGCGGGGGAGTGTATTCGCGGGGAAAGAAAAAACCCGGGTTGAAACCCGGGTTGGTGAGAGGCGGAAGCAGATTCGGCGGCCTTAGGCGGCCTTGACGGCGCCCTTGTTGGCCTTGGAGGCTTTGACGGCCTTCTCGACGATGGCGTCGAAGGTCTTGGGGTCGTGGATGGCGATCTCGCTGAGCATCTTGCGGTTGAGCAGGATGCCGGTCTGGCGGAGGCCGTTCATCAGGACGCTGTAGCGCGTGCCGCGCATCTGGCAGGCGGCGGTGATGCGGACGATCCAGAGCGAGCGCATGTCGCGCTTGCGTTGACGGCGGTCGCGGTAGGCGTAGACGCCGGCGCGGACGACGGCGAGTCGGGCGCGCCAGAAGCGGTGGCGCTTGCGGTTCTGATACCCGGAGGCCAGGTCCATGATGCGTTTACGCTTCTGAGCTCGGGCGGCACCTTTACGAACGCGGGGCATAGGAAACTCCTGCAGGGTCCGAGACGGGGAGGCGTGATTGACGCCTGGCTTTTTCTCCCGTCGGACGGTGAAAATGAAACGCGTGCGGACCGTTCCGCATGCGTGGCTGCCGGGGGCGATGGTCGGTGATCGATTGCTCGATCACGGAAAACACCCGCGCGGCGAAGGGGGACGGTTTACTTCCCGGCGGCCTTGGCCTTCGCGGCCTTGGCGGCTTTGCGCTCGGCCGGAGAGGGGCTCTTGCGCAGCGAGGCGCGGGGCTGGTCGCGCCCACGCAGGCGGCGGAAGAGGAGGCCTTCGAGGGCCTTGGCCTCGGCGTTGGAGACGTAGCGGTCCTTGCGCAGGCGGCGCAGACGGTCCGGGCTCTTGCCGCTCTTGAGGTGCTTGCTGTTGGCGCTCTTGTGCTTGAGCTTCCCGGTCTTGGTGATCCGGATGCGCTTGAGCAGGCCCTTGTGGGGTTTGTTCTTCGGCATGATGCGTAACTCCGACCGCGAAGGGCGATGGATACCCACCGACGCTTCGCGAATAAGGGGGTGATGCTAGGAGGCACTTTACCCCGGGTCGAGTGAAGATGAGGATGAAACGGCACCTTTGGTGGTGATTTGGTCGGTTTGCTGGTGTTTGGGGTGGTGTGAGCGGTGATTGTTCGGGTTCAGCACGGTGGCGCTCACGGGCAGACGAAGCCGTCGGCGGCGTCGTCGGGAGTCTCGACCCCGCGGAGGGGCTGGGCCTTGCCGCCGCGGTGCATCTGCTGGGCCTGGCGGATGGCGTTCTCGAGCGATTGCGGCAGCCAGATGTTGTCGTCGCTGGTGATCATCGGGGTGTTCAGCCAGCGGGCGGAGAGATCGGAGAGCAGGACGTTCTGACCCATGCCCGCGTGGTTGGGCGAGTTCTCCATCACGTCGATGAAGCGTGCGCCGCGGTGGGCGTTGACGACGACGGAGGAGCGATCTGCGAGCAGGACGACGGGGCGAGCGGTGTGCCAGACTGCGCCGGTGGAAGCGCCCGCGCGTCCGAAGACGTTCATGAAGCTGAAGGAGACGTGGGGGAACTGGTCCCAGTCGCGTTTGGATTCGCCGTTGCAGGAGCGGACGGCCTCGGGATTGCCGGCGCAGGCGAGCTGCTCCATCGAGGCGTACTTGACGCGTTTGAGGGTGTAGAGGTTGGCAGAGTTGGATTCTTCAGGGCGCGAGCCGACGTTCCACCAGGGGGTGCCGCCGAGGGAGGCGGAGGCCATGGGGACGGCCTCGCGGTTGTCGCTCGCGTAGCGAGAAAACGCGCCGGCGATGGCGTTGAGGTTGGCGAGGCACGCGGCTTGACGACCGGATTCGCGAACGGTGGAGAGGACGGGCCAGATGACCGCGCCGGCGATGAGCAGCACCGCGGCGACGGAGATCAGATCGCCCAAGCGCAGGCGCGGACGCTCGCGGCGACGGTCGGCGGCGATGAACCGCAGACGATCCTGCTGCGTCTCGACCGATCGTGTGATGGTCGCGAGTGTGCGGGTGATGAGCTGCTCGCGGCTGGATTCGCTCAGGGCATCGGCGTTCTTGGAATCGTTTGGGGTGTCGAGCAGTGAGAGCACGCGGGCTTGGTGTGCCGCTCTGTCGCGCATGCCTGAGGCGACGCGCGATGGGTCCATGTTCGCCTGCACGAGGGCTTCGAGCGCGTCCTCGTCGGCGGGTGAAAGCTGCACGTGCTCGGGGTTCACGTCGAACTGGCGGATGCGGTTTACGCAGCGCCCGACCATCTCATCGCAGGTGCACGGCGCAGAGGGGTTGGTTGCTTCGGAAGTGCCCGAGGACGAAGGCAAAGGTGCGTCGAGCATCCCCAGGACGCTCATCAGACGCGAAGCCCGTTCGCGGAAGGCGGGTTCAACCTGGTCGAGGTTGAAATCCGCGGCGACGAGACGGTCGAGTGCTTCCGCGTCCTCGTAGGCGAGGCGGTCACTCGCGGGGTCGATCGGGTTGGTGCGGTCGTCGATCATGAACTGGTTTGGCCCTTGCTGATGACTTGCCACTTTCGAGCGAAAGCGGCGACGGCGGCGTGCAGGCGGCTCTTCACCGTGCCCAGCGGGATGTCCAGGGCGTCGGCAATCTGGTTGTAGCTCATTTTCTGGAAGTACGCGAGGAGAAGAACCTCGCGGAGTGAGACGGGCAGGTTGCTGATCACGCCCTGAACCATGGAGTCGCGCTCGGCGGTTGAAACCGCGTCGGAGGGCTGGTCAACCCGGACCTGCATCAGATCCATGAAGGTTGTCGCGTCGCCCGACGAGGAAGACTTGGAGACGGGGCTGTCGAGGTCGAAGGCCCGCCGCCGGGCGTTTCTACGAAGAAGGTCCCGGGCTTTGTTCGCGGCAATTGTAAAAAGCCATGGTTTGAATCGGCGGGTTGCGTCGAAGACGTCGGCGGAGATGTGAACCTGGAGAAAGGTGTCCTGAAAAACGTCCTCCGCCGAGGCCCGATCACCCGTCAGGCGGATCAAAAACCGCATCAGGTCGTCGTGGTGTCGGCGGATGAGCTCTTCGAGCGCGCGGGATTCACCGGCCCGATAAGCCTCAAGCAACTCGTTGTCGGTGCGTTGGTCCAAGCGGGGAAAGTGTACGAAAGATCCGCCCATCGCGTTCGGCTCCGGTTTGCAAAATCGCCGAGGGAGTGGGGGGGCGAGTGGGGGGGTGGGGGCAACGCGGAGTTGGGCGGGTTCGTCAACACCCTGATTGGGGCCTAAACTCGGGGTCTATGGCCGTGCCGATTTCACAGATGTGGACCGTGGCGTCCTACATCGTCAAGCAGAAGCTCAAGGGCAACAAGCACTATCCTCTGGTGTTGATGCTGGAACCATTGTTCCGGTGCAACCTGGCGTGCGCGGGTTGCGGGAAGATCCAGTACCCGGCGCACATCCTCAAGCGGGTGTTGACGCCTGAGCAGTGCTGGAACGCCGCGGAAGAGTGCGGCGCGCCGATGGTTTCGATCCCCGGGGGCGAGCCGCTGCTGCACCCGCAGATCGTGGAGATCGTCGAGGGGCTGGTGGCGCGGAAGAAGTACGTGTATTGCTGCACGAACGCGCTGCTGCTGAAAGAGAAGCTCGAGGCGGGGTGGTTCAAGCCCAGCAAGTACCTGACCTTCTCGGTGCACATGGACGGCAGCGAAGAGCACCACGACTTCGCGGTCTGCCGCGAGGGCACGTTCAAGACGGCCATCGAGGGGATCCGTCTTGCGGTGAAGATGGGCTTCCGCGTGACGACGAACACGACGCTCTTCGAGGGCGCCAACGCCGCGGCGGTTCGCGAGTTCTTCGATGAGATGATGGCGTTGGGGGTTGAGGGGATGATGGTCAGCCCCGGGTACGCGTATCCCAAGGCGCCGGACCAGAAGGGCTTCATGCAGGAGCGGCAGAAGACGCAGGGCTTCTTCCGCATGCTCATGAGCAACCGCAAGAAGGGCTGGAAGTTCAACCAGTCGCCGATGTTCATCGAGTTCTTGATGGGCAAGCGCGACTTTGAGTGCACGCCCTGGGGCATGCCGACGTACAACATCTTCGGCTGGCAGAAGCCGTGCTATCTACTGCAGGACGGGTACGTCGACACGTTCAAGGAACTGATCGAGACGACGGAGTGGGAGCGGTACGGGCGTGCGAGCGGGAACAAGGCCTGCCAGCAGTGCATGGTGCACTGCGGGTATGAGACGAGCGCGAACGACTACACGTTCGGGTCGGTCAAGGGCATGTTCGCGACGGTGAAGGCGATGCTCTTCTCGACATACCGCGATGATGAGGCGGCGAAGATGCTGACGGAAGAGTCGAAGAAGCCGCACGGTCCGATGGTGCAGCTTGGCATCAGCGCGCCGAAGAAGGCCGAGACGCGGTCGGAAGAACTTGTGGGCGTGAAGTGATTCTTGCGGTTGGGCGAATCTCGCTCTGAAGGCGAGATAGCTGAACACCGGGAAGTCCCTTGAAACGCAGAGGAATCCTGAGCAAGACCGAGGAACACCGAGCGACTGCTCGGTGTTTTTTCTTGGTGACGGCGTGCGGGGTGGTGCTCGGTTGGGCTTTCTGTTTGCGGTAGACTGGCCGAATGAAGATGAAGGACGCTGTGGCTGTTCGTATCGGCGGCAAGGCTCTGGCTTGGCTGGCGGCGGGTGCGGTTCTTTGCTGCGGATCGTCGACGTTTGCGCAGGGTGGCGAGGCGGCACCGCTGCCGACGCCGACGACGCTGGTCAAGCTCTCGGGGGCGGACGAGTGCTCGCGGTGCGCCGGGTACCTCTTGCCCGGCACGTTGAAGAAGCACCCGTCGCTGGTCTATCGCGTGGATTCGGATCTGCCTGAGATCTTTGTGTCCACGGGCATGCTGTACAGCACCGCGAAGGTGCTGCCGCCGTTTGTGACCAAGTCGGGCGAGGCGGTGCGGGAGTGGCAGCGGACGCAACGGCACGCTCAGGAAGTGTCGCATCTGGAGAAGCCGTTCAAGGGGATCGACGATTCGTTCGAGGTTTTTCTGTACCACATGAGCAACCCGGCGATCGTCGGCAAGGGAGAGACAAACGCCGAGCCGCGGCGTCGGCGTGTGGTGGTGCTGGCGAAGAACATCGGAACTCAGGCTGTGTCGCTCCACGTGATGCAGATCATGGAGGCGGGCGGGACGATGGCGAAGGCGGACGGGCCCGAGTCGCGACTCGCCGCTCGGGTGATGGCGAACTCTTCGTGGACGCAACTGGGTCCGCTGAAGATCAACCCGGGCGAGTCGCGCATCATCGGACGATCACCCAAGCTCAGCGGCACAGCTGAACAGGTCGCCCAGGGCAAGCCCGACGACGAAACCACCAGCGACTTCTTCACGGGGATTGTGCGAGGTTGGTTCACCGATGATCAAGGCTGGATCATTGATTACGCTCGGAAGAGCACGCTCGAAATCAGCGTGGTGGCGATCGACGCCAGCACGCCCGATGATCAGATCGAACGGGCGGCGATGGAGGCCTCAACCCGCGGCGCCCGCAGCGGCGAGGGGGCGATGGATCTGAACATCGAACCGCCCAAGTGTCACCTTCGGCGCGTGGTGGGCGTCTCGCCCGCGTTTGTTTGGCAGGGCGACCGCGTGGTGCTCGACGCGGCGACGCTGTCGCAGTTTGGTGCGGCAAGTGGGGGATCGAAGAAACCCGCGGATGTGAAGCCGCATGTGGAGCCTGATGCGCTCCGCGGCGAGGGGGAGGCGATCAGCAAGCGAAGCGAGGACCGCAAGCGTTGGGCTGGCGATGTGCCGGGCGCTGCGTTTTTGATGGCCGCCCCGAAGATGCAGACGGTGGAGTGTCCGCAGGCGCGCCAGACCGCGCCGATGCTGCATTATCCCGGGTACGTCCGCGACGAAACCATCGGCAACTACCACGTCGAGTACCTGCTGACCTTCACGATCATCAACACCGCGACGGAGGCGAAAAAAGTCGACCTGCGCTTCGGCAAGCAGGACGCCGACGTAGGCCTCGCGTGGCAGGTGCTGATCGCCGACGGCGTCGCACCCGAGGCCAACGCGGCGGAACTCAAGCAAAGGCCCGTGAATCTTCAATGGGCCGGCGGGTGGCGAAAGGGCGATCTGACCGACAACACGCGGAGCTTCTTTCACGCGGTGAAGGGCATCGAGCCCGAGCCGGCGGTCGCGTCGCCGATCGAGATCGCCCCCGGCGCGTGCAAGACGGTGACGCTGCGGATGATGGTGGTGGGGACGAGTTCGCTGCCGTTCTTTGTGTACGCGGTGGATGAGCAGTGAGGCGGGCGCGGGCACGATCGGCGTGTGTGAAGATGGGCAGTTCAGCACGAAACTCGGCAAAACGCCCGGGGTCGATGTGACGTACGCAACCGAACTTTCACGGGCACGAATGGGCTTTGCTGGGTATATTGATTTGATCTCAGGACCGGAGAGGGAGCGGGAGTGATCGGTCATGTTCATGTCGCTGTGGGCGCGGGTGCAGGGGTGGTCGAGCGGTCGCCGTGCGCCGAGTGAACTGCCTCGACCCAGCGCGGCCAAACCCCTCGGCATCGTCCTGACAGCCTTTGCCGGCATTGGCCTGTGCGCGGGGTCAGTGAACGCCCAGCCAACACCCGGCCCACCGAGCATTCCGCTCACGCCCGCGGCGATCGCCAACGGCGTCGACAACCGCATCACCTACGAGTACGGCATCGAGTTCGTGACCATCGGCGCGCCGGGGAACCCCGCGTGGCAGGGGCAGGGTTACGCCAACAACCGCGGAAGCGTGAGCTACGAGTACCGCATCGGGCGGCTGGAGATCACCACCGCTCAGTGGGTGCAGTTCATGAACGCGGCGACGGCTCGCCCGCAGAGTGATCGGATTCCCTTTGTGAACACGCCGGTCTTCTGGGGGGCTGAGCCCGATCCGACGTATAGCGGTCCGGGCACGCGTTGGCGGGTGATCCCCGGTCGCGAGTTGACACCTGTTGGCGGGCTCTCGTGGCGGAACGCCGCGGTGTACTGCAACTGGCTGCACAACAACCAGAGCACCGCACGAGAAGCATTCTTCAACGGCGCGTACGACATCACGACCTTCGGCTACGCCGGCCCGACGGGGGAGCGATTCACCGACCAACGCGAGCACAACCCCGGCGCGCGGTTCTGGATCCCGACGTTCAACGAGTGGATGAAGGCGGCGCACTACGACCCCAACCGCAACGGGCCGGGGCAGGGGGGGTGGTGGTCGTACAGCAACACGACCGATCAGCCGATGTTCGGCGGCCCGCCCGGTGGGACGGGGTTCAATCAGTTCGGCCAGACCGGTCCGTCGCAAGGGAACTTCGCTTGGACGAGTTCGAGCCTTTCGGAGTTCCAGGTGCTGCTCGGTGCCTACGCCAACCAGCAGTCGCCGTGGGGCCTGCTCGACACCGCCGGTGGGACGACCGAGTGGACTGAGGGGGTTGTCGGGAGCCCAGACGTTTTGTATCGAATCTCAGAAGGCGCGGCATGGGGGAGCGGTCGAAGTGCTGCGTGGTCGAATTCTCTGGCAGAGTTCAGTGCCGATTTACCAAGCTATCCGTTTTACGACTTCGGCTTCCGGATCGCGGCGGCCATTCCTTCACCATCTACCGGCGGGCTGATGCTCGCCGGGTGGCTGCTGTGGGCTGGGAAGCGAAGGCGAGGAACGAATCGTTCAAGCCGGCCGCTGGTTGCGGTCGCGGTTGCCGCCACCGTCGTATGCGCGGGGTCCGTGAACGCCCAGCCAACACCCGGCGCACCGAGCATCCCGCTCACGCCCGCGGCGATCGCCAACGGCGTTGACAACCGCATCACCTATGAGTACGGCATCGAGTTCGTCACCATCGGCGCGCCGGGGAATGCTCCGCTGGTGACGACGGGCCGGGCGAACGGGCGTGGGTCGGTGGGTGAGGAGTACCGCATCGGGCGGTTTGAGATCACCACCTCGCAGTGGGTGCAGTTCATGAACGCGGTGTCGATGCGGCCGACGAGCGAGGCGATCCCGTTCATCTCGCCGCCGCAGGGGATCTGGGGCGCGCGGATCGACACGTCATACACCGGCCCGGGCGTGCGCTACGAGGTGATCCCCGGGCGCGAGAATCAGGGCGTGGGGAATATCAGTTGGCGAACGGCGGCGATCTACTGCAACTGGCTGCACAACAACCAGGGCACAAGCCGCTCGGCGTTCATGAACGGCGCGTACGACGTGAGCACGTTCGGCTACGCGGTCGATCCGAACTCGGGTCTTCAGAACGTGCCAACCGACAACTTCACGCACAACGCCGGGGCGCGGTTCTTTCTTCCGACGTGGGACCAGTGGTTGAAGGCGGTGCACTACGACCCCAACCGCTTCGGGCCGGGGTTGGGTGGATGGTGGGATCAACCCAACGCCAGCAACACGGCGTTGATTCCGGGCTTGCCGAGCAATCCACTTGCGCAGACCAGCGCGGGGTTCCTTAGTCCGACGCCGTACACGATTCCGCTTGGCAGTTACCCGACGGTGCAATCGCCGTGGGGCCTGCTCGATGCCAGCGGCGGGGCGACGGAGTGGACGGAGAGTTTCCTGACCGCAATCGATGGCCGGCGATTTCTTTACCTCGATGGGTCGAGTTGGACACAAACTCTTGTTCGTGACCGATTAGATGGCTATGGCAACGAGTTTCCAAGTCTGGATTTGCTCAACTTTGGATTTCGTATCGCCGCGGCGATTCCAACGCCATCAACGGGGTTGATGGCCGCAGCGGCGGTGTGGTGCTCGATCAGCAGAAGAAGGAGGCAACCAGCAACGCCATGATCTCCCGCCGGTCAACCGTCGCCGCGATCTGCGAATCAGCCGGGGACCGTCGTGCCCGTTGAGCTCCCCGGTGCTGCGGGTGTGGTCGGCCCATTTGATCCGCTCGGCCCATCCTGCCCCTTCGGCAAAATACTCGGCAACAAACCGGGATCCGGCGGGGGCGTTGGCACGGCCGGGGTTGGCGAGGTCGCGTTCGGCGGCTGGGCCTTGGCTTTCAGCTTCGCTCGCACGTCGAAGTAGACATACACCGACACCGCGGCCATCACCGCAAAAAGAACCGCGAAAGTCGCCAGCGTGATCTTCTTGCTTGTCCCCGGGGTGCTCATACGCCCGACGGTATCCCGCCGAGGGTCCTTTGGCTTTTTTCCCCATCTTCCCACGATCGCAGGCCTGAAAGACTACGATTGGGCAGCAGTCGGTCCGCACGCGCCGAACCCCTTTCGCCGATGGGTGAAACGGGGGCGGTGTTGCAGCCCGCTGCCGGTGTGTGCACCGTGCCCGCACCCTTGCCTTTCTGCACCTCTGAACGCTCAGCGGAACATTCGATATGTCGACCATGACCTCACCCAGCGCCGGCTACGCCCCCAGCGTCAACGGCTGGAACGCCGAATATCTCCAGCAGCAGTACGACAACTACAAGGCCGACCCGCTGAGCGTCCCGCCCGATCTGTGCTCGTTTTTCCAGGGCTTCGACCTCGCCCTTTCCACCGCTGGCGCGGGTGTCGGCTCGTCGAGCCTCGGCGCCTCCGGCGGGGTGCCGGCGCTTCAGCTCGCCGCGGACGAACTGACCAACGCCTTCCGTGAGCAGGGGCACCAGGCCGCTCGGATTGACCCGCTCAACCAGCCCGTCACCCTGCCCTCGCGCCTCGACCCCGCCTCGCACGGCATCAAGCCCGACGATCTGAACAGCTCCGTCCGCACGAGCGTCATCCCGGGCAAATCCAGCGCCACCGTCGCGGAGCTCATCGCCCGCCTGCGCGAGGTGTATTGCTCCACCATCGGGCTGGAGTTCACGCACATCCCCGATCCGCACGAGCGCCTGTGGTTCCTCGCGAAGTTTGAGCAGGCCCCGCGCGTGGTCAACCTCTCCGCGGCCGATCGGGCCGTCGTGCTGAAGCAGCTCACGCAGGCCGAGAGCTTGGATAAGTTCCTGGGCAAGCGCTATCAGGGCAAGAAGCGGTTCAGCCTCGAAGGCGGCGAGTCGCTCATCCCGTTCCTGAAGTGGATGACCCAGCGTGCCGGCGAGCTTGGGACCGAAGAGGTCATCCTGGGCATGGCCCACCGCGGACGCCTCGCGGTGCTCAAGAACTACATGGGCAAGGACTTGACCAAACTTTTCACCGAGTTTGAAGACTCCTGGTCCGATCCGAAAAACCTCCACGGCGGCGACGTGAAGTACCACCGCGGCTACAGCGGTGATCAGGAACTGCCCAGCGGCGGCAAGGTCCACCTCTCGCTGCTGAACAACCCCAGCCACCTTGAGAGCGTCAACCCGCTGGTGATGGGACGCTGCCGGGCGAAGCAGGACCGCGTGGGTGATCGCGACCGGCGCAAGATCATCTCGCTGCTGATCCACGGCGACGCCGCCGTCGCGGGGCAGGGCGTGATCGCCGAGTGCCTGACGATGAGCCAGCTCGACGGGTACACCGTCGGCGGGACGATCCACGTGGTGATCAACAACCAGGTCGGCTTCACCACCGACCCGCGCGACGCACGCAGCACGCGCTACTGCACCGACATCGCCAAGATGGTCAACTGCCCGGTCTTGCACGTCAACGGCGACGACCCCGAGGCTGTCGCGGTTGCGGCGCAGATCGCGGCGGAGTATCGCCACGAGTTCCGCAAGGACGTCTTCGTCGACATCGTCTGCTTCCGCCGGTTCGGGCATAACGAGCAGGACGAGCCGACGTACACGCAGCCGCGGCTGTACGCGAACGTCAAGCAGCACCCGGGGACACTGGAGCTGTACAGGCGCGAGCTCGTCGCGGAGGGCGTGGTGAGCGAGGCGCAGGCCCAGGCGCTGGTGGATGAAGAGTTCAACGCGCTGGACCAGGCGCAGGTCGCGGCGAAGCAGAAGGCGGTGAACCCCGTGCCGCCGCCGGGCGAGGGCGGGTGGAAGGGGATCCAGGGCAGCTACAGCCTGAAGTCGCCAGCGACGGCGATCAAGCCCGCGGTGGTTGAGAAGATCTGTGCCGCGCTCGGTCGCGTGCCGGAGGGGTTCAACCTCAACGCGAAGCTCAAGGGTTTGCTGCAGGCGCGGGCCTCGCTGCCGCAGACGCAGAAGCTCAGTCACGCGGATGCCGAGTTGCTCGCCTTCGGCTCGCTGCTTCTCGACGGCTACAACGTTCGTCTGAGCGGGCAGGACTGCCGCCGCGGGACGTTCACGCAGCGCCACGCGGTTCTGCGTGATGAGCAGACCGACGAGCGCTACACCCCGCTGAACGCCATCACCAGCGATCAGAAAGCCCGACTCGAAGTCTTCGACTCGCCCCTGAGCGAATACGGCGTGATGGGCTTTGACTACGGCTACAGCCGCGGTGCGCCCCGCAGCCTCGTGCTGTGGGAAGGCCAGTTCGGCGACTTTGTCAACGGCGCCCAGATCGTCATCGACCAGTACCTCGCCAGCAGCGAGGTGAAGTGGCAACGCTGGGCCGGTCTGGTCCTGCTCCTGCCCCACGGCTATGAAGGCCAGGGCCCCGAGCACAGCTCGGCGCGCCTCGAGCGCTTCCTGCAGCTCTGCGCCGAAGAGAACATGGAAGTCTGCTATCCGAGCACCGGCGCGCAGCACTTCCACATGCTGCGTCGGCAGATGCTCCGCGACTTCCGCAAGCCGCTGATCGTCATGACGCCCAAGAAGTTCCTGCGTGTGGAGACCGCGACGGTTGCGGAGCTCTCCGAGGGCGCCTTCCAGCATCTCATCGACGACCCGACGATCACCACCGCCGCCCAGGCGAAGGGCGTGAAGAAGGTGCTCTACTGCAGCGGCAAGGTCTACCACGAGCTCAACGAGCGGCGCATCGCCAGCGGCAAGACCGACGTGGCGATCGTTCGCCTTGAACAGCTTTATCCGTTGCACGCGGAACTGCTGAAGAAGATCGACGCGAAGTACCCCAGCAGCGCCAAGCGGTTCTGGGTTCAGGAAGAGCCGCGGAACCAGGGCGCGTACCTCTACGCTGCCGACGCCTTCCGCGAGATGGCGAAGATCGAGATGGGCTACATCGGACGCCCGGCGTGCGCCTCGCCCGCCACGGGCAGCGAGTATGCCCACAAGAAGACGCAGGAGTTGATCCTCAGCGAGGCCGTGGCGCCGGCACCGAAGGGCAAGGACGAACCCGCGGCAAAGGGTGGCGGCTCAGCGAAGGGCAAGTAAGCAAAGCACGCGACAGTGAACGATTCCGGGGGCGAACTGTGAGCGCCCGGGGCACGATTGACCGACGAACTTCATCCGCACATCACGGGGCCCACAACGCCCCGATCAACCAGGACCACGACCATGCCGATCGACATCGTCATCCCCCAGGCCGGTGAATCCGTGACCTCCGGCGTCATCTCCCGCTGGCTGAAGAACGCCGGCGACTTCGTCAAGCGCGACGAGGGCGTTCTGGAGATCGAGACCGACAAGGTGACGATGGAAGTCCCCGCACCCGCCGCGGGCGTGCTGCGTCAGAACGCCAAGACCGGCGAAACCGTGAACATCGGCGCGGTGGTGGGAAGCATCGACGAATCCGCCTCCGCACCGGCATCCGCGCCCGCGCCGAGCAAGCCCGCTGCTCCCGCGGCCCCGGTTGCTTCCGCACCCGTTGCCCCCGCGCCGGTTGCCGCATCGACCTCCAACGGCCAGCACGCCTCAGCCGCCGCCGCGAGCGCCGATGTTCGCGCCACGCCGCTGGCCCGCAAGCTCGCCGAAGAGAATCGCGTTGACCTTTCGCGTCTGACGGGCACTGGCCCGTCGGGTCGGATCCGCGAGCAGGACGTCCTTGCCGCCATCGCGACACCCTCAGCGCCCGCACAGACCGCCGCCGCCGCGCCACGAGCAACCGCGCCCGCGATGACCGCCCCTGCACAGCAAGCCTCAGGCTCGCGCCGCGAGAAGATGAGCCCGCTGCGTCAGCGCATCGCCCAGCGACTGGTCGAGGCTCAGCACGCCGCCGCCATGCTCACGACCTTCAACGAGGTCGACATGGGCAACGTCATGGCCCTGCGGACGAAGTACAAGGAAGAGTTCGAGAAGAAGCACGGCGTCGGTCTGGGCTTCATGTCCTTCTTCGTTAAGGCCGCCGCCAACGCGCTCAAGCAGTTCCCGATCGTCAACGCGTACCTGGTCAAGAGCCCCTCGGGCGAGCAGGAAGTCGAGTTCCACGAGTCCGCCGACATCGCGGTGGCGGTCAGCACGCCCAAGGGCCTGACCGTGCCGGTGCTTCGTGGGTGTGAGCGTTTGTCGTTCTCGCAGATCGAACTGGGGATCAAGGACCTCGCCACCCGCGCCCGCGAAGGCAAGCTCACCCTCGATCAGCTCCAGGGCGGCACCTTCACCATCACCAACGGCGGCATTTTCGGCTCCATGATGAGCACCCCGATCCTCAACTCGCCCCAGTCCGCCATCCTGGGCATGCACGCGATCAAGAACCGCCCGGTGGAACACCCGGATAAGCCGGGCGAGATCGCCCTCCGCCCGATGATGTACCTGGCGCTTTCGTACGACCATCGCCTGCTCGACGGCTCCGACGCGGTTCAGTTCCTGGTGGCGATCAAGTCCGCCTTGGAGCGTCCGGAACGCCTTCTGATCGGGCTCTAAACCGCGATCACCGTGGAGCGGTCGTCTGGCCCAAACTGGGACTGCGTCTTTGTGGCAAGTTCGGGATATGTATGTAACCCGCCGTGTGAAGGGAGCGAGGTCCGGGAATGGCCTGGAGTCTCCGCAACTACGGAGGTTTTTGCCGGATAGGGTAATTCCTATGCGGAATTGTCGCAGGTTTCGGTTGGCCTTTCAGGACCTATTGGGTAACAATCTACCGATCAAACAAGCGTTTCGTGGTGCTGATTTGTTCAGAAAACCCAGTTTCGTTCACTTTAAGCCCATCTGCTGAGACCTTGGGTTCACCGATAACCAAGGTTTGGATCGGTTAACTGGGTGAACGATCGACACCTTCGCAGGGGTTTCGGGAACAGATTGGCCTCGATGACGGTATGGGTATTTACCAGTTCACGGTTCAAAATCGATCTGAAGGCTCGCAAGCGTGACCTGAGGGCCAAGGATTCGGACCCGCTGTTTTCAGGGAGAGGAACGGATGACGGAACGACCGAAGGACTCGATCGAACTCGGGGCTCTGCCCGAGGTAAAGGAACCGATTGTGGCCGAGCTTTGGGAAACCTTGCTCGGCGACACCGGCTGCGATATTGGGATTGTTGATCAGGACGGGCGATTCCTGTTCGTCAGCCCTCGGCTGTCGTACTGGCGACCCGAGAACGCCCGCACCGGGCTGACGGTTCAGGAACTGCTGCCCAGCGAAGCGGCCAACGAGCGGATGGAGCTTTTCCGGCGCGTGGCGTCGACGGGGCGGCCCATTGTGCTTCATTCGGTCTGGCGTGGCGTGCGGACCCGCACGACCCTCCGCAGATTGCCCAATGTCACAGGCGGGCCGGTGCGGATCCTCGTGACCTGCCGCGGAACGGTCCCCAGCGACCGCGACCGCGCTGAGACGAACGAGATCGAGCACGTGTACGCGAAGTTCGTGGACAACGGACGCTTGGCGGTACTGACCCCACGCGAGCTGGAGATCCTGCGCCTGGTGGCGCAGGGGCTGACGACCGCTTCGATCGCGAAGAAGCTCTTCCGCAGCCGGAAGACCATCGAGGCGCACCGTTTGGCGTTGGGCAATAAGCTCGGCGTGCGCAACCGTGTCGAGCTCGCCCGCATCGCGATGGAGGCCGGCCTGCTCAACGAAGAGAGCCCGCTCGACGCGCTGCTGAACGACGATGACGAGAGCGAGAACGAAGAGGGTAACGAGCCGCGTGACGATTCGGGCCCTTCTGGGTTCGGGCAGTCCGGCGGCGGCGAACGCTCGCCACGTCGCCCGCGGAAGATCGCCATGCCCGAGGAGGCGTGAGCGACCCGTACGACCACTGAGCTGATCTGAACACACAACCCCGGGCGAATGCTCGGGGTTTTTCTTTACCGAGTACGCGGGCCTGATTACCGGTGGTTTGTGCGGAGAAAAAAAAGCCCCGGACCTTTCGATCCGGGGCTTCGTGCTCTTCAGAATCTCAGGACGATTGACTTTGGCTGTGGGTCTTCACCCTGAAACCTCGGCCATCATCCCTTGGCTCTTCTTTCCTGCATTACGGGGTGCAGAGGAGGAAGAGGTTGTTGAAGAAGCAGTTGTAGTCACCCTCGTTCACACCGTTGTTGGTGCAGCCGGGGTTGGCGGCCAGCGGTTCGCCGTCATCGCAAGCGATGTCGCAGAACGAGCCGATGGCAGCGGTGCCCTGACCAGCCTGGAAGAAGAACCCTTCCGCGGCGAAGAAGGCGTTGAAGTCACCTTCGTTCGGGCCGAGGTTGCTGTTGGTGCAACCGGGGGCCTGAGCGAGCGGGACGCCGTCATCGCAGGCGATGTCGGCGGGGTTGCAACCGGCCGGCGTCGGAGCGGTGAGGTTCGTGCGGATCTGCACGATGGAGGCAAAGTTGACGAAGTTGTGGTTGGCGAGGATGTTCCAGCTATCCGGGCCGACGGCGAAGGTCGCCGGGGCGGCGTTGTTCCAGCGGGTGAAGGCCAGCCAGTAGGTCCCGGCGGGCAGTTCAACGCTGGTGGCGAAGGCCTGCGGCGTGCCCGCGGTCGTGGCGCGACCGGTGGGGCTGGTGGAACCGAAGTAGAGGCCGGGCTGCGTGATGGCGGGGGTCGCCGCATCAGCCGCACGGCTCGAAGAGATCAGCACGCCGTTGTTATCGAAGAGGGCCAGAACGCCCTGGATGCCCGTCCAGCCGGCGGTGTCGATGTCCAGCCACTTGTCGCCGGCGTTGGTCAGCGCGGCGTCGGTGGTGAACTTGAACCAGCGGATGTCGCGAGCGGCGATGTCAAAGGCGGGGGTCTGGTTGAGGGTGTAGGGAGAGCCCGAAGCGTTGATCGTGCCCAGGTCCTGATCGACCAGGGGAGCGATGACCTTCGGGGTCGCGTTGGTCGTGGCGCTGTAGAACGAGACGTTGATCTTCGCCACGGCCCCGGCGTTGGAGTCGTAGGTCGTGTTGACGTCCCAGTTGGTCAGACCGTAGTTCGCGGCACCGACGCCGTCGAAGCGGGTGACACCGACGTAGTAGTCACCGGGGATCATGACGCCCGTGCCCATGGAGAACCCGTTGAAGCGGGCCTGACCCAGGGCGTAGGAGCGGCTGCCGGTGCTGCCGAAGGAGAGACCACCGAAGACGCCCGTCGAGGAGAAGTCATCGAACGTGGTGGGGTTGGCGTTGGTGCGGGTCCCGTCGGGGAAGTAGATGACGACGCCGGCGCGGTTGGGCTGACCGGTGGTGTAGGAGGCGAAGGAGCCCTCGAGGTCGATGTCCAGCGCGGCGTTATCCGCACCGGCGGGCAGCAGGTTCTCGGGCAGGTTGAACTTGAACCAGATCACTTCGCCCTTCTTGGTGAAGGGAACGGTCGAGCTGGAGACGCGCGTGCCGTCGACGAGGGTGAGGGTTTCAGCCACGGCCGGGGGCTGCGCGGCGCCCGGATCGGAGTAGTAGCTCAGGCGGACGGTGAGGCTGCCCGAGTTGGGAGCGTTGCGCGGGGTGGCGTCGAAGTTCGCCTGACCGAACGCGCCGGAGGTCTGCCCGGGGATGACCGCGACGTAGTACACGCCGGGGGCGATGGGTTCGCCCGCAGCGGGGAGGCTGCGGCCGTTGAAGAGGTAGCCAACGGTGGTGGCGTTGCTGGGCCGAGCCATCGAGCCGTTGAACTTACCGAACGAGAGGGTCGAGAGGTTGTCGGTGCCACCAACGCGGCCCGAGGGCGCGCCGGGGTTGGCGGCGCGAGAGCCGTCAGCCTTGAACAGCGCCAGGGCGGTCGAGTTGGCCGGGGTCAGCGAGGAGCCCTCGGTATCGATCGCCAGGTGCGCGGTGGAGGTGGTGACGGTGGGGAAGGTGTTGGGGATCTCGAACTTGATCCACTTCATCTCGCCGGAGTTGATCGTGGTGTTCACGACCGTGGCGGTGCCGCCGAGGGAGATGTCCTGGAGCTGACCGGCGTCGGTGAAGCCGCCGTCGGGCGAGGTGACCGCGCCCTGGTTGGTGACCTCGCGAACGCGGACGGTCACGGTGCCGTCGGTGCCACCGGTGACGGTGTTGGTGAAGCCGTTGGTGAAGGAGGTGTTGCCGCTGGAGGAGACGGCAACGTAGTAGAGGCCGGCGGAGAGGGTCGCGCCGTTCTGACCGTTGTAGGTGTCGCCCGCGCCGATGCCCGCGACGCTGGAGGCGGGGCGGGTGCCCTTGCCGAAGCTCAGCAGCGAGAGGGTGCCCGGGCCGTTGTCATTGCTGACGCCGTTGGCAACGAGGTTGCCGTCGGCGCAGTAGAGCGCCATGGTGGTGTTGAGCGGAACGCTGGAGCCGTCGACGGAGCCGACGGTGTCGATGTCGAGGGCGGTGTTGTTCGCCGCGTCGACGGCGGTGACGATGATGGGGAAGAACTTCACCTGACCCGCGGTGATGGCGGCGGACCCGGTGGACCAGACGTCAGCGACGAGTGTGATTTCAGGCTCGGTGGTGGGGGCGCAGATCGTGCCCGTGGCGGTGCCTTCAAGGATGAAGGGGTAGCCGAAGGGCGGGTTGCCCGTGGTGCCGGCAACGGCGTTGTTCCACTGCAGCGTGCCGGTGCCCAGGGTGTTGACGTTCACGCCCTGCACGCCGTTGTCGGTGGCGCGGCTGGGGGTGTTGGGCGGGGTGAAGACACCGGCGGTGCCGGCGTTGGTCCCGAAGGCGTAGGTGACCCAGTAGGTACCAGCGGTGAGGCTGACACCGGTGAGGGTGATGTTGGCCTCGATGACCGGGCGGTTGCCGTCACCGGGGATGGCGTTGACGCGGTTGATCCCGCTGTTGGACAGGACGGTGTTGGCGAGCTGGTTGGTGGTCAGGCCGCCGAAGATCACGGCGGCGCCGGGGGTGCCGGGCTTGCCGTTCCAGATCGCGTAACGGACCGAGGAGATGCCGATGTTGGAGAGCGTCAGACCCGTGCGATAGAAGTAGGTGCGCAGGTTGGTGACGCTCCAGGTCTGACCGCAGGGGACGGTGAAGTCGTCACCGACGGCGAAGCCGGAGCCGTTGCCGTTGGCAGCGCCGGTACCGGCGTTGAACTGCGACGAGCTACCGAAGGAGTTCTGAGCGGCGGTGAGCAGCGAGGTGTTCGCTCCGCTGACGCCGTTGCCCACGCCGGTACGAATACCGGGGACAAGGCTGGGCGTGGCGCACGAGCCGGTGGCGGCGGGGTCGCCGTTGTTGAAGAGCGTGTCGGCCTGCGTGATGCTGGCCGCTGCCACGAAGCACAATGCCGCGGCAAAGGTGTTGCGAATCATGATCCAGGTTCCTTTCTGCTGCTGAAAAAAACGGTTCAAACTTGACCGAGCCAACGAGGCTCGGCGGATCGCGTCAGTTCAAGCGGGAACGCCCCGCGGAAAACCACTCCAAAGAAAGAACGAATCACTCGAACGGTCGTGCACAAAATCCCCTGATGGGTTGCCCTGGGTATCGGACGGCGAAACGCCCGAAAAAGGTGAAACTACCAAGAAAAGGAGAAAAAGGTGTTGCAGGCAGAACGCCCACGGATTCACAGAATACTCGCAAAATCCGGGGGGGTGCAAGGGGAAACTCAGGGAAATGTCTCAGAATCACCACAGTAAAAACCCGCGCTTGGACGCGGGTTTTTTGACGATTCGGTGGTTGCTGATTGCCCAGATCGGGCACTGAAATCATCACCTTTGGTGATGAATCACCTGGCTGAATTTGCTTACAGATTATGCCACTGGCGTTCGGGCGCTTCGGCGGCAATCAAGGCGTCGGCCCGGTTTGGCCCCCAAGAACCGGGGGTATACATCTCGATCCCTGTTCGGAGGACGGGGCTTTGGAGGAAGGGTTCGCAGATTCGCCAGCCGCCTTCGACTTCGTCGCGGTGTTTGTAGAGTGTTCGGTCACCGCGGATGGCGTCGAGGATGAGCGGGCCGTAGGCCTCGATGACTTCGCCACCGAAGGCGGAGAGGTAGTCGAGTTCGAGGTTGGCGGAGGCGAGCTTCATGCCCGAGCCGGGGACTTTGCCCTCGATGCGGAGGCTGATCCCCTCGCGCGGGGCGATGGAGATGATCAGGCGGTTGGCGGGCCGATCGGCGACGGCGAGGTCGAAGTGGCGGAACATGTTGGTGGGGGGCTTCTTGAACTGGACGACGACCTCGGTGAGTTTGGCGGCCATTTTCTTCCCAGAGCGGAGGAAGAAGGGCACGCCCGCCCAGCGCCAGTTGTCGAACATGAGCTTGATCGCGGCATAGGTCTCGGTGTTGCGAGAGGCTTCGACGCCGGTCTCTTGGAGATAGCCGGGCTCGCTGCCCGCGGGGCCGTAGCGACCGAAGACGCCGGCGTTCGCGGCGGCTTGGTCTGAGAGTGTCGGCGAGCAGTTCAGCAGTTTGATCTTCTCGCGCATGATCGCGGCGGCGTCGAAAACGCTCGGCGGCTCGATGGCGACGAGAGCCAGCACCTGCAGCAGGTGGCTCTGGATCATGTCGCGCAGTGCGCCGGCGGTGTCATAGAAGTTCGCGGCGCGGGAACCGACGCCGACGGTCTCGGCCGCGGTGACCTGCACGTGGTCGATGTACTGGCGGTTCCACATCGGCTCGAAGAAGGTGTTGGCGAAGCGCATGACCAGGATGTTCTGGACGAGTTCTTTGCCCAGGTAGTGGTCGATGCGGTAGGTGGCGTCTTCTTCGAAGACGCGGCCGAGGGCTTGGTTGAGCGAGATGGTGGTGCGGAGGTCGGTCCCGAAGGGCTTTTCGATGATGATGCGTTGCCAGGGCATTTTCTCGGCGTTGACGGTGCACCAGCGGTGCCCCTCGGCGACGAGCCCGGATTGTCCGATGTTGCCGATGATGCCCTCGTAGAGGTTGGGGGAGACGGAGAGGTAGAAAAGGATGTTGGGCATGCCGCCGGCGCGGAGGATGTTGTGCTGCGTGCCCAGCTCGTTGATGCGTTTGGAGAGCCCGGCGTAGATATCGGGGCTGATGCTGTCGGCGGCGTGGTAGTGCAGGCGCTGGCAGAACGAATCCCACTTGGCCTTGTCGAAGCTCGCGGCGAACTTCTTCACGCCCTCGAGCATGCGATCGCGGAAGGCCTCGTCGCTCATCGCGGTGCGAGAGACGCCCAGCACGCAGAGGCGTTCAGGGAGTCGGCCTTGGCGGTCGAGGTCGTAGAGCGCGGGGATGAGTTTGCGCTGAGTGAGGTCGCCCGAGGCGCCGAAGATGACGATGACGCAGGGCTCGGGGGTGGCGCTGGGGGCGATGTTCATGGTCAGGAGAGTATCGGCGAGTTTGGGTGGAAAGATGCGAAAAGAAGCCGGACGGATGGGGGGAAGTTCAACACTCAGGGGATATGCTCCCGGTTGATGATCCAGACGCTTCGGATGATCGATGCGAGCCTGAACCGCTGCCGGGAGGGGCTGCGGGTGATGGAGGATGTGGCGCGGTTTGCGCTGAACGCGGAGGGAGTCTGCGAGCGGCTGAAGAACCTTCGGCACGCACTGGCGGAAGCCGAGCGTTCGCTGGGGGTTGATTGGTCGAATCTGCTGGCGAATCGCGACACGCCCGGGGATGTGGGAACGGGGATCAAGACCGCGTCGGAGGGTTCGCGTGCGTCGCTGCGTGAGGTGGTGATCGCCTCGGCGAAGCGGGCGGCGGAGGCGCTGCGGTCGCTTGAAGAATCCGCGAAGACCATCTCAGTTCTCTCTTCAGTGTCGTCGTTGCTCGTCAGGTCGGATCAGGTCGGCACGCCCGAGGTTTCGCCGGCCCGACGGTTCGAACTCCTCCGCTACGAGCTCTACGACATCGAGCGCGACCTGGCGCTCGCCTTCGGCTTTGCGGGCGCGTCTCCGCAGTGGCGGCTGTGCGTGCTCATCACCGAATCGCTCTGCGCCAAGCCTTGGATGCACGTGGCGCGGGAGGCGATTCGCGGCGGCGCGGATTGTCTGCAACTGCGCGAGAAGGACCTTGACGGGCGGGAGCTCTTGAGCCGGGCGAGAGAACTGGTTCGCCTTGCGCGTGAAGAAGCCGCCACGCTCGGTCGGCCCGTCGGTGTGGTGATCAACGACCGTGTGGATATCGCGGTGCTCAGCGGGGCCGACGGCGTGCACCTTGGGCAGGGTGACCTGTCGGTCGAAGATGCCCGAAAGCTTGCGGGCTCGTCGCTGCTGGTCGGTGTTTCCACCCATGACGTGCACGAGGCTCGCAAGGCCATCGACGACGGCGCGGATGTCTGCGGCGTGGGGGCGATGTTCTCTACGTCGACCAAGCCGCGGGAGACCAGCGGGGTTGCGTACCTGCGGCAGTATCTTGCGATGGCGGGCCCGGGTGCAGATGGTGGTGCGGCGCGGTGCGTGCCGCATCTGGCCATCGGCGGTATCACCCCTGAGAATGTTGGCGAGCTTGCCAAGGCGGGGTGCTTGGGGATCGCGGTGAGTTCGGTGGTGTGCGGCAGTGACGATCCGCGCGGGGTGTGTGAGAGGTTGCTGCGGGGGCTGGGTGGTTGTTGATGGCGGCGTGAACGCCACGGGCGATCTCGGGTCGGTATCCTCTGGGCATGGCTGAGACGTTCAAGCGTGCGGAACTGAGCAACGGGCTTCGCATCGTCGCGGAGGTTGACCCATCGGCCCACACCGCCTCGGCGGGGTTCTTCGTCAAAACCGGCACCCGCGACGAGGCCCTGCAGGACATGGGCGTGAGCCACTTCCTTGAGCACATGATGTTCAAGGGGACCGATCGGCGCTCGGCGGAGGACATCAACCGCGAGTTCGACGCGATGGGCGCACGCAGCAACGCGTACACCTCCAGCGAGATGACGGCGTTCTACGCCTCGGTGCTGCCTGAGAAACTCAGCGAAGCGACCGACGTGCTGGCGGACATGATGCGCCCCGCGCTGCGCGAGGAGGACTTTCAGACCGAGAAGGGCGTGATTCTCGAAGAGATCGCGATGTACAAGGACGAGCCGACATGGGTGCTCTACGAGTCGGCGATGGAGTCGTACTTCGCCTCGCACCCGCTGGGGTACCGCGTTCTCGGTACGACGCAGAGCATCACCGATCTTCGCTCGGACCGGATGCGTGAGTACTTCGCCAAGCGGTACAGCGCCGACAACACGGTGGTGGCGCTGGCGGGGAAGGTGGACTTCGAGAGCGCCGTTGCGCAGATCGAAAAACTCTGCGGGCGTTGGCAGCGGACGGGGGGGGGCGGGGCCGCGCCGCCGCCGCGGGTTGCGGGCGGGGAGATGACCATTGAGGACGCGAAGGTCAGCCGGGCGTACCGGATGATGATCGCCCCAGGCCCGCACGAGAAGGACGATCGTCGCTACACGGCCTTTGTGATGACGCAGTTGCTCGGTGCTCCGGACAACAGCCGGCTGCACTGGGCGCTGATCGAAACAGGGCTGGCGGAAGAGGCGGAGGTTTCGAGCGATCCAAAGGACGGAACGGGCGATACGCGCGTGCTGGTGGCGTGCGAGCCCGATCGGCTTGAAGAGGTCTGGGCGATTGTCGAAAAGGAAATCGCCGGGCTCGGTGCGGTGATCACGGAGGAGGATGTTCGGCGTGTGCGGGCGAAAGCCGCGACGGGCGTGACGCTCGCGGGCGAAAGGCCCGAGGGGCGGATGCACCGGCTGGGTCGGCAGATGCTCACGCTGGGGACGTACACCTCGCTGCGCGACGAGCTGGACAAGATCGAGCGCGTGACGGTGAAGGACGTGCGCGAGCTGCTGGAGGCGATGCCGATTGGTGCTGGTGCGCCGGGACGTTTGATCGCGACGTTGAAACCCGCGGCGGGTTGAGTTCGGTTTCAGGCGGCGCGGGGAGCGAAGACGCGTGAGCAGCCGCCGCCGGCGCGGACGGCCGCATCGAGTGCTTTGGTGGCGAAGTCGACCATGTCGTCGGCGGACCCGATGCGAGCGGCGGTGGATGTATCCAGCGGACAGAGGCCCGCGGAGAGCGTGACCATCATGGGCATGGTGACCAGCCCCGGAGGCTGGCAGTTGATCGGTGCGGCGGCGATGCGGGCGCGGGCGCCGTCGACGGCTTGGGTCGCGTGCGCACGGTCGAGCTTCGCGAGCACGACGGCGAAGCGGTCGTCGTCGTAGCGGCAGACGAGGCTCTGCGCCGCGTCGAAGTGGGCCTTGAGGGTCTTGGCGACCTGGGCGAAGAGGGCGTCGATGTACGACTCGCCGTGGCGCTCGCGGAGGTCCTTCAGATCGTCGATCTGCAGCAGCGCGATGCTGAAGGGGATCTTCGCGCCCGTCGCCTGCGTGTACCCGGTGACGAGGTTGCGGTTGAAGACCAGGCGGTTGGGCAGCGCGCTGATGGCGTCGGTGGTCGGGCCCGCGTTCACGGAGCTGTCCCCCTCGAAGGGGACCTGGATCGCTTCGAGCTGTGTCGTTGCGCGGCGCATGACCTCTTCGGGGTCGGCGACCTGACCGATGTCAAGCTTCAGCAGGTACGCGACTTCCTTCGCGCCGGCGTTGACGGCCTTCATCAGCTCGTCGACCTCGGGCGGGCTGAGCGCGAACAGCTCTTGTGCGCGGGTGTACAAACGCTTGAGCACCACGCCCGGCTCGCTGGATGAGAGCAGCTCCGCGGCGATGTTGCCCAGGCCCACCGCTTTGCAGATGTCCAGGCACTCGGTCGGTGCGGCGCTGGGGCGTTCGTGGTACTTGATTGGCAACGCAAGCTCGGGGGGGAGCTTCCAACGTGTGGCGAGCATCGACCCGATGTCGGCGTGCGAAACTTCCAAATCGGAGAGTTCGTGCTTCAGCAGAAGGCGGTGGTCGCCGTTGGTCTTCGCGAGGATCTCGGCGTATTCCTTGCCGAGCGCGCGGTGCATGGCGACCATGCCGATGTCTTGCAGAAGCCCGCCGAGGAAGGCTTCTTCCTCGCACTTGCTGGAGCCTGCGCGGGCGAAGACCTTTGCGGCGATGCCCGAGAGCAAGCCTCGGCGCCAGTAGCTTTGGTAATCGAAGCCGGAGTCTTCGCCGTCGGCGACCGCGGAGACGAGCGAGAAGCCCAGCGCCAGGGTCTTGACGGCGGAGAACCCGAGCATGACGATGGCGGATTGGATCGTGGTGCAGGGCTTGCGGAGCGCATAGAAGGAGCTGTTGACGGTTTTGAGGAGTTTGGCGGAGAGGCCCTGGTCGTTGGCGATGGTGGTGGCGAGCTCGGCGGCGCGAACGCGTTCGTCCTGCGTGAGTTCGATGACCTTCAACGCGACAGCCGGGAGGCTGGGGAGCGTCTTGCAGGCCAGCACTTTTTCAAGCAGTTCGGGGTTCATGCGCGTGCGAGCCCGTGAAGGGCTGGTCAAATCTGGGCCCGCGGGAGCGGGACGGGGTGAGATTGCAGACAGAAGTATCGGAAAGCCCAAGCGTGGACTTCATGCGGGCTTGCTCCCCCTATGCAGGGGTCGGGTTATCGGGCGGCACGACCGGAAGATCCAACCGGCGCGAGGTTTGCGGGTAGGTCCGGAAAGACCAGCGGGGCGGTGTTGAGCGGGCGGCCGATGAGCCAGGCGAGGTACGTCGCGAGGAACCGCGAGGCGTTGCGAACAACCGGCGCGGGGGCTTTGGAGGGTCGGTCTTTGGGCAGGACTTTCAGTGCGCGCAAAAGGGTGACCGTTTGCGGACGCAGGGGCCAGGTGTTGGGGGGTGAGCCCTTGATGAGCGTGCCCGAGGTGGGGTCGAAGCTGGTCGGGCCGGAGGCGTAGAGGTCGAAATCAGGCTGGTAGCCGGATTCGGTGAGGGCCGACCATTGCAGGCGGAGAAGAACGCCCGGGACGCTGTCAGGCCCGGCGCGGAGGGCGTGCAGGGCGGTAATGGCGTCGTCGAAGAGCGATTCGTGCGGGTCGGCGTCGATGACTAGGTGGCTGAGCAGGTCGGCGATGTAGAGCCCCGCGTAGTAAACGGGGAGCGAGGCGCGGAGGTGGTTGAACGGTTGACGCAGATCCCACTCGGTGAGGAGGTGCAGGTCGGCGGCGGGTTTGAGGATCAGGCCCGCTTCGCCCGCGGTAAGGACTTCGAGACCACCTGAATAGGGGGATCCGGGGCGACGGGCGCCTTTGGCGAGGGCGCGGATGACGCCGTGGGAGCGGGTGAAGAGGGCGACGACTTGGGAGGTCTCGGACCAGTCCCAGTGACGGAGGCAGAGTGCGGGATCGAAGATCGAAGCGGGCACGGGGAGAGGTTAGCTGAGATCGAGGTGGCGGTGTGTTGAGGGGCGGGAGTGGGTGAGGGGGTGGGGTGGGGAATCGGAGATGGTTGCGGGGTATGCTCGGGGCATGAAGTTTGAACTGGTGGATGCGGTGCTTTCGCAGGATGAGACGTCGATCACGACGCTCAAGCAGGTGAGCCTTTCGGAGGAGTATTTGCAGGACCATTTCCCCGGGTTTCCGGTGCTTCCCGGGGTGTTTATGTTGGAGGCGATGGTGCAGGCGGGGCGGCGGTTTTTGCAAGCTCGGGACGCGGCGGCGGGTGTTTCGGTCGGTGGGCACAAGCGGTACGTGCTGGGTGCGGTGCGGGCGGTGAAGTACGGCGCGTTCGTTCGCCCGGGGTATTCGTTGCGCGTGACGGTGTCGCTGGGCAAGGTCGATGAGGCGAGCGGCGCGGTGGAGTTCAAGGGGCAGGCGGTGCTGCTGGCGCCCGGGGGTGGGGCGGTGCGCGATGCGAACAACGAAGAGGAAGTGGCCTTCGGCGGGCGGTTCACGCTTCGTGAGCTTCGGCTGTGAGGCGCGGTGAAATGATCGCAAGGCGTGTCGAATGGTTAGTGATGTGCATCTGACTGGGGAGAAATCGGGGGAGAGGTGATCTAGTATGGGCCCTTGTCGGGTAATCCGGGGGAAGGGGTGATGGGGCGGGATCGTGGAAAGGGTTTTGCATGACTCGCGACGAGATTTTGGGCAAAGTTCGCACGGTGCTGGTTGATGCGCTCGCGGTGGATGAGGATGAGGTGACGCCCAGCGCGTCGCTGGTGCGCGACTTGGGGGCGGAGAGCATCGACTTTTTGGATATCGTTTTCAAGCTGGAGCAGGTCTTCGGCTTCAAGATCCAGCAGGGCGAGCTGTTCCCGGAAAACGTGGCGCAGGATCCGAAGTACGTGCAGAACGGCAAGGTGACGCCGGATGGCGTGGCGGCGCTGAAGGCGCGGCTGCCGCACGTGGACTTCTCGTCGTGGGAGAAGGACCCGTTGCTGGGGAAGGTTGCGGAGCTGTTCACGGTGGGGACGCTGGTGAACTTTGTCGAGAAGAAGTTGGGGCGGTAAAGGCTCGGGAATAGGGAATAGGGAATAGGGAATAGGGAATCGGCAATCGCAGAGGGGTTCGGTTCCTTGTGCGTGCGCCGCGTAGATGTTTCGCTTGATTTCTGCGATTGCCTATTGCCTCGTCCCGATTGCCTCACACGTGCACTATGCGATGGATGTGGATTGACAGGGTGATCGAGCTGAAGCCGCGGGAGCGGCTGGTGGCGATCAAGAATGTGTCGCTTGCGGAGGAGCATCTGCACGACCACTTTGCCGCGGACGCGGAGCGGGGGTTGCCCGCGGTGCCTGTGATGCCGGGGAGTTTGATGCTGGAGGGGATGGCGCAGGCCGGCGGGGTGCTGGTTGGGCACGCGGAGAACTTCGCGTACAACGTGGTGCTGGCGAAGATCAACCGGGCGGAGATCAGTGTTGACGCGACGGCGGGGGACACGCTGCGCTACACCGCGGTGATCGAGCGGATGGACGCCATCGGCGCGACGGTGAAGGGGACGATCCATCGCCTTCGGCATGCGAGCGTGCATGCGGCCCGCTCAAGCGGGGCGGCGGTGACGGACGACGGGTGGGAGCAGATCGGGACGGTGGAGATGATGTTCAGCCACCTGGACAACAACATGGGCGGCGGCGGACAGGCGGGGCGGGATTACCCGGCGCGGAACTTTGTGTTCGGTGAATCGTTCAAGACCTTGCTGACGAGCAGTGGGTATTGATGAGGTAGGCACTGGGCGCTGGGCATCAGGCACTTGGTACGGCAGAACGCAGAACGCAGAAGTCAGAAGACAGAAGGCAGAAGGCGGGGGATTCAGGGGTGCGGCATGAGCATCAGGGCGGCGAGCTCTGTGCGGGCCAGGGCGAGGGCGGCGAGTTGGATCAGCGCGTAGGCGGGCGGGAACGCGGCGATGGCGATCGCGATGGTGGCGAGCTGGCGTGCGTGCTGGCGGTTTCGCTGCGCGAGGATCTGCACAACCGCGACGACGGTGATGATCGAAGCGAGTTTGATGAGGATGAGGCCCCAGTGGCCCATCGCGGCGATGGCGGCGCGGGCGAGGGGGTTTACTTCGCTGCCGCCCAGGTGCATGATGACCCAGGTGAGCATGATGTCGAGCATGCCGAAGAGGATGAACCAGCAGATGTGATCGGGGAGGTGGACGTTTGCGCGGGGGCTGAGGGCGTCGAGGAGCGAAGCGGCGCGGCTGGGTTCGATGGCGCGAGCCTGGGCGGTTACGCCTGGGGCGTCGGGGTTTGCAGCTCTTCGCGGACGATGCGATCGAAGAGGCGGGATGGAGCGGGGTGAGAGGTCCATTGCTCGAACTGCTCTGCGCCTTGTCGGATGAAGAGGTTGGCGCCGTCGATGGTGCGGAGGCCCGCGATGGCCGCGGCTTTGAGCAGCGGCGTAAGCAGCGGGCGGTAGACACATTCCAATACGACGGCGGAGGCGGGGAGGTTCCGCAGTGTGGTGTCGTTGAGGGGTGAGGCGTCGGGTGCGGGGCCGCCCTGCATGCCCAGGCTGGTGCAGTTGATGACGGCGGCGGGCTTGAGGTGCATCAGATCGTGCTCGGTGGCGACGCGGACCTCGGCGTGTTTGCGGGTGCCGTTGGCTTGGGTGTTGAAGTCGCTGGCGAGGGCGAGGGCTTTTTCGTGGGTTCGGTTGATGATGACGACGCGAGCGCCGACGGAGAGTGCGGCGGCGACGGCGGCGCGGGCGGTGCCGCCGGCGCCGAGGATGGCGATGAGCGGCTGCGTGTCGGCGTCGGTTGATGTGTTCGGCGAGAGATTTTCGCGGAGGATGGAAGCGAGGGCGCTGGCGTCGGTGTTGGAGAGGTTGATGCGGGTGGCGTTGCCGCGCGGGTCGCGGGTGATGGTGAGGGTGTTGGCGCTGCCGCAGGCGCGGGCGAGGGGGTCGACGGACCAGCGGCCGTCACCTTCGTCGAAGAGCTCGGTGGCGAGGCGGAGGAGGTGCTCTTTGTGGGGCATGGTGACGGAGCAGCCGTGGAAGTCGAGGTGGACGTGGTCGATGAGCGCCGGGAGGGTGGCCTTGAGGTGTTCGTACTCGGGCGGGACGGGGAGCGGGAGGTAGACTGCGTCGAAGGTGATGGCGTCGAAGCCGGCGTTGTGAATGAGCGGGGAGAGGGAGTGCTCGACTGGGTAACCGATGACGCCGAAGACTTTGGTGGTGGAGGAGATGGAGCGGAAGCGGTAAGTCTCGAGCAGTTCGGTGATAATGGGCTGGCCCGGCGCGGTGGCGGTGTTTCGGCGGAGTGATGCGAAGGTGAGGAAGGCGTCGAACTTTGGTGCGAGGACGCGGGACATGAGTCCGAAGGGGCCCATGGCGAGGGCGATCATGGGTTTGCCGCCGACGCCTTTGCCGCCGCGGATCTCGGCGAGGATGTCGAGCAGTTCGAGGTTGTCGCGGAGGGAGCGTGCGCGGTAGGCGACTTTGACCACCGCTGCGGCGGGCTCGGCGATCATGTTCTCGATGCGGCGGATGAGGTCTGGCGGGCGGGTGTGGAAGTCGTGGGCGGAGAGGATGAGGCCCGTGGTGACCTGACGGACCTGCGCGGGGTGATCGACGGCGAGGTTGACTTTTTGTTTGATGTTCGCGGAGCGGGCGTAGGTGGCGAGCTCGATGTCGATGTACTGCGGCGTGGGGTTGAAGCGGGTGGAAAGGTGCTCGAAAAGGCTGATGCGGGCGTCGTCGGGCCCGTCGTACTGCCCGCCTTCGAGCACGGGTCGGCAGGTGACGATGCAGGGGATGGGGGAGCGCTCGATGAGCGAGGCGATGGAGGCGACTTGGGCTTCGAACTGGTCGTGGAGGCCGGTGAAGAAGCTGTCGATGCGGAACTCGACGAGATCGGCGCCGCGGTCGCGGGCTTCGCGGGCGTCGTTGAGTGCGAGTGCGGGGTCGTCGAAGAGGATGGGAACGCAGAGGAGTGTCACGGGGCCGATGATAGAGGGCGTGGGGTGGGGGCGGTGGGGTGGGTTGGGGAGGTGATGGGTGTGAGGCGGAGCGCTGGATCAGGACTTTCTGAACCGCGGCGGGTTGAGGTAGGTGGCGGTGCGCCAGAGCCATTCGAGCGGGCCGATGCGGAAGTGCTTTAGGTAGAGGTTGGCGAACAGGACGAGGAAGAGCCAGACGGCGATGGTGAGTGCGGCGCGGCCGGGGTAGGTCGTAGCGGCGTACCAGCCCAAGCCCCAGTGGAGCATGAAGAAAGACATGATGACGGTTTCGGCGATGTAGCCGGTGAGGCCGAGGCGGCCGAGGGAGGCGATGGCGCGTGCGAGGAAGGGCGTTTGAGGCTGGGTCAGCCAGCGGAGGATGAGGGCGAGGTAGGCGAGGCTGCTGATCGGGCCGAGGACGCTGGTGAGGAGCATGGCGATGGCGACGAGCACGGCGGGTGAATCGGGAGAGCGGCTGATGAGGTAGGCGACGATGTGTGCGGGGAGGGCGATGATGAAGAAGGAGCGGATGAGGGTGGAGCGGAGTTTGGGGAGGCGGTTGTGGAAGAAGCCGGACTTGAGCAGGGCGCCGCCGAGCGCGAAGCAGGCGAAAACCTGCGGGCCCATCAGGGGGAGCATGATGAGGAGGAAGCTGAGGTACTGAATGACGCGGATGATGAAGGCGTGGAGGAAGGGGCCGTCGCGGAGTGCGGAGGTTTCGAGCTGAGCGAATCGGGGGTCGTAGGTGCTGAGATCGCTGGTGAGGACCGTGGAGAGGTTTTGGAAGAACGTTTTGGACTCGTCGAGGTTTTGAGGTGCGAGGGCGGCTTTCTGCTGGAATGGCTCGAGGTATGAAAAAGTCAGGAAACCGACACCTGCGGCGAGGAGAGCGGAGAGTGTGAAGCCGATCGCGGCGAGGATGATGAGAGTTTGGACAGAGCAACGCGCGAGCCAAAAGGAGCAGATGCCGACGATCGCGTAGAGCAGGAGGATGTCGCCGGACCAGAAGAGGACGATGTGGAGAATGCCGAAGAGGGCGAGGACGAGCATTCGCCGGACCCAGACGGCGGTGAAGGAGCGTTGTGCGTTGGCGGCGGATTGGGCCATGATGGCGAGGCCGACGCCGAAGAGGATGGAGAAGAGCGGGTAGAACTTGCCTGTGCAGAAGATGGCGGTGAAGGCGTGAACGGCGTGGGCGAGGACGCCCTCGTTCTGGGGTGCGACGGTTTCGACGGCTTGCATCGATGGGAGGGCGAAGAAGGATGCGTTGACGAAGAGGATGCCCAGGAGGGCGAAGCCGCGGGAGACATCGAGGACCGGCAAGCGGTCGGCGTCGAGGATCGGGCCGGGGTTTGATTGAGGGGGTGTGGTGTTCATGCGAGAGCGAGTGATGTGAGTGAGGTTGCGGCGCTGGAACCGGCGATGAAGCCGCTGGCCCAGGCCCACTGGAAGTTGAAGCCGCCGATTCGGCCGTCGACGTCGAGGATTTCGCCCGCGAGGTAGAGGCCCGGGCAGAGGCGTGATTGCATGGTGGAGGGATCGACTTCGGAGAGGGGGATGCCGCCTGCGGTGACCTCGGCGTAGGTGAAGCCGCGGGAGCCGGTGACGGGGAGTGGGGCGTTGGTGACGGCGAGGGCGAGTGCGCGGCGCTGCGCGCGGGGGAGGTTGTCGCAGGGTGAGAGGGGGTCGATGTTCGCGGAGGCGCAGAGGGCGCGGGCGAGACGCTCCGGGAGGTGGTGCGAGGGGCGGTCGAAGAACTTCAAAGGCGGCAATCGGCGGGCGTTGACCAGGTCGCTGTCGAGCTGCTCGGTGGTGAGCTTCGGGAGCCAGTTGATCACGAGCGTGGCGGCGGGGTCGGCGGCTTTGGCGTCGAAGTACGAGCGGCTGATATCGAGCGGGCCGGGGCCTGAGAGCCCGAAGTGGGTGCAGAGGGTTGAGTTGGTGAAGGAGATCAGTTGTTTGCCGGTGCCTGAGAGAACGCGGAGGGTGGTGGGCAGGGTGATGCCTGAGAGTGAGCGGATGAAAGAAGAGTCGTCGAGGATGAGCGGGACCAGAGCGGGGAAGATGCGCGGGGTGGTGGAGTGGCCCAGCGTGCGGGCGAAGGTGTAACCCAGCCCGTCGGAACCGGTTTTGGGCAGGGCCATGCCTCCCGTGCAGAGGATGAGGCGGCGGGCGCGGATGATCTCGGTGGGCTTTGCGTTGGTGGAATCTTCGGCGTGCGGGGCTTCGTCGACGGTTGGCGATGCGGGTTGTTCGACGGCGCGGGTGATGATGAAGGGGTGCTGGGCGTTGGGGGATTCATCGCGGGTGATCTGGCCGACGCGCCAGGGATGGCGGATGTGGACGTGTGCGGCGCGGGCTTGGTGCAGCAGGGCGTTGAGGACGGTGTTGGCGTCGTCGGTGGTGGGGAAGAGCTTGCCGGTCTCTTCGCGCTTGAGCGTCACGCCCGCGTCGGCGAAGAAGTCGACGGTCTGCTGAACGGTGAAGCGCCCGAGGACGCGGCGGACGGTGTTGCGGGAGGAGCCGAAGTAGGCGGTTTCGTCGACGTGGTGGTGGGTGACGTTGCAGCGGCCGCCGCCGGCGACGAGGATTTTGGCGCCGAGTTTCTTCGCGCCGTCGAGGGCGATGATGGTTGGGTGAGAAGACGGCGCGGCGGAGCTCTGGGCGGTGCGACCCGCCCAGATGGACGCGAAGAGCCCCGCGGCACCGGCGCCAACGACAACGATGTCCGCGTGCTGCGTCTGCATCACGGGGTGAGCGTATGGGTGATCAGGTGCGGATGGCGGAGCGGTGGTTCAGGCTTTCTTCAAGCCGGCGAACCACTTTTCGGCGTAGGTGCCGATGAAGGGGAGGGGCTTAGCTTGCTCGTTGATGGCGTTGAGCGCACCGATGACGATCAGCACGAGCAACCCGAGGCCGATGATCGCCACGATGGGCATGGCGATGCACGCGCCGATACCCAGGGTCACGACGCTGACGACGACACCCGCGGCGAGGGCGATGGCGTAAACGATCCAGATTGTCGCGGCTTGTTTCGCGTGGTACAGGGCGAAGTCGTTGTTCCGCATGATGACCGGGAGCAGCCAGAACGGGATGCCGGCGATGGTGATGACGTAGCTCAGGATGGCGAAGACCTTGCCGTCTTTCACTTCGCCGGGGGACATGGGGGGTGCGGCGCCGGAGAACGCGGAGGGCTGAGGAGAGGGTGAAGGGGTGGCGTTCGAGGAGTTGGTCTCGTCGGACATGGTGCTGCTCCCGTGTGCGGGCGGAGAGATGCTGTGCTTTCGGTGTCAACGTGAGTGTACAGCAAACCGTTGCAGAGCCGCAAGTCTGCGGACGTTGGTCAGTTTGTGCACGAGAACCTACGCTTGGGTCGAAATCAGCGCGGAGAAAACGCCGAAGGATTGATGGTCGTGTACGCCCAAGGAAAGCAAGCCGATGAAGATTGTTCAGTACCTCTCGGAAATCCGACTGAAGAACGGCGGGGTTGACCGGGCGGTGCTGGACCTGTGCGGCGAGCTTGGGAAGGTCGGGCACGACGTGCATCTTCTGACGGCGTGCGCGGACGATGTGCCGGAGACGTGGAAACGCGGCGAGAAGGGGTTCCCGCGGTGCTACGAGCTCAAGCGCCCCACGGGTCCGAGTGTCTTTCAGCGGTTTGCGAAGGCGGACCTTGAAGTGGTTGCGCGGGTGATGGAGGGAGCGGACGTGCTTCATCTGCACGTTCCCTGGGACCACACGAACACGCAGTTCGCGAGCATTGCGCGGCGGTTGAACGTGCCGTATGTCCTTTCGATCCACGGGATGCTCGACGATTGGTCGATCGCCAGCGGGCAGTCGATGCTGAAAAAGCTGTACTTGTTCTTTATCGGGCGGAAGCTCCTGGAGCGGGCGGCGGCGGTGCATTGCACAGCGGAGGCCGAGCGAACGCAGGCGATGAAGCACTTTCCGAAGGGGCGCGGGGTGGTGCTGCCTTTGCTGATGGATCTGGTTCCGTTTCAGCAGCCTGAAAGGCCCGAGGAAGTTCGGGAGACGTTGGCGAAGGTTCCGGGATCGGGACCGTTGGTGCTGTTTCTCGGGCGGTTGCACCCGAAGAAGGGCGCGAACTTTCTCATCGAGGCGGCGGCGGAGCTTTGGAAACAGAAGCTCGAGTTTCGGTTGGCGATCGCCGGGCCGCCAAGCAGCGCGGAGTATGACGCGGAGCTTCGCGGGTTGGTGTCGCGCTTGGGAGTTCAGGATCGCGTGGCGTTTCTGGGGTTGGTCACGGGCGCCGCGAAGATCGAGCTGATGCGGTCGGCTCGGATGATGGTTCTGCCCACGCATCAGGAGAACTGGGGATTCGCGCAGACCGAGTGTCTGGCGGCGGGTCGTCCGGTGATCACCACCAAGGGCGTGGACATCTGGCCTGAGCTTGAGCGGAGCGGCGGGGCGATCATTACCACGCAGGAACCAGCGGCGCTCGCGAAGGAGATGCGGCGTTTGATCGAGGACCAACCGCTGGCGGACTCGATGGGCCGCAAGGGCTGGACGTGGGTGATGAATGATCTCAACCCGCGCGCGGTGCTGAAGCGGTACGAGGATCTGTACCAGTCGCTCAAGGTGAGCCGCTGAAATCGGAGGGGCTCGGGCGGGTGAATCAAAGCTCTGCCAAACGTTGGGCCGTCTGTAGTTCGATCAGATCACCGGTGAGCTTGGTGAAATCGCCCGCGAGGAGATCGCGGAGGGCGTACTCACCCGGCAGGCGTTCGTCGGCGACGATGCCCTCTTTGTAGCGGTATGTGCGGATCTTCTCGCTGCGGTCGCCGAAACCGATCTGGGAGTTTCGAGCGGCGGAGCGCTCGGCGTGTTTGCGCTGGCGTTCGGCTTCGTAGAGCCTCGCAAGCAGCAGGCGGCGGGCGCGCTCGCGGTTCTGCTGCTGGCTTTTCGCTTCCATCATCTTGATGACGATGCCGGTGGGCTTGTGGAAGATCTGCCAGGCGGTTTCGACCTTGTTGACGTTCTGCCCGCCGGGGCCTTGGGCGCGGGTGGCTTGCTCTTCGACGTCCTTCGCCCAGTCGATCTTCACGTCGACGCTCTCGGGCTCGGGCAGGACGGCGACGGTGGCGGTGCTCGTATGCACCCGGCCTTGAGTTTCGGTGGCGGGGATGCGTTTGACCGAGTGCACGCCCGCCTCGAAGGAGAGAGACGACCAGACCCCGCTGCCGCGGACGTTGATGACGGCGGAGCGGATGCCCCCCGCGTTGGATTCGGGAGAGAGTTCCAGAGGCTCGAAGGTCCAGGACTTCTTCGAGGCGAGCTTCTGGTACATGTCCAGCAGATCGGCGGCCCACAGTGCGGCCTCGTCACCCCCCGTGCCGGCGCGGATCTCCAGCATGACCGAGGCGATCTTGTTGTCGTCGCTCTGCACGAGGGAGGACTTGAGTTCTTTCGCGAGCGACTCGGCAAGCGTGCGGAGGGACGGAAGCTCGGCGCGGGCGAGCTCGGCAAGCTCGCGGTCGCTGCCGGTGGTGGCGAGGGTCAACT